>NZ_CP011010.1:688928-1000357 GCF_001274595.1 Stenotrophomonas maltophilia
GCTGGCCTATGCGCTGCTGGAAGGTGCGCGCCTGTGGCGGCGTCCGGCGTTGCAGGCCATCGCCGAAGGCATGCTGCAGCAGGTGCGCGAGCGCGAGATCGTGCAGCTGCCGGGGCTGGGGCCGATGCTGCTGCCCGGCCCGCAGGGCTTCGTCGAAGGCGATGCGACCCGCATCAATCCCAGCTATCTGCCGTTGCCGCTGCTGCGACGGTTTGCATCGGTTGACCGCAAGGGGCCGTGGCCGGCACTGGCGGCAAACACGCTGCGGATGCTGCAGCAGAGCAGCCCGCACGGGTTCGCGCCGGACTGGACGGCCTGGCAGGCCGGCGGTTTCGTGGCCGACCCGGTGAAGGGTGCGGTCGGCAGCTACGATGCGATCCGCTGCTACGCCTGGGCCGGCATGACCGCGCCGCGCGATCCGCTGTTCCGGCCGCAGTTGGCCGCATTGTCTGGCCCGCTGCAGCGCCTGCGTAGTGGCGCCGCCATGTGGGAAAAGATCGACACCCGCAGCGGGCAGGGGCAGGGCGAAGGCAACTACGGCTTCCGCGCGGCGTTGCTGCCGTATCTGCTGGCCCAGGGAGAAAACGAGCGCGCCCGTGCACTGCAGGCCAGCGTGCCCAGCGCCGAGCAGCAGCGCGCCGATGCCCCGGCGTACTACTCGCAGATGCTCAGCCTGTTCGGGCTGGGCTGGGCCGAAGGGCGCTGGCGCTTCAACGCCGATGGCAGGCTGCAGCCGCGCTGGTGAGCCGCGCGCGCTGCAGGGCCGGGTGCATGCCGGCGCCGCTTACTCCAGCGCGTAGCGCAGGGTGAACAGCACCGCCACCAGCCACACCGCCGGGTGCACTTCGCGCCAGCGGCCGGTGCCCGCCTTCAGCGCGGCGTAGGCGATGAAGCCGAACGCCAGGCCGTTGGCAATCGAGTAGGTGAACGGCATCGCCAGCGCACACAGCGCGGCCGGCACCGATTCGGTCAGGTCGCTCCAGTCCACTTCCACCAGTTCGCGCAGCATCAATCCGGCCACGAACAGCAGCGCCGGCGCGGTGGCATAGCTGGGCACCATCGCCGCCAGCGGCGAGAACAGCAGCGCGGCCAGGAACAACGCCGACACCACCAGCGCGGTCAGGCCGGTGCGGCCGCCCACCTGCACGCCCGAGGCGCTTTCGGCAAAGGCGGTGGTGCTGCTGGTGCCGAGCAACGAACCGGCGACGATCGCGGTGCTGTCGGCCAGCAGTGCACGACCGAAACGCTTCTGCGCGCCCGGCAGCTTCAGCAGGCCCGCACGGCCGACCACGCCATACAGCGTGCCGGTGGCATCGAACACCTCCACCAGCACGAACACCAGCACCACCTGCAGCAGCACCGCGATCGGCGCGCCGCCGTCGTGGTGCAGCAGGCCAGGCAGGTCCAGCTGCAGGAAGGTCGGGGCCAGGCTCGGTGGCAGCGACACCAGGCCCTGGTACTGCACATCACCCAGTGCCCAGCCTGCGGCCGTCACCGCCAGGATGCCGATCAGGATCGCGCCACGGATGCGGCGTGCTTCCAGCACCGCGATCAGCAGGAAGCCGGCCAGTGCCAGCAGCGGCGGCGCGGTGTTCAACGGGCCCAGCGCCACCAGCGTGTCTTCATTGCCGACGATCACGCCGGATTTCTGCAGCGCGATGATCGCCAGGAACAGGCCGATGCCGGCCACGATCGCCGAACGCAGTGATGCCGGAATGCCCGATACCAGCCACGCGCGCACGCCGGTCAGCGACAGCACCAGGAACACCAGGCCAGAGATGAACACCGCACCCAGCGCCTGCTGCCACGGCAGGCCGGCAGCGCCGACCACGGTGAAGGCAAAGAACGCGTTCAGGCCCATGCCCGGTGCCATGCCAACCGGGAAGTTGGCGGCCAGTGCCATCACCGCCGAACCCAGCGCGGCGGCCAGGCAGGTGGCCACGAACACTGCACCGGCATCCATGCCGGTGGTGCCGAGGATCTCGGGGTTCACGAAGACGATGTAGGACATCGTCAGGAAGGTGGTGACACCGGCCAGCAGCTCGGTGCGCACGGTGGTGCCGTGCTGCTGCAGCTGGAACAGGCGTTCGAACAGGGGCATGGGGAAATCTCGCAAAGGTGTCGCCAGCAAGCGGGCGACCCATAGAAGAAGAAAGGCCGCGCGAGCGCGGCCTTTCCTGTTGCCTTACTTCAGCGCCTTGAAGCGCAGGCGCTTCGGCGCAGCGTCGTCGCCCATGCGGCGGCGCTTGTCTTCTTCGTACTCGCGGTAGTTGCCCTGGAAGAACTCCACGTGCGAGTCGCCTTCGAACGCCAGGATGTGGGTCGCGATGCGATCCAGGAACCAGCGGTCATGCGAAATGACGAAGGTGTTGCCCGGGAACTCCAGCAGCGCATCTTCCAGCGCGCGCAGGGTTTCGATGTCCAGGTCGTTGGACGGTTCGTCGAGCAGCAGCACGTTGCCACCCTGCAGCAGGGTCTTGGCCATGTGCAGGCGGCCACGCTCACCACCGGACAGCGAACCGACCATCTTCTGCTGGTCCTGGCCCTTGAAGTTGAAGCGGCCGATGTAGGCGCGCGACTGGATCTCGATGCCGTTGATGTTGAGGATGTCCAGGCCGCCCGCGATCTCCTGGAAGACGTTGTGGTTGCCTTCCAGCGCGTCGCGGCTCTGGTCCACGTAGGACAGCTTCACGGTCGGGCCGACCACGATCTCGCCGGTGTCCGGCTTTTCCTGGCCGGTGATCATCTTGAACAGGGTCGACTTACCGGCACCGTTCGGGCCGATGATGCCGACGATGGCGCCAGCCGGCACCAGGAAGCTCAGGTTGTCGAACAGCAGGCGGTCGCCGAACTTCTTGGAGACGTTCTTGAACTCCATCACCGCATTGCCCAGGCGCTCGCCCGGCGGGATGAAGATTTCATTGGTCTCGTTGCGCTTCTGGTAATCGACCGACTGCAGCTCTTCCAGGCGGGCCAGACGGGCCTTGCCCTTGGTGCGGCCGCCCTTGGCGTTCTGGCGCGACCACTCCAGTTCCTTCTGGATCGCCTTCTGGCGAGCCTTTTCCTGGTTGTCTTCCTGCTTCAGGCGCTCGTCCTTCTGGGTCAGCCAGTCGGTGTAGTTGCCCTTCCACGGAATGCCGCGGCCGCGGTCCAGTTCCAGGATCCACTCGGCGGCGTTGTCCAGGAAGTAGCGATCATGGGTGACCGCCACGACGGTGCCGGTGTAGCGCGCCAGGAACTGTTCCAGCCACTCCACCGACTCAGCGTCGAGGTGGTTGGTCGGTTCGTCGAGCAGCAGCATGTCCGGCTTCTGCAGCAGCAGGCGGCACAGCGCCACGCGGCGCTTCTCACCACCGGACAGCTTGCCGACCACGGCATCCCACGGCGGCAGGCGCAGCGCATCGGCGGCCACGTCCAGCTGGTTTTCCAGGGTGTGCGCGTCGCCGGCGGCCAGGATCGCCTCCAGGCGTTCCTGTTCCTTGGCCAGCGCGTCGAAGTCGGCGCCTTCCTCGGCATAGGCCAGGTACACCGCGTCCAGCGCGGCCTGGGCCTGCAGCACTTCGCCCACGCCTTCCTCGACCGCTTCACGCACGGTCTTGGTCGGGTCCAGTTCCGGTTCCTGCGCCAGGTAGCCGACCTTGATGCCCGGCTGCGGGCGGGCTTCGCCCTCGAAATCGGTGTCCACGCCGGCCATGATCTTCAGCACGGTGGACTTGCCGGCGCCGTTCAGGCCCAGCAGGCCGATCTTCGCGCCCGGGAAGAAGGACAGCGAGATGTCCTTGATGATCTGCCGCTTGGGCGGGACCACCTTGGACACGCGGTTCATGGTGTAGATGTATTGCGAGGACATGAGGTCTCCGTAGGCGCGGCCCTGCGCCCGGTCCGTCACGGGAACATCCCGTTGCGGCAGCGGGCACAGACTGAAAAGGTGTACTGCTAATTATAGCCGGAACCGGTTCCGGGCCGCGCCGGGCAGGGGGCGCCGGGCTGGCTATCGCCTGAATACCCGGTCACAGTCCTGAAACGGGAAGCGTTTCCAGCTGGAAACGGTTCAGATCAAGTGCGCAATATGGGCTCACCACCACCCACTCAAGCAGAGGTCTGACATGCGCATCAATCGAGTAATGGCCGGCGCCGTAGCCTCTGTGCTGGCGTTGGGTGCCGTCGCCCCGGCCTTCGCCGACAACGACCACCGCGACCGCCGTGAGTGGCGCGAAGACCGCCGCGAGTGGCGCCAGGACCGCCGTGACTGGGAGCGCGACCGCCGCGCGGCCCGGCGTGACTGGGAGCGTGACCGCCGCGACTGGCACCGCGACCACGACCGCTACTACCGCCCGGCACCGCCGCGGGTGGTCTATCGGCCGGCACCGCCGCCGCGCTATGGCAGCTACGGCTGGCGCGTCGGTTCGCCCTATCGCAACTACTACTCCGGCCCGGTCTACGTGGTGAACGACTACCCGCGCTACCACCTGCGCCGCCCGCCGTATGGCCACCACTGGATCCGCGATGACCGCGGCAACATGCTGCTGGTGGCCATCGCCACCGGCGTGATCGCCCAGTACGTGCTCAGCGGCCGCTGAGCCGGCGGTCTGGTCCACGCATGGCGTGGGGCTACTGACACGGCAGGCGAAACCATACGGGGCCGGATTCCTTCGGGGATGCCGGCCCCGTCCGTTTCGGCCCCAGCAGGCCGGTGCGGGGCTACAATCGAGGGCTGAGTCGTACCCCCTTTCCCTGCCTGCTGGAGTACCCGATGTTCCCGCGTGACGTCCGCATCGAATCCTACGATCCCGAACTGGCCAAGGCCATTGCCGCTGAGACACAGCGCCAGGAAGACCACGTCGAGCTGATCGCCAGCGAGAACTACACCAGCCCGGCGGTGATGGAAGCCCAGGGCAGCCAGCTGACCAACAAGTACGCCGAAGGCTACCCGGGCAAGCGCTACTACGGTGGCTGCGAATACGTGGACATCGCCGAGCAGCTGGCCATCGACCGCCTCAAGCAGCTGTTCGGCGCGGACTACGCCAACGTGCAGCCGCACAGCGGCTCGCAGGCCAACCAGGCCGTGTACTTCGCCCTGCTGCAGCCGGGCGACACCATCCTCGGCATGAGCCTGGCCCACGGCGGCCACCTCACCCACGGTGCCAAGGTGAATGCTTCCGGCAAGCTGTTCAACGCCGTGCAGTACGGCGTGAACGACCAGGGCTTGATCGATTACGACGAAGTCGAGCGCCTCGCCCTGGAGCACAAGCCGAAGATGGTCGTGGCCGGCTTCTCGGCCTACTCGCAGGTGATCGACTGGGCGCGCTTCCGCGCCATCGCCGACAAGGTCGGTGCCTACCTGTTCGTCGACATGGCCCACGTGGCCGGCCTGGTCGCCGCTGGCGTCTACCCGAGCCCGCTGGAACACGCCCACGTGGTCACCTCGACCACCCACAAGACCCTGCGCGGCCCGCGCGGCGGCATCATCGTCGCCAAGGGCGCCGACGAAGACCTAGTCAAGAAGCTGCAGTCGATCGTGTTCCCGGGCATCCAGGGCGGTCCGCTGATGCACGTCATCGCCGGCAAGGCCGTGGCCTTCAAGGAAGCGCTGGAGCCGGGCTTCAAGGCCTACCAGCAGCAGGTGGTGAAGAACGCCCAGGCGATGGCCAACACGCTCATCGCACGTGGCTACAAGATCGTTTCCGGCGGCACCCAGAACCACCTGATGCTGGTCGACATGATCGGCAAGGACGTGTCCGGCAAGGACGCGGAAGCCGCACTGGGCAAGGCCCACATCACCGTCAACAAGAACTCGGTGCCGAACGACCCGCGTTCGCCGTTCGTGACCTCGGGCCTGCGCCTGGGCACCCCGGCGGTGACCACCCGCGGTTACGTCGAACAGGACTGCGTGGACCTGGCCAACTGGATCGCCGACGTGCTTGACGCACCGGCCGATGACGCCGTCATCGCCCGCGTGCGTGATGCGGTCAGCGCGCAGTGCCGCAAGTACCCGGTCTACGGCTGATCGGTCCTGTGGGGTCGGAACCCTTCCCGCGGGAAGGGCTCTGACCCCGGCATCGGAGCACCCGCGCATGGACGAGCGCCGCCTCAACTACCTGTATGCCGCTCTTGCGGTGGTGTTCGGCCTGCCCAGCCTGGTGATGGGCGGCACCGTATCGGTGCTGTTCCTGGTCGAGGGTCTGCAATCCTTCGGCGGTAACCGCGCGCCAGACATTGTGCCGCTGCTGTGGGGCCTGGCGGGCATTGCCGGCTGCCTGGCCTGGCTGTGGCTCAGCGCGGGCTATCTGTTGCAGGGGCGGCCCGGTCTGCAGGTGCGCGCGGTGTGGTGGTGGCTGCTGCTGGCCGGTGGCCTGGCCGCACTACCGGTCATCTGGCTGGCCGCGTGGATCGGATGGCAGGAGGTCGGCTCGGCGTTGGAAGTGCTGATGCTGGGCCCGTCGCTGCTGGTGCCGGCCGCGATGCTGGTGTGGCTCAAGCGCCGCGCATGATGAGGCCCATGGAAGGAGACCGGATGCATGGATGAGCATCTGCACAAACGGATGGTTGCGGTGGGCGGTCTCGTGCTTGGCCTGCCTGCACTTGCTGCCGGCGGAACCGTCGCGGTGCTGGGGCTGATGGTCGCGATGGACGGCAAGTACCTGTCTGGCAACGAACCCACAATGCTGCTGCTGTGGTCGCTGGGTGGGATCATCGGCCTGCTGTCGTGGCTGTGGCTGAGCGGTGTATTCCTGCGGCGCGGCCGTGATGGCCTGCGGCAATCGTCGCCGGCGGCGTGGGTGGGCTTGCTGCTGGGCGTCCTGGCCGCGCTGGCTGTGGTCGCCGTCACGCTGCATCTGGTGTTCAAGGGCGGCGAGTTCGCGCTGTTGAGCTACCTGGGCCTGGGGCCGCCGTTCCTGCTGCCGGCCGCACACCTGGCGTGGTTGCGCTGGGGAACGTGAGCCGGTTATCCGTGCGCTGATTTTTAAGACAAGTTGCATGGTAGTAGGCGCGCGCCCTGCCTAAGCTCCCAGCGGTCTTCACGGTTGGGATACCCCATGAATCCGCTGGGTCGCCTTACGCACGTCAGGTTGCGGTGGCATCTGTTGCTGTTTTCCATTCCGTGCGCGTTGGTTGGCGTGCTGGCCACATGCGCGCTCTTCATGGTGTGGCTCGCCAGGCCGCAGCCACCCGAAGCGTTCCTGATGGCTGCCGCCAACTGGGTGGTGATGTCGGTCTGGAGCGCCTATGCAACTGTAGTGCTGGGCGACAGCTGGCGGACTGCGGGTATGGAAGGGCTACATTCGCATGCGGGCTGCCTGGCGGCGCTGCCCATCGTTTCTGCGTTCCAGGCCACTGCGGCGGTGGCGATGCTGTTCACGGCCATTGGGTGGGAGCCAGCAGCTCTGCTGTATACCCCCTTCCTGATGACTATCTGCGCCCCATGGGCCAGTTTGAGCTGGCATATGCGGTGGCTTTCAAGGCAGTAGGAATGAAGCCTTCGTCGTGCGCGTCGTCATTGCCGCTGGGATGGCACGACCCGCGGTTTCAAAGAAATTGCATGGCGTGCCGGGGAAAGCCGGCCTAGGTTTCCTGCATGGACACCCCAATGCGCACCGTGCGCCGTCGACACGGCCTCTATCTGCTTCTTCATAGCTTGTTTTTCTCCATTCCCTGCGCATTGGCTGGCCTGGCGGGCCTGCTAGTGCTGCTGTGGGGATGGGCACATGGCAGCGGTAAGGGAGCATTTCTCGCATGGGGTGCGGCTTGGGGTGTGCTGTCCGTGGCAGCGTGCATTCTTGTTGTCTGGCTGGCAAATACATGGCAGATGCGTGGACCGGACGGATTGAAAGCGGCCACGCCAATGCTGGTGGCGCTGTTTCTGCTGTCTGCCGCTCAGGTTGTGTCCGCATTGATCATGACGGTCCCGGGCTTTGGATGGGAGCCGATTCTGCTGGTGTTGGCGATGGGTTGGGGAGCTCCCTGGCTCAGCCTTGCCTGCCACTTCCGATGGCTGGCAAAGGGCGGCGGGCCTGAGTGAAGAAGCGCGGAGATTGCTGCTGCGCCCCTTCTCAGGTACCTTTGCGACGCTGCCACGACCGTGGCCGCAGGTCTTCTCGCGAGCCAGGCGTTCCATGTATTGCCCCTTCTGCCAGCATGCCGATACCCGGGTCATCGACTCGCGCGTCTCCGAAGACGGCGCGACGATCCGTCGTCGGCGCGAGTGCGAGGCCTGCAACGAACGCTTCAGCACCTTGGAAACGGTCGAGCTGAAGCTGCCGGCCATCGTCAAGAGTGATGGCACCCGCGAGGCCTTCGACCAGCGCAAGGTCCGCGCCGGCTTCGACCGCGCGCTGCAGAAGCGTGCCGTGCCCGAAGAGAAAATCGAAGCAGCGGTGCGCGCAGTGGTCCACCAGCTGCGCATCAGCGGCGAGCGCGAAGTGCCCTCGATCAAGGTCGGCGAGTTCGTGATGAACGAACTGCGCAAGCTGGACCATGTGGGTTACGTGCGTTTCGCCTCGGTGTACCGCAGCTTCGAGGATGTGGCCGATTTCCGCGAGGAGATCGAGAAGCTGGAACGCGAACTGCCTTCCAGCACCGAACAGCTGCAGCTGCTGGGCGATGTGATCGCCCTGACCAAGAAGAAGAAGGGCTGACGCCCTGGTGGGTGCCAACCTTGGTTGGCACAGAGACCGCATGGCATGGATCCATGCTGGCGGCGTTACCATGGTGGCATGACCACCCCGTTCTCCGTCCTTGACCACCTGCACATGGCCAACGCGTTGCGTCTGGCCGAGCGCGGTGCCTACACCACCCGTCCCAACCCGATGGTTGGCTGCGTCATCGCCCATGGCGAACGCGTGGTCGGGCAGGGTTGGCACCAGCGTGCCGGTGGGCCGCATGCCGAAGTGTTCGCGCTGCGCGAGGCCGGCAGCGAAGCGCGCGGTGCCACCGCCTACGTCACGCTGGAACCCTGCGCGCACTACGGGCGTACACCGCCCTGCGCCCTGGCCCTGATTGAGGCTGGCGTATCGCGCGTGGTCGCGGCGATGCGCGATCCGTTCCCGAAGGTCGATGGCGGTGGCTTCGATCTGCTGCGCGAGGCCGGCATCGACGTGGCCGAGGGTTTGATGGCCGCGCAGGCACGCGAGCTCAACAAGGGCTTCCTGTCGCGCGTGGAGCGCAACCGTCCGTGGTTGCGGGTGAAGCTGGCCGCCAGCCTGGATGGCCGCACCGCGATGGCCGACGGCACATCGAAGTGGATCACCGGCGCGGCGGCGCGCGAAGACGTGCAGCACTGGCGCGCACGTGCGGGCGCCATCCTCACCGGCGCCGACACCGTGCTGGCCGACGACCCGATGCTGACCGTGCGCCTGGCCGATGCCGAAGTGATGCCACCGCTGCGCGTCGTGCTCGATTCGCGCCTGCGTTCGCTGGAATGCAGCCGCGTGCGCGAGGGCGGGGCACCCACGCTGTACCTGCACAACGCGGTCGTCAGTCCCCCTGATGCGGCCGACGCCGCATTCGCCAGCGTGGCGCTGCGCCATGGGCATCTCGATCTGGGCGCGGTACTGGCGCTGCTGGCCGAGCGCGGCATCAACGAAGTGCACACCGAAGCGGGCGCGACCCTGGCTGGCGCGCTGCTGCGCGGTGGCTGGGTAGACGAACTGCTGCTGTACCTGGCGCCCACGTTGCTGGGTGACAGCGGCCGCCCGCTGCTGGCCGGCCTCGGCATCGATGCGATGGACCAGCAGCGCCGCCTGCGCGTGGTCGATCAGCGCCAGGTGGGCGAGGACCTGCGGTTGCTGCTGCGCGCGTAATGCTCTGGTAGGTGCCGACCTTGGTCGGCACTGAGGCCTTTACTCCGCATCCCGCTCCATCTCAGCAAAGGGATCCACCCGTTCTGCTGGTAGTGCCGAGTACAGCACTGATGTCAGGGATCTCAGGTTGTAGGCGTCGGGGAAATAACCGGTATCAGGATCTCCAGTCAGCATCGCCTCACCCGTCATCGTGCGCTTCTCGCCGCTTTTGAGCATTGCCGCCCATGTGCGGAAGGCATATTTCGTGCTTTTGCGCATCTTTCTCAGAATGGCCGCATCCGTCACCTCACCGCTCTCAGTGTTGAAAGCCGGCACCTGGCAGCTGAACTGCACCATGATCTCCGTGACTTTCTCTTTTTCCCGCAAATACTGCGAAGCCGCTCGTGTCCCCGTTGCCCTGCATTGGGTGCCTGCATACGCGTCGGTCATCAACGTGCCGTACTCATGGGCGGACTTGGCAGAGAAGAGTTTGAACTGGACCAGCCCGTCTACCATTGACTGGACAAGTGCCGGAGCATACTGATGCAGGTCCGCTACCGATTCCGCCTCGTAGTGATTGATGTCCACCATTGAGCGATGCAGCTTTGCACTCGCATCGGCGTCACTTTCCAGTACCGCCTTGGTAAAAAGCTCGAACGCCTGTTCGGGGCTGATCGAGGGCTCTGCCGCAGCATGCCCGGCAACTGCGATGCACAGAGCGAGGGGAACGCACAGTGTTCGCATGATTGCCCTGGCAACAGGCAGGGCGACGTGCGTGTTGGGTGCGCTGGCCTGATCCTGTTGGCTGACATCAGCGGTCCGGGCGGCTGTCATGGCTGACCCTGCGATCGGGTGTGACCGGCCAGCAACAGCATCGGCATCGTGGACTGGATCAGCGGAGTAAGCAGCGCTTGCCCATCGACGAAAAAGTAGTTGCCGTTTGCATCAGCCGTGAGAGTGACGGTATCGGTAATCGAGCGTCGGGGCAGCGTTGGCACGGTGGTTGTAATCAGCCCATAGGCGAATGATGCGTCGGCCCTCATTCTGCTGATGACTTCGTCGGTCAACGGAGGTGCCGCCGCGTCCCAGTCCGGAACCTGGCAGCGGAATGACAACGTCACCTGCTGGAGGCCCTGCGCGCTTTCATTGACAGGCACTGCCGACGTCGCACGGCAGTGGCTGCGCAGGTACGTCGACCTGATCACTTCGCCGAGCGGCGCGGCGAACTCGGGCGGGATGTCGTCGTCGATCTCGCCCTTCGCAAGCGCCTCAACCATTTCTGGCACGAGGCGCGCAGCCTTGACTGCGAGCGGGGCGTCGCCATGCTGGGCAGCGTGCATGGCACGGTGGAGGGTGTCGCCCGCCTCAGCATCACTTTCAAGCAGTGCCCTGGCAAACAGGTCGAACGCCTGCTCAGGGCTGAGCTTTCCGGTCGGCGTTGCATGTGAAGCAAAGGGGATGAAGAGCAGGAGCAGGAGGCACGGAATCCGCATTGGAACGTCCCGTTGGAAGGACTGCCAGCCTCACCTCGGAATCGGGCAGGATCCATGCAATAAGTACGAAAGGCATGGCCTGTGGCCGCTGGCCAGGCGCGGCATCAACGAGGTGGAGGCCGAGGCGCAGACGCCTCTGCCTGTGGCGCTTTGCCGCTCTGCGGCCAGGTCACGACGTTGAAGTGGAACCATGCCTCCACATCGCCGCCGGTGTCGCGGCCGTCGCGGTGTGCGGGCAGATAGCACCAGTCCCTGGCAGCGGCCATCGCCGCCTCGGCAAGCTGGGGATGGCCGCTGGACTCCAGTACACGGATTCCGGCCAGTCGGCCAGTGGCCTCCACCCGCATCTGCAGGTGTACCTTGCCGCTGCTGCGCACCCTGTCGGGAAAACGCGCCGGGTGGGCAGCCTGGGTCGTGGGTTCGATCACCACCGAGTCACCCCGCTGGGTGAACACACTGCAGTCAGCTCGTGCTGTGAATACCTTGCGCGGGGGAGAGGCGTACCGTCGCAGGCAGGCCACGATGTCGTCATCCTCCGTGCAACGCGGGGCATCGGTCTGCAGCCTGCTGCGTGCAGGCTCGCGCGCGACGTCGCTGTCCGCTTGCTGCAGGCAGGCGGTTAACGCAAACAGCGCTGGCAGAAGTCCAGTCCATCGCGCGTTAGGTGGCATGACCATCTCCGGTATGAGCCTTCCAGGCGTGGGTGTGTTCATGGGCATCCTGGCAGAGCGTGACGGCGACCGCTGTGGCGAATAGGGGCATGTACAGGGCAAGGCAGTGCTGTGAATCGATCAGGCAGCATGCAGCGGCGAATTCCACTTGACCATGCAACACGTCTGAAAATGACCGGGCGACGTCACGCCGATCTTGATGCCGTTATTTGCAACAATCTTCATATCAAACCGTGCACTACGCACGCACAGTCACCGGCTGTCTCCCGTCGGTAACTGTCATGCTGCACCCAAACCGCAATCTGCTGCTTTCGGCGCTGCTTCTGCTCGGCGTGTCAGCTTCGCCTGTCGTGTCCGCAGATGAGGAAGCGCCGGCTCCCGCGCGTGCCTTCACACAGGCACAGGCCCTGCAGGACCTGACCGCCATCATCGAATGCCGTGCGCCTGCTTCGGTGCCGAAGCAGTTGTCGCCCAACTTGTGGGCGGTCGCGTTGGGCAACGAGGTCGCACGCCCATTCGATACATGGGCTGTTGTCGAGCAGCCCAACGCGTCACTGCACGAGGTGGCCCTGCCCGAACCGATCACGGTGTTCGGTCACTCAACCACGCGCATTGCTGTTCTTTCCGAGGCAGTGATGGCAATCATCGAGGGCGTCACGCTGGAGGAGATGTCGCGTCAGCTGGAGATGCGGCCACTGAGTGCAACGGTGGCGCCGCACATCCACGTGCGGGAGCTGTCACTTCGCAACAGGGGCGACATCGGATTCCAGGTACGCTCGCTGACCGCATCGCGCATTTCCAGCCACCCCAATGCGGTGCTGCTCGGTTGTGAGGACCGCTACGACACACGCATGGAGCAGTTGCGCAGGCGCGGCAAGGAACCTGACGTGGTGTTTGCTTCGGGGGTGGATGTTGCCACCGAGCTCGATGACGTGCTGACCTGCAGGGCCGATGCGCTGCGCAACTACACGGCGGGCTGGGCGGTAGGCATGTCAGCGCACACCACTGACGCGCGCTTCAAGGGCTGGAAGGATGGGGAGGACAAAGAGGGCTATCGCTGGTGGACGCCGCCGGCGCCGGTGATGATCGCCGGCAGGCCCGTCTCACGCTTCGTGAAGGTGGGCTTGACCCTGTACGCGGAACTCGACGGAGACATCGCCCCGGCGCTGGCAGAAGAGTGGGCTCTTCCCTCTTACGATGGCTGGGACGAAACCGCCTTTGTCGGCTTCCACGATACCGACACCGCTGCCGACGGGTGGCTGGAAGACCGCGCGCGCATCGTACGTGCCTGGGGACAGGACAAGACCCTGCACGGCTGCGAGTACCAGCAGAATCGTCCGGAGTTCGGCGAACATCCGGACGACGATGACGAAGCATGACGGCAGCTGGGAATCGCCGGGCAGTGCCCGGCGTTACCAGATCACGCGCACGCGTCGGTCCACATCATCTCGGCGATCGGGCGCAGTGCCTTGCACTCCTGCGTCATTTCATCGGCCGATTGCACCTGTGCCTTGGCCTTCAGTTCCTCGGCCATCGCGTCCACGCCGCTGATCTGGTCCGGGGCGATCTTCGCCACGCAGCTGCGGTGCTGCTGCAGCAGCAGGTCGCAGCTGGGCACGCCGGTCACCTTCGGTGCGCTGGCGGCTTGGGCATCTTCACTCCACTGCTCGAACGGCGCGAGTGCATCCAGCACCGGGCTGATCAGCATATCGAAGCTGCCAGTGAACCAGTACGCCTGCTCTGCGCTGGAGTACATCTTGTGGCTGCCCTTCACCGTGCGCCGCGCGCCGCTCTTCAGTGCCTGCGTGTAGGCATCGATGAAGCGGCGGCGTGCGGCGGGGTCGTCACTGCTGATGCTGGCGATGAACAGCGGGCGCACGCTGTCCAGGTCCACCACCTTGCAGCTGAAATCGACCGTGGCGATCTTCTGGCCGTTCACGTACTCGTTGTCTTCGATGGTGCTGCCGGTGGCGCGGCAGGCCGATGCCTTCAGCACCTTGGCGAACATCTCTTCGGCCGCGGCGGCATCGGGCGTGACGCCGATGCTGGCCTGCAGCGCCATCCACGGTTCGGCCAGGGCCTTGGCCACCGCGCCCGGCGCGAGCGTCAACGCGTCCTCGCTGTCGGGGGCGCTGCGCAGGGCATCGTTGAGCGTGCGCGCGGCAGCGGCATCGTCTTCAATCAGCACGCGTGCGTACAGGTCCAGCGATTGTTCGGGCGTCTGCGCCGGCGCGGCGGTGGTCAACACAGGGGCGCACAGCAGAGCGCTGGCGAGCAGGGTGCGCAGGGGAGTCTTCATGACGGTGTTCCGTTTCCAGTGGGTGGTGCAGAGGCGCGAAAGACTAGCGCATCTGCACGCGGATTCGATGGCACGGGTGTGCAAGCCATGCGAACACTGCACTATTCGTCCTTAAGCGCATCGGTCAGTGCTGCGGGAAAGACCGAGAAAAGCACCGGGGAAAGGGATCGCATCATGCCACCGCCTGGGAAATATCCCATCTCGGCGCTTCCTTCCAGCACGGCGGTGCCGGTAATCGTCTGCAGCTCTGCCATGCGCAGCTCCGATGCGATCAGATACGTAGCAAACACCTGATCGTCCCGCAGTTTCTGCTGGATGTCCGGCTCGGCCAGCAGACCGCTTTCTGTATCCCACACCGGTACCTGGCAGGTGAATGTGACCCGCGCCTTCCCGCCCGGTGTAGTTTCGGCAATGACCTGTCCAGGCACTGCCCGGCAGTGGCTGCTGGCAAATGTTCTGGTGATCTGGGCGACCATCGCCTCGGTAAGTGCGGCCGGGACCTCCTCCTCATCATCGCTTTGCCCGGCTACCGCTGCGCGCATTTCCGCTTCGAAACGGGCAAGTCCCCGAACCATATCGGTAGTCCACAGGCTATCGGGGGGCAGCGCGCGGACCAGGGCTTCTGCGGCTTGGGCATCGCTTTCCAGCAGGGCCCGGGCATATAGGTCAAAGGCCTGTTCCGGGCTCAGTTTTTCCGCGGTGGCGGCCTGCGCGGCAAGCGGCAGGCACAGCAGCAGGGGGAGGCGATAGGCCAGCATCATCCATCCAGAAGGGGAAAAAGCAGCAGCCTGTGGCATTGGCCCGCCGGACACCATGCAATTTGTCTGAAAAGACAGCCCCCCAAAAAAAACGGGCCCCTTGCGGGGCCCGTTCGATCGCACGACGAGGAGCGATCGTTGGATCAGAAGCTGGCGCGCACGCCGGCCGAGTACTGGGTGACGTCACGGTAGCCGGAGATCTCGCCCACCAGGCCCCAGGTCCTGGTGAAGTTGATCTGGCCACCCAGGGTGCCCACCCAGGTGCCCTTGAAGTTGTTGCCGCCGTCCATGTAGCCGGTCTTGACCCAGGCTTCGGTCTTGGGCGAGGGCTTGCCGCGCAGGCCCACGGTGACGCGGCCCAGGTTGGTGTGGTCCTTGAAGCGCTCGGAGTAGCCGTAGTAACGATCGGTCAGCTCAACGTTCTGGCGCACCCAGGCGGCGTCGGCGGTGAAGTCGACGCGGTCGGTCCACGGCATGTGGTAGCCGATGCCCAGCTCCGGCTGGTCCAGTTCCAGCTTCAGCGAACCGTCGTTGTAGTGGTAGGTCTTGCGGGTACGCGACCAGCCGCCGAACACGTGCACCTGCTCGGAGAGTGCGAACGAACCGCGCAGATAGGCGCCGTCGACCTTGGGGTCGTCCAGTGCGTTGTCGTCAACCTTGACCTGCGTCCAGCCGCCTTCCACGTAGGTGTAGCTCAGGGCGTCAGCCGAAGCCGAGAAGGGGGCGGCGGCCAGCAGAGCGGCCACGATCAGGATCTTGCGCATGGGAATTCCTGTGAATTTCAGTCCATTGGCGAGCCGGCCCTGCGGGCGGCCCGTGGCGACCTCATGTCGTCCGGCGACGGATTTTAATGAAAATTTTACAGAATGCGAGCTGCGGGGCGAAGCCGTGGCCAGCAACGCGACGCCGGTCACAGCTGAACGAGGGATGGCCCGGCCCTGCGCGACCCCGGCAAGGCGGCTGGTACACTACCGGTGCCGGTTCGCCGGTACACAAACGTCTTCAGGGCGGGGTGCAATTCCCCACCGGCGGTAGGTGCGCAAGCACGAGCCCGCGAGCGCCCCGGCCCACGCCGGGGGTCAGCAGATCCGGTCCAATGCCGGAGCCGACGGTCATAGTCCGGATGAAAGAAGACGGTGCCACAGGGCTCATGCCCTGCGCGCGCCTGTTTGCCTTGCGGCGTTTTTCGCTCACTTTTCGCGGAGAACGTTACTTGTTTACTGGAATCATCGAAGGCGTCGGCCGTCTGGCCGCACGCGAGTCCATCGGCGGCGATGTCCGCTTCACCTTCAATGTCGGGAATCTGCCGTTCGACAACGTGCAGATGGGCGAGAGCATCGCCATCAACGGCGTCTGCCTCACCGTCATTGCTTTTGACGCCAGCAGCTTCCAGGCCGATGCCTCCACCGAGACCCTGGGCCTGACCACGCTGGGCCAGCTGGGCGAGGGCGCGGTCATCAACCTGGAGCGCGCCATGCGCCCGACCGACCGCCTCGGCGGCCATCTGGTCAGCGGCCACGTCGATGGCCTCGGCCAGGTGCTGTCCATCCACGAAGACGCGCGCGCCCAGCGCTGGCGCTTCGCCGCGCCGGCCTCGCTGCGCCGCTACATCGCCAAGAAGGGCTCGATCTGCGTGGACGGCGTCAGCCTCACCGTCAACGAAGTGGATGACGAAGGCTTTGAAGTCGCCCTGATCCCGCACACCGTGGCCAACACCGCCTTCTCCGCCTCGGGCGTGGGCAGTGCGGTGAACCTGGAGATCGACCTGGTGGCCCGATACGTCGAGCGTTTGATCGGTGTGCCGACCAACGGTCAGCACCCACATGGAGATGCCGCATGAATTTCGCCCCGATTCCGGAAATCCTGGAAGAGATCCGCCTGGGCCGCATGGTGGTCATCGTCGATGACGAAGACCGCGAGAACGAAGGCGACCTGATCATGGCCGCCGAGCTGGTCAAGCCGTCGGACATCAACTTCATGGTCACCCACGGCCGTGGCCTGGTGTGCCTGCCGCTTACCCGTACCCGCGCCGCCGACCTCGGCCTGGCGCCGATGGTGCAGGCCAATACCGCGCAGTTCCAGACCAACTTCACGGTCAGCATCGAGGCCGCCGAGGGTGTCACCACCGGCATCTCGGCGCACGACCGCGCGCACACCATCCGTACTGCGGTGAAGCCGAATGCCAAGCCGGCCGACCTGCACCAGCCGGGCCACATCTTCCCGCTGATCGCCCAGCCGGGTGGCGTGCTGACCCGTGCCGGCCACACCGAAGCCGGCGTCGACCTGGCCATGCTGGCCGGGCTGGAGCCGGCCGGCGTGCTGGTGGAGATCCTGAACCCGGATGGCAGCATGGCGCGCCGCCCGGAACTGGAAGTGTTTGCCCGCGAGCACGGCCTGAAGATGGGTTCCATCGCCGATCTGATCGCCTACCGCCTGGCCACCGAAAAGACCGTCGAGCGCGTCGATGAGCGCGACATCGATACCGAATTCGGCCCGTTCAAGCTGGTCACCTACCGCGACCGCATCGCCCACGACCTGCATTTCGCCCTGGTCCGTGGCAACCCGGATGCCGAAACGCCGACGCTGGTGCGTGTGCAGGTGGAAAACCCGCTGGCCGACCTGCTGCACTGGCGCCGCGACGATTTCGGCGTGGCCGCCACCGATGCCCTGCGTGCGATCGATGCCGAAGGCGCGGGCGTGATGGTGGTGCTGTCGGCCCCGCGCGACGGCGAGGCACTGCTGGCCCGCCTGCGCCAGCAGCCGGCGCCGGTGGTGCCGGGCAAGGACAAGGATGTGGGCCAGTGGCGCCGCAACGGTGCCGGCGCGCAGATCCTGTCCGACCTGGGCCTGGGCAAGCTGCGCGTGCTGGGCACCCCGCGCCGCCAGGTCGGCCTGGCCGGGTACGGCCTGGAAGTGGTGGAGACGGTCACCCTGTAATGGGTAGTGCCGGCCGTTGGCCGGCAACCACATTCCCCGGGTTTGCCGGCCAGCGGCCGGCACTACCGGTGGGTGCCGACCGTTGGTCGGCACACCCTGTGGGCCCCCGCCAGCCACGGCCGGGGCCCATCCACGGTAGAATCACCCCCTTATCGAGTCCCCCAAGCCGCATATGAGCCACTACGAAGGCGATCTTCGCACTCCCGAGTCGGCGCGCTTCGCCATCCTGGCCAGCCGCTGGAATGCCCGCATCACCGACGCGCTGGTCGCGGGCGCCCGCCTGAGCCTGGCCGGCAACGGCGTCAGCGAAGCCAACATCGACGTGATCCGCGTGCCGGGTGCCTGGGAACTGCCGCTGGTGGCCGCACGCCTGGCTGCCGCGCATGAACACGCCGCCATTCTCACCCTGGGCTGCGTCATCCGTGGCGACACCCGCCACTATGAACACGTGGCCGACCGCTGCGCCGAAGGCCTGATGCGCGTGCAGCTGGATTTCGGCGTGCCGGTGCTGAACGGCGTGCTGGCGGTGGAACGCGTTGAAGACGCCGAGGCTCGCGCAGGCGGCAGCCACGGCAACAAGGGCGAGGAAGTCGCACTCGCCGCATTGGAAATGGTCAACCTGCTGGAGCAACTGCCATGAACAAGAACACCCAGGGCAAGCCCTCCGGTAAACCCGTCCGCCGCGATGGCGTCGACCCGGTGCTGCGCTCGCGCGCGCGCCGTCGTGCCGTGCAGGCGCTGTATGCCTGGCAGATCTCCGGCGGCAACGCACAATCGCTGATCGCCCAGTTCGCCCACGAGCAGGCCCGCGAAATCGCCGATCTGGCCTATTTCGAAGCGCTGGTGCATGGCGTGCTGGACAACCGCCGCGACATCGACGAAGCGCTCGGCCCGTACCTGGACCGTGGCATCGAAGAAGTGGATGCCATCGAACGCGCCGTGCTGCGCCTGGCCGGCTACGAGCTGCGCTACCGCCTGGACGTGCCGTACCGCGTGGTCATCAACGAAGCCATCGAATCGGCCAAGCGCTTCGGTTCCGAGCATGGCCACACCTACGTCAACGGCGTGCTGGATCGTGCCGCCGTGGAATGGCGCAAGGTCGAATCGGGTCACTGACCCGCCTGTGGTAGTGCCGGCCGCTGGCCGGCAGCTGCAGGGATCCTGAGGTTGCCGGCCAGCGGCCGGCACTACCGCCCACCGCGCACTGCGCGGCACGTACAACAGCGGGAATGCCCCATGTCCCTGGCCGAATTCGCCCTCATCGACCGCATCCGCGCCCGCACCCTGGAGCGCGACGACATCCTGCTCGGCATCGGTGACGACGCCGCGCTGCTGCAGCCGCGCGCCAATGAACAGCTGGTGGTTACCGCCGACACGCTCAACAGCGCCGTGCACTTCCCGGTGGAAACCCCGGCGTTCGACATCGGCTGGAAGACCCTGGCGGTCAATCTGTCCGACCTGGCCTCGATGGGCGCGCGCCCGGCCTGGTGCACGCTGGCGCTGTCGCTGCCAGAAACTTCCGAAGACTGGATCGAAGCCTTTGCCGATGGCTTCTTCGCACTGGCCGACCAGCACGACATCGCGCTGATCGGGGGTGACACCACGCGCGGCCCGCTGTCGCTGTCGGTGACTGCAATGGGGCAGGTGGGCCGAGGCCAGGCGCTGCGTCGTGATCGCGCGCAGGTGGGCGACGACCTCTGGGTGAGTGGCACCCTGGGCGATGCCGCCGGCGCACTGAAGCTCTGGCAGCAGGGCGCGCTGAACGTGGCTGCCGCCACGTTGCTGGCCGACTACGAACACCTGCGCCTGCGCCTGCTGCGGCCCACGCCGCGGGTAACACTGGGCCTGCGTCTGCGCGCCTTCGCGCATGCGGCCGTGGATGTATCGGACGGCCTGCTGGCCGACGCCGGCCATATTGCCGCACGCAGTGGCGTCGCCGTGCATGTGGATGCCGACATGCTGCCGATCTCGCCCGAGCTGCGCGAACTGCTGGGTCGCGAACAGGCGCGTGAGTGCGCGCTGCGCGGCGGCGACGACTACGAACTGTGCTTCACTGCCGCCGCCGACCAGCGCGATGCACTGATGTACCTGTCGCAGACGCTGGACCTGCCGCTTACCCGCATCGGCCGCATTGCCGAAGGGCAGGGCGTACACGTGGACGGCGAAGCCGCCAGCGGCGGTTACCAGCACTTCGCGTAGAAGCAGCAATACCTGCTCTGGTGGGTGCCAACCTTGGTTGGCACGAATGTGTCATGCCAAGACCATGGGCTGCCTGCAATCTGCTTTGGTAGGTGCCAACCTTGGTTGGCACGAAGGTGTGAGGCGTTCGAACCAACACCGCGTCGACCAAGGTCGACACCTACCCATGCGGGGCGTGCCGGAATTGCTCTGGTGGGTGCCAACCTTGGTTGGCACGAATGTGTCAGGCATCCGTACCAACACCGTGTCGACCAAGGTCGACACCTACCAAAGCGCGGGAATTACACGTGCGGAACCGGCGCGCCGAAACGGTTGCCGCCCGGGGTGCTCGGCAGCAGCAGGAACACCAGCACCACCAGGCTCACCACTGGCACGAACATCAGCAGGTACCACCACCCGGACCGGTCGGTGTCATGCAGCCTGCGAACGGTTACTGCAATCAGCGGCACGATCACCGCCAGCCACAGCACCACGCTCAACCCGCTGACTACCAGCGCAAGCGTGCTTGAACCGGTGTAGCCCGCGTAGAAACTCAGCACGTACAGCGGGATCGAAATGATCACGATGAACAACTGGAACCACCAGAACTCACTGCGGCTGGCACGACCGCTGAACTGCGCATAGCGGGTCAGCGGAGTCATCATCTTGTGCATCGGCACTCTCTCAAAAAAGGAAGCGCGCACTATCGCTGCTGGCGGGACGGTACTCCATGCAACTTGTTGCAAACGCAACGCGAATTTCTGTAGAGCCGAGCCCACGCTCGGCTGCCTGGCGCAAACAAAAAAGCCGAGCATGGGCTCGGCTCCACATCTTCAACGGGCGATCTTCGCCTCGGCATCGCGCGATGTTCCGTAGTCATCCAGCCACTGGAATTTCAGCGTGGCCGGCACGGTGGCACCCGCAGGCACCGTCAGGCTGATGCGCTCACCCGGCGGCACCATATCTACCTCGATGGTCTTGCCATCAGCCAGTACCAGGTTCGCCAGCGTCAGGTGGTAGGCGGTAGGGTTGTGCAGCTGCAATGCCCCGCCTTCAACGCGCCATTCCAGCGCCGCTGCCGCATCGCGCGCATGGCCCGGCAGGCCGGCGGGCCGGTAGAACAGCTTCACCCGCGTGCGCACGGCAAACTGCAGCAGGTTCTTGCCTTCCACGTTTTCCGGCTTGGGCGGAATATCCAGCAGGTTGAAGTACAGCAGCGATTCGCGGTCGGTCGGCAGCGCCGCACCGGCCATCGGTGCATACGTCAGCCGGAACGCCTGCGCATGCCCGGCATCAATGCGGCGCGTGGTGGGCGTCAGCACGAACGGCAGTTTCTGGCTGCCGGCTTTGGCGCTGGCATCGCCATCGTCCAGCCACACCTGAGCCAGGGCCACGTTGTCGCCGCGGTTGTTGGCGTTCACCGTCACCGCGCCCTTGCTGCCATCGTAGATCACCCGCGTGCCCTGCAGCGTCACTGCCGCAGAGGCCGGAAGTACTGCGGAAGCACCGGCCAGGGCCAGCACTGCCGCGCATGCGCGAAGGTTCATGGAAGTCTCCTCGGGAAGAACCGCCCAGCAGAATGCCGCCGGGCGGTGTGCGCTTACTTGTATACGATGTCCATCTGCGCGTTGGCGTATGCCTTGCCAGCCACCACGTCATCGGCAACGCCGGTCTTGGTGTACCAGACGCTGTGCTGCAGAGTCTGCGGGGCCGCAGCGGTGACATTGACAAACTCAGTCGGCGTCGCGTTGATCGCCAGCTGCTTGTCGTTGGTGTCATAGATCTTGTACGCAACGCCTTCTGCATCGCTGGTGGCGTTCAGCGCCAGTGCGCCGTCGGCAGTGGTCACGCCGGTGAACTTCACGGCCACGTCGTGCGAGCCGCTGGCACCAGTGCAATCAACCGTTACGTCCAGTGCGCGGCGGCCAACACGATTGCTGCCCTTCAGGTCCTCCATGTCCACGATGTCCATGATTACGGCCACCACGCCACCGTTGATTTCGGCTTTGCAGGTGGTTTCCCTAATCTCACCCTCGATGGTCAGATCAGCAGCATTCACGGCCGGGGCAGCGGCCAGCAGGATGGCCAGCGCCATCGGGGTCTTCAGGTTCTTCATAGGTGTGCTCTTCAACAAGTGATGGAATCGGGAACGCCACCCGTCATCTGTGCGAAGGGTGGCCGGTGCAGGAGGCGTGGTGTCTGTCGACAGATCCCTTGCCGACGCAGGACGAGGCACGCCCGTCTTCTGCCCGGCGCATGTTCGGCCCGATGCCCGCCGTGCTCCATACAATTAGTTGCAAACGCTTACGTCGAGGAAAAACTGCAAGTAATTGCATGTTCGCCGGTGTGATCGCGCCCTAGTCTGCACGCCTCCCATTACTACCGGGGCTGCACTGCGGCCGCGTCGACGCCATGCGCCTGTCTTCCTCTCCCCCTCAAAGCGCCACGCAGTATTCCCTGCGCCATACCGCGCTGGCTGCGGCCATCAGCACCACCCTAGTGTTTGCGGCTGCGCTGCCGGCGTACGCGCGGCCGGGCGGCGAAGTCGAGTTCAGCGAAGGCTTCGCCAGCGGCTTCGTCGGCGAAGACCTGGCGCGTTTCAGCATGGGCAACCCGGTCGAGCCGGGCCGCTACAACGTCGATATCCACCTCAACGGTGAGTTCGTCCGCCGCGATGACATCGACCTGGTGGCCTCGGATACACCGCATGTCGCGCAGCCCTGCGTGCCCG
The DNA here is from genome assembly GCF_001274595.1 of Stenotrophomonas maltophilia. Lineage (GTDB taxonomy): Bacteria > Pseudomonadota > Gammaproteobacteria > Xanthomonadales > Xanthomonadaceae > Stenotrophomonas > Stenotrophomonas forensis. The sequence goes on from NZ_CP011010.1 coordinate 711,775, forward strand.
CACACCTGCTGCTGGCATTGGGCCTCAGCGATGCCGCCCGCCAGGCCGTGGAAGCGACGGCCACCCCGCACTGCGTCGATGTAGAGGCCGCGATTGAAGGCGCACGCGTACGCTACGACGACAGCCAGCTGCGGCTGGATATCTCGCTGCCGCAGGTGGCGCTGCAACGCCAGGCGCGCGGCTTCGTCGCGCCGGAACTGCGCGACCACGGCATCACCGCCGCTTTCCTCGGCTACAGCGTCAACCACTACCGCAACCAGGGCCAGCAGAACACCTACGCGGGCATCACCACCGGCCTCAACCTGGGGGCATGGCGGCTGCGCCACCGCAGTTCGCTCAGCCACAGCCCGCAGGGCACACACTTCACCACGCTCAACAGCACGCTGCAGCGCGATCTGCCGCGCTGGAACAGCCAGCTCACGCTGGGCCAGGCCAACACCGGTGGCGAACTGTTCGACAGCGTCGGCTTCACCGGTGTGCGTATCAGCACCGACGAACGCATGCTGCCCGATTCACTGCGTGGCTACGCGCCGGTGGTGCGTGGCGTGGCACAGAGCAATGCGCGCGTCACCATCCGCCAGAACGGCGCGGTGCTGTACGAAACCACGGTGGCGCCGGGTCCGTTCGCCATCGACGATCTCTACCCCAACGCCGGCAGTGGCGATCTGGAAGTGGCCGTCACCGAGGCCGATGGCCGCGAAGAGCGCTTCACCGTCGCGTTCTCTGCCGTGCCGCAGGCACTGCGCGAAGGCAGCCAGCGTTTCAGCGTGACCGCGGGCGAGCTGCGCAATACCGGCCTGGCGCAGAACGCGCTGCGCTTCACCGAAGGCACCTATGCGCGCGGCGTCAGCAACCGCATGACCCTGCTGGGCGGCGTGCAGGTAGCCGAGCACTACCAGGCCGGCCTGGCCGGCGCGGCGTTCAACACACCTTTCGGCGCCATCGGTGCCGATATCACCCACGCCCGCGCCAAGGTGCCGGGCCTGCCCGCGCAGAGCGGCCGCAGCTACCGCCTGAACTACCAGCGCAGCGTGGCGCGCACCGGCACCAACCTGGGCCTGGCCGCGTACCGCTACAGCACCGAGGGCTTCCTCACCCTCACCGATGTCTCGCAGCTGTCGTTCGACCGCCCGCAGGCGGCCGATGCGTTCGTCATGCGCACCCGCCAGCGCTTCCAGGTGAACTTCTCGCAGCGGCTCGGCCAGCGCAGCCAGCTGTATGTCAGCGGCGGCCACGTGGCGTACTGGAACCGCCCCGGCAAGCAGAACGATCTGCAGCTGGGCTTCCACAGCAGCTACCGCAGTGCCAACTACACCCTGTCCGCCACGCGCTACCGCATGGCCAACGGCGCACCCGATACGCGCCTGTCATTCATGCTGAGCGTGCCGCTGGGCCGTAGTGGCAACGCGCCGCGTGCCACCGCCACCTACAGCGACAGCCGCCTGGGCAGCCAGCAGCAGCTGGGCGTCAACGGCAACCTGGGCGAAGACCGCGCGCTGTCCTACAGCCTGTCGGGCAACCGCGGCCAGGGCAGCAGCGGCTACAACGCCTATGCCAGCTACCAGGGCAGCCATGCCGATCTCAGCGCCGGTTACAGCCACGCCAACGGCAGCAGCAGCTTCAATGCCGGGGCCACCGGCAGCGTGGTGCTGCACCGGGGCGGCATCAACTTCGGCCCGTCGCTGGGCGAGAGCTTCGCGCTGGTGGAAGCACAGGGCGCGCAGGGCGCAAAGGTGGGCAGTGGCCGCACCGTTACCGTGGCCGGCAACGGCTATGCCGTGCTGCCCTATACCAGCCCCTACCGCTGGAACCAGGTGCAGCTGGATACCGCCGCACTGCCGCTGGATGTGGAAGTGCAGGCCAGCTCGCGGCGCGTGGCGCCCAGCGCCGGCAGCATCGTCAAGGTCAGTTTCCAGACCCGCAACGATCGCCTGTGGCTGATAGACGCCAGCGATGCCGACGGGCAGCCGCTGCCCTACGGCGCGCAGATTGCCCACCCCGATGGGCGGATGCTGGGCCAGGTGGGGCAGGGCGGCGTGGTGGCCCTGCGTGGCCTGGAAAACACCGGGCTGGTGCACGTGCAGACTGAAGACGGCATCGCCTGCCGACTGCATTACGCCATGCCCGACACCCCCGATGCACACGGCCAGTACTGGGCCAAAGCCCGTTGCATGGCGCCAGGCCCGGAAGGGCTGGCCGACGATGTTCCCCCTTCAACTACCGGAGCTTCCCAATGAAAACTTCGCACCTGGTGTGTGCAGCACTGCTGATCGCCGCCGCACCGTTGGCCCATGCCGACTCGGCCACCATCACCGTTACTGGAAACGTACTGCCCGGCACCTGCACCATCGCGCCAACCCTTGATGTAACGCTGGACGACATCGATGCCACCGATCTGAAGGCAGGGCATGACAACGGCTTGAAGCCCGCCGTGCTCAATTTCACCAGTTGCGTAGGCGTTGCCGGCATCGATCTGACCTTTGACGGCACCGACGATGCCGCGCAGGACGGGCACTGGAAGAACCTGGCAAGCACCGGCGGTGCCACCGGCGTTGCGGTGGCTCTGCTCGAGGGAACGGCCGGCAACGTGTTCCTGAAAAAGACAGCGAAGCGAAGCGTTGTGGTAAACGGCGCAGCCACAGCCAAGTTCGATATGCGTACCGGCTACTTCCGCGATGCCAGCACACCGCTCACGGCGGGCACGGTCAGCTCGCAGATCACCGTTACAGCGGCCTACAAGTAATCCAGGAGACTGTCATGAAACGGCCAGCTCGGGTCTACGCGTTTACGTGCCGTCCCTACGCCTGGCCGCTGGGCTGGCCGCGGAGTGCCGGTGATGGTTTCCCATGAGGTTGTGCCAGGGGTGCTCAGCAGGACCTCGACGACTCCACTCACCCAGGACGGTGGGCAGGCCGTCACATTGGCCGCGCGCTACTACCGCGAAGCAGGAACCTTCCATGCTGGCGTAGTGGAAGGGCAGGCGGTAATCACCGCAACGTATCGATAGCAGCTTTTTACTCTCTGACAGGTTCCAGCATGATGGCAACTTCTACACACAAAAGCAGCGCCACGCGGCGCCATGTGCGCGCCCGCTGCGTGTGGGCAGCGCTGGGGCTGCTGGCCTCGGCCACCGCCACTGCCTGCACTAGCCAGCACAATGCCGGCGGGCCGGTGAACCTGGTGATCGACGCCTGGGATGATGTCGAACAGGACAAGCTGATCGCCAACTTCACGATGGGCAACGGAAATTCCCAGTTCCTGCTCGGATGTGCGCACGGCGAGGTTGTTCCCATGGACGTCACTTCCATGCTGCCTAGCCTGGAGTTCGTCCGCGATGTGTTGGTGAATGGGCAGAGCTATCCCGCCTTCGGATTGACCGACTACCCTCGTTCACCCTTGCTCATCTTTTCGCATCAAATCTGGACAGGCGGTGGCAGCATCCGTGAGCAATCCTATCCATTGGATGTTCGCGGCATGGTCCATTTCACGTCCAAACCCTTGGACTCCAACGGTCGCGGCTCACTGGTGGCGGTGGCAGCAGTATCCCGCGGAGGCATCATGGAGCGGGTGCCTACCACACTGCTGGGCACTGTGAGCCGTCAGTCACCGCTGTACCCAGCCTTCGTCAAGACCGATAGGTTTACCGTCACTGCCAACCTGAAGGTTCCCACCTGCCAGCTGTCTGATACACCCGTGAAACTTCTGGACGTCGCTGCGGTCGATCTTCCCGCCAGCGGCAGTCATACGGGCGAACGCAGTTTCGATGTCGCCATGAACTGCAACGGTGCTTTCCCGGTTGAGATGGTGCTGACCGATGCCAACCTTCCGGGCAATACCGGCAGCCGTCTGGCGCCGACTGCAAACAGCACCGCAGGTGCGGTGCGTGTGGAGTTGCTTCGCGAAGGCGTGCCGGTAGAGCTGGGCAAGACCTGGACGATTCCGCTCACCCAGAACGGACGGCAGAACATCACCCTGGCCGCGCGCTACTACCGTGAGGCGGGCACGTTCCATGGTGGCGTGGTGGAAGGGCAGGCGGTGATCACCGCCACCTACCGATAGCTCTGCACGCAGAGCAGAAAGGCAGAGGTAACTACATGATGAAATTTCCATTCTTCAGTGGCATCGGCCGCCGCTGCCCCCTGCTGGTGCTGCTCAGCTGCGGCGTGCTGGCGCCGTTTGCAGCGCAGGCCTGCACCAGTGCGCATGCCGGGGCCAGTACCAGCATCAGAATCGATGCGTGGGACGACATCGATGAAGGTGTCGTTGTCAGTCCCTGGATGCATTCAGGCAACGCCACCTATCTGCTTGGTTGCAACGCCAGTGAACTGATACCCGTTGATGTCTCAGCGGCAATGCCCGGACTGGAGTTTGTCCGGAACGTCACTGTGGATGGTGAGACCTTTCCGGCGTTCGGAATGCGCGGCAAGCCCAAAACCCCGCTGCTGATCTTCCAGTACGCGGTTGGCAACGCCAGCGGGGGAAATCGGTTCATGCCCTTCAACCCGCAGACCGGCCTGCAGTTTTCCGGTGCCGGCTGGAGCGGCAGCACTCGCTGGTCGTGGGTGCGCATGGCCGCAGTGTCCCGCGGCGGCGAGATGGAGGCGTTGCCGACCACTGTTGTCGGAGAGATCACCTATTCGACGCCGAGCTATCCTGCGCTTGTAAAGAAGGACAACTACAACGTTACCGCCACCCTGAAGACCAAGACCTGCAGACTCACGGCTACCGCTGTCACGCTGCAGGATGTGGACATTGCCGATCTGCCCGCGGAAGGCAGCACTGCCCGTGAGCGGGAGTTCACTGTCCCGATGAACTGCAACGGTGCATTCCCGATGTACCTGGCACTGACCGACGCCAACGCGCCGGGCAACACCGGCAGCCGTTTGACGCCCACCGGCAACGCCACGGCTGGGGCCGTACGCGTGCAGCTGCTGCTTGAGGGTAATCCGGTGGTGCTGGGGCAACGCTGGTCAGTGCCGATGAGCCAGAACGGTTCGCAGGATGTGACGCTGGGTGCACGCTACTACCGCGAGACGGGTACGCTGCACGGCGGTGTGGTGGAAGGGCAGGCGGTGATTACCGCTACCTACCGCTGAGGCCCGCTTTTGTAGAGTCGAGCTTGCTCGACTGCCTTGGCCAAGAGCAGTCGAGCAAGCTCGACTCTACCGAAGCCCGGCGGTGCCGGTTAGGCCACGTAGACCTGCGTATCCACGTACTCCGACAAACCACGGCACGCCAGCAGCAGGCCCTCGCGCACATCGTTGCCCACCTGCTGCGCTTCCTCGCCATCAACACGCACGCGCTCGCTGGCGTGCAGCAGTTCCAACAGCACCGTCAGCCCGGCATTGGCGCGGTTGATGCGTGCCAGCGCCATGCACTGGCCGGACGAACGGCCCTTCCGCTGCAGCGGTTGGCCATCGGCCGCCTCCACCTCGCGGATGCGTTGCAGACAGTCCAGCAAGTTGATGCCATTGGCCGCAGGATTGGCGGCGAGGGTGGTTTCGAGCGGCTCGGCAATCTCGGCGGGCAGCTGGTTGGCAAGATCGCCCAGGGTGGCGAACAGGAACGGGTAGCGATTGGCGCTCATGGTGGCTTCCTCATGCGTTACGCGAAGGAGCCGCCCTGCTTAACAGCAAGGGCGGCGGACGATGCGTGGTTGCAATACCGGTGGTAACTCCAGTCAAAACGCCGGCGGGCACGAGGCCCCCACGCACCGCCCGCCATAGATGGGCGGGCAGAATGCCTGCCGACGCCACCCACAGGGGATGGGCGACGCCGGCAGACAAGCGTAACTGGTGTTACCAAACGGGATTGCAAGCCCGTGCCACCCGTTGTCGGTGGCCACACATGATTTGCATGCAGCGCCCGTGCTGCCAATGAGAAAAGTTGGAAAGTAGAGAAAGTACGAATGTTTGCAGCGACGTGGCGAAAGCCGTCAGCACGTGCAGATCGCGACATATCTTGTAGAGCCGAGCCCACGCTCGGCTTATCACGTGCAGCCGAGCGTGGGCTCGGCTCTACAGAAAGCAATGCAGCCGAGTGTGTCTGCGGTCGATTCCGCTGAAGGCTGTACCCTCTCACCCCCGACCGATTGATGGAGATGGAAATGACTATGGCTCGAACCTGGCGCGGACGGGTGTTCATCGGAACAAGTGTCGACGGCAAGATCGCCCGCGACGACGGTACGCTTGATTGGCTGACCGACCTGCCAGCACGTCGCCATAGCGTCAACGCGACGGTCGAGCATCCAGCACTGATCTGGGACACGTTCATCGGGAAGATCGACGCCATCGTCATGGGGCGGGCCACCTACGAGACGGTCTCCGGGTTTGATGAGTGGTCGTAGGCGATGGGCTGGTTCGCACGACATATGAGGTCGTTCGCTGAGGAGACCTGTTACGCGTCATCGCTGTCGAATGCGCGTGGCAGCCGCGACCACGCTGGCATTGATGGCCCTCTGTAGAGTCGAGCCATGCTCGACTCACCGCGCGCAAAAAGCAGTCGAGCATGGCTCGACTCTACAGAAGGCAGATGCAGCCGAGCGTGGGCTCGGCTCTACAAGAGCAAAGCAGAACGGCGCCGGATCTCTCCGGCGCCGTTTCCTTATCTATCTCACCACTTGTAGGCCACGCTCAGGTTGGCAGTGGTCTCGCGGTAGCCGTGGTCACCGCGCATCACACCGAAGCCACCCCAGGCACTCAGCCCACTGCGGAACTGCACGCGCGCACCGGCACTCAGTTCATAGCGGTTGCGCGGGATTCCGGCCTTCAACACTTCATCATCGAAGGCGATGCCGTTGTTGGCGCCATCGCGATACCAGTTGGCCACCACGTACGGGCTGACCGATGCACCGGTGGTGCTGTGGCCCTCGCCCTGCAGGCGCAGGCCCAAGCGGCCGGACAGGCCGTTGTTGTCCAACGCACGCACCACGGTGCCGTTGGTTTCTTCGTGGCGGTCGGTACTGGAGTTGGTGTAGATCAACTGCAGTTCCGGCTGCAGGCTCACGGCGGTGCTGCCGATCTGTCCGATGCCGATGCGGTAGCCGGCTTCCAGCGCGCTCTGCCAGATATCCGAATCGTAGCGCTCCTCGGCCAGGCCTTCGCCCTGCACGCGGTTGCGGAACTGGCCGCGCTGCACGCTGGCATCCACGTACAGGGCATCGTTGTTCCAGCTGCCGTACACGCCCAGAGCGCCGCCTTCCACCTTGCCCTTGGCGCTGTAGCCGGTCAGCTCGGAACGCGAGGTCGCGCTGGACTGCGCCAGGGTACCCATCACGCCCAGACGGCCGCGGCCGTTGTCGAACACGCCCATGTCGGCACCCAGCTGCACGCGTGAGCGGTCCACGCGCAGGTCCAGCTGGTCATTCACCGCGCCCAACTTGCTCTGGTTGGCATCCACGCGCGCCCAACCACGCACGCCGTCGTCGCTGAAGCTGCCACCCTGGCGGTCGCGCCAGCCATGGCGCAGCAGCTGGTCCACCGCGAACTGGTTGGCCAGGTAGGCACCGGTTTCCGGGCGCAGCACCGGGGTGGGGTCCACCGGATCAACCGGGTCCACCGGATCCACAATCGGCTTGCACTGCGGCAGGGTCGGGTCAACCACGCACGGGTCCGGCACCGTGGCCAGCTCCGAGCGCAGGTACCAGCCGCCGTTGGTGGCGTCCTTGAACAGGAAGTACTCGTACTTTCCGCCCACCGCGCGGCCCTGCAGATCGAACTGGCCGTTGGACGCGCCGCCCACGCGGATCAGCTCGATGCCCTTGTCGGTCTTGGCACCGGCGCCGCCAGCATTGACCACGCGCACATTGGCCTGGCCGCTGGTATCGCCGGCCACGATCAGCTTGTCGGTGGCCGAGGTGTCATCGCCCAGCTGGGTGTTGAACAGCAGGGTGCCGCCGCTGCCGGTGAAGCTATCGACGTTGAGGGTGTTGAACGTGCTGCCGTTGCCGAGTGCGACGGTGCCGGTGGCACCCAGGGTGAGCGCGCCGACCGTGCTGTCGCCGGTCATCAGCCAGGTGCTTTCGCTGCCGATGTCGGCCGTGGTGACGTTGTTGAAGCGGCCGTCGATCTGCGCCTTGTTGCGCAGGACTACATCGAGCGAGCCGTTGGTGACGGTGGTGGGGTCGAAGGTTACGTTGCCGGCCAGGCGCGAATCGTCCACGGTGAAGTTGACGTCGGTGCGGGGATTGGCCGGGCTTCTATAACCCACCAGCAGAAGATTGCCGTCACCACTCACCAGCCTGGAATTGTTACGCACCGCAATGTCGTAGTCGGTAGCGGTGAGCGGCATGACCTGGATGGCAGCCCCACGGCCTGACTGCAGGATGGAGTTATCCACGGTCAGGCCAACCCTGCCGCCGGCGCTGTTGAAGCCCCACAGCATGGCACCGACATTGGCGCCATATACCTCAGAGCCGTTGACGATATCAATCTTGCCCGACTGTGCCCGTACACCCAGGCCGCTGTTGATGTCACTGGAGGCGCTGGGCGCGTCCTCGACATGGATACGCATTGAATCCAGCCTTGCGTACGGGTTTCCACCACTGGCACTGAGATCCACGCCAAATGACCCGCCTGCAGTGGGTAACATGTCTGCCGCAGTGACGATGATCTGCCCACTGGTCAGGTACGCCTGAGCGCTTCCGCTCAGCAGGTTGACTGCGCCGCCGCGGAACGTCGTGCCAGTGGATCGCAGGACCGCATCGCCAGACAGACTCACTGAGTTCTGCTGCGAAGCGCCGGTGCCCGCTCGGGTTACGGTGCCGCCATCCAGCGTCACCAGCGAGGTGTCCCCGGCCTTGATCTGATTCATCTGCGCGTTCTGCCCGGTCAAGGTTGAGCCATTGACCAGCGTCCACGCTTCGACCGGATCGCCGGCGGCGACGGTTGCGTTCTGATTGTCCAGGTCGCCAGCCCATGCAGAGCCCACCGCAAACGTGGTGATGGCCAGCAGTACGGCCTGAGCCAGGGGAAGGCGCGGGTACGCAGGGGGGGACGTAAGCTTTCGCATGATCGTTTCCTTATCGGATGAGAAGTGCTGATTCGCCTGCGCTTTCGACCCACTGGAACTGCGCCGTGATGTATAGGTTGTCATCACGTGAAAAAGGTGTGAAGTCCAGATGCTTTTGCGAATGCAGGTGTCTTGTATGGCCCGAATTTTCGCTCTGCCCTCGATTCCGCCCCATGCAATTAGTTGTAAAGCCAGCGTGGCAAGCCGAGAGGTTCAGGCAGCGGACAGCACTGCGACAACCAGTCGCAGGCGCCTTTGCAAGTCTTTCGATGGGCGCACGGCCGGCGCATCACCAGCATGTCTGCCTTCAGACGGAGACATGCAATGCACACTTTGCTTCCCCCTCGTACGGCGTTGGCTGCAGCGCTCGCGATGGCCTTGGTTACTGCGCTTCCGACCCATGCCCAGCAGGTCGTCGCCGACGGCGATCAGCAGACGCCCGCTGCGGGCGATTACACGACGACTGAGCCGGTAGAGCCGGGCAACCCTGCCGGCTACGCATTCCTCGCCATCAATGGTGGTCAAATCCAGCCTGCGGGGGCAGTGAATCTTCGTACCGAAGGCCTGCGCGCAGCCGCAGCCCGTGCCGAGGGGACCGGCAGCTTCATTCTGCTGAAGGACGCTACGGTCGCCACGCTGGGTGATGGGGCTGCTGGGCTTTCCTCGGCCAACGGTGGCTATGTGCAGGCAAGCGACATCAGCATCGAGACATCCGGCGTAGCGGCGACTGGCGCCGAAGCGCTGGACGGCCTACTTGCCTTGGAGCGCGCCCACATCGTGACCCGTGGCGCACTGTCCCACGGCTTGTCTGTCGCTGGCGGCGACGCGCAGATCTTTGACAGCGTCATTGAAATTGCCGGCAGCCAAGCCAATGGATTGGATATCAATGGGGGCACGCTGCTTGCTGAAAGGGTGCGCATCGATATTGCTGGAAGCGGCACCGGACTGTGGGCAGCAGGTAGCAGCACGGCGACGCTGCGCTCGGTACAGATCAACGGCACGGGCTCGGGCGCATCCGGTGCGTTGGTGGCGTTGGGCAGCAAGGCGGTGCTTGAGGATGTGGATATCGCGCTGACGCACGACAGGTCCGGCAGCGGCCTGCTGGTGGGGGGCGAGCTGGAAATGCGTGGCGGCAGCGTGCATGCCGGAGGTGCCAATGCCAGTGCGCTGAGTTTTGCCACCAGTGGCGGTGGCAAGGCGACGCTGGATGGGGTAGACCTGTCCGGTCACTTCGGCATCAACCTGACCGAAGGCTCTGAGCTGACGCTTCGCAACAGCCATCTGCAGAGTCAGTCCATCGGCATCGACATCAATCAACGCGACGGCACTGCAACCGTAAGCGATTCATCGATCACTACGCGTGGTAGCGTTGGCATTCGAATGCTGGATAACGGCGAGCTGGAGTTGACCGGGTCGCAGGTCACCTCTGACGGGCTGCACGGGCAGGCGGTTTCAGTATTGGGGGGCAAGGCCCACATCGCCTCCAGTGCGCTACATACGCTGGGCGAGAGCGGCCACGGCATCTTCGCCGAGGCCAGCATCGGGCGCACGCCTGTTGTTGCAGTCGAGAACACCCGCGTGCTTACTGAAGGCGAGATGGCCCTGGGCGTGATCGCACGTTCGGGCGCGGTGGTGAGTTTGGCCGACAGTGAGATACGCACCACGGGTCGTGAGTCGCATGGCGTTCTGACCGGCGGCAACGGCGAGATGAGCCTGACCAACACCCACGTGCGCAGCGAAGGCGAGGGTGCGTGGGCGGCGGTGGTGAATGACAACGGCAGGCTCTCCATCGATGGCGGCTCGCTGGTCAGCGCCCAGCACGGTGGCATCTGGATGCGCAGCAGCCGCGACCCCGGCCTGACCCTGGCCAATGGCGCAGTGGTTTCCGGCGGCAATGGCATTGCACTGGCGCTGGATGCGGCCGTGGCCGGGCGCTTCGATGTGAAGCTGGACGGTGGTGCGGTGATGATCGGCGACATCGTGATCACCCCCGAGGACGAAGACGCCGGCCTGGTACCGCAGTCTGAAGTGCATGTGCAGTTGACCAACAACGCGGGCTGGTATGGTGCGTCCCATCTTGTGCAGGGCATGGCACTGGATGGCGGTAGCCAGTGGATACTCAATGGCAATGCCACCGTGCAGGAACTTGCACTGCGCGACAGCACGCTGGCCCTGTCGGATGGCAGCGGTCGCTTCAACGTGTTGACGGTGGACGGCGATCTGCACAGCGAAGGCTCCACCTTCCTGTTCAATGGCGCGCTGGCCGGTGACACTTCGGACATCGATCGCCTGCACGTGCGCGGCGATGCCAGTGGCAATGCGTCCATCGTGGTGAACAATATCGGCGGCGTGGGTGCAGCCACCTTCGACGGCATTTCGTTGATCCGCATCGACGGTGCGTCACTGGCGGACTATTCGCTGGCCGGCCGCGCCGTGGGCGGTGCGTACGAGTACTTCCTGTTCAAGGGCGGCCTGCTAGACCCGAACGATGGCAACTGGTACCTGCGTTCGCAGTGGTTCGATATCTGCGAAGAGGATCCGAATGCGCCAGGCTGTGTGGTGGACCCCGGCCCAGATCCCGACCCGGACCCGGTGGATCCGATCGATCCGATCGACCCGATCGATCCGGTAGACCCGGTCGATCCGGTCACTCCGCCGCCGGTGCTGCGCCCGGAAGCGGGTGCCTATCTGGCCAACCAGTCGGCGGCAGTGAACATGTTCGCGCACCGTCTGAGCGACCGCATGGGCGCAGTGGCAATGAGCGAGGAACGTGCTGCCTGGGCGCGCGTGGCCCGCAGCAATTCCGATTTCACTGCGGTGGGCGGGCAGCTGTCGGTGGATGGAAATACGTCCGTGATGCAGATCGGCACGGATGTGTGGCGGCGCGGCAATGCCGCACTGGGTGTGATGCTGGGCAGTGGCCGTGCGGACAATACGGTGGTTTCTGACCTGACCGGTTACAGCGCCAAGGGCCGCGTGCGCGGCACGGCGGTGGGCGTGTACGGCACCTGGCTTCAGCAGGCCGATGGCAGCGAAGGCGCGTACGTGGATGCACAGCTGCAGTACGGGCGTTTCAGCAACCGCGTGCAGGGCGTTGCGCTGGACCAGGAAAGTTACGATTCGCGCATGCGCAGCGGCTCGCTGGAGGCGGGTTACACCCTCAACGTTTGGCAGGGCGCGTCCAGCAATGTGTATGTGCAGCCGCAGATGCAGCTGACTTATACCGACTACAGCGCCGACCGACACGTGGAAAGCAACGGCACGGTGGTTGATGGCGCAGAGGCAGGCGGGCTGGCCGGACGCGTGGGTGTGCGCGCGTTCGGCCAGCACGCAGGCATGGCACGCTGGTGCAGCCGTACCTGGGCGTGAACTGGCTGCGCAGCAGTGGCCGCAATGCCATCGACTTCCGCGGTGAAACGCTGCGGGCCGACCTGCCGCGCAACCGCTATGAGGTGCAGGCCGGTGCCGAGTTGAAGATCAGCCAGCGCCTGGGGGCGTGGGGTGGCCTGAGTGTGCAGCGCGGTGACCACGGCTACCGCGATGTGGGCGGGCAGGTGGGTGTGCGCCTGGCCTGGTAAGTGAGCGGGTTGGGGTCAGATCCCGTTGCGGATGCAATGGGCTCTGGCCCCACCACGCGCGCTCGGCTGCGCTTCGTAGAGTCGAGCTTGCTCGACTGCAGCCGACAACAGTCGAGCAAGCTCGACTCTACGCCTGGCGCAAAGGCAGTCGAGCAAGCTCGACTCTACAAAAGCGTTGCACGTCCTCACGCCGGCGGCAGCACCTTGCCGGGGTTGAGGATGCCATCCGGGTCCAGCGCGGCCTTGATTGCGCGCATTGCCGCCAGCGTTTCCGCGCTGAAGGCCTTGGCCATGAAATCGCGCTTGGCCAGGCCGATGCCATGCTCACCGGACAGCGTGCCGCCCAGTGCCAACGTCAACTCGAAGATCTTCGGCAGTGCGGCGTGTGCGCGTGCATTCTCGTCGGCGTCTTCCGGGTGGTACAGGATGTTGACGTGCAGGTTGCCGTTGCCGGCATGGCCGAAGGTGACGATGGTGAGCGTGTAGTCGCGTGCCAGTGCCTGCACGCCCGCTACCAGATCGGGAATGCGCGACACCGGTACCACCACGTCTTCGTTGATCTTGCCCGGGGCGACACTGCGCAGTGCCGGCGACAGGGCTTTGCGTGCGGCCCACAGCTGATCGCGCGCGCGGCCTTCCATCGCCACGTCCAGCGCGATCATGCCATCGCCTTCAGCGGCGCTGGCCAGTGCCTGCAGCAGGTAGGGCAGGGTGTCGTGGTCACCATCGGCTTCGACCAGCAGCATCGCGCCGGCCTCGGGCACGTCGGCGCCGTTGAGCCGCAGCAGTTCAAGGCTGCGTGCATCCATGAATTCCAGGCGCGTGGGCACCACCGGCTGCGACATCAGCCGTGACACAGCCGCAGCTGCAGCATCGGCATCGCGGTACAGCACGCGCAGGCCGGCCTGGCTGACCGGCAGCGGCGTCAGCTTCAAGGTGGCTTCCACGATCAGTGCCAACGTGCCTTCGCTGCCGACCAGAAGATGGGTCAGGTCGTAACCGGTGGAATCCTTGGTGTAGGCGCCGCCGCAGCGGATCACCTCGCCGGTGCCGGTGACCGCTACCAGGCCCAGCACGTTGTCGCGGCTGGTGCCGTACTTCACCGCGCGCGGGCCACCGGCGTTGCAGGCCAGGTTGCCGCCCACGCTGCAGATCTCCGCGCTGGACGGGTCCGGCGCCCAGAACAGGCCGTGCGGTGCCAACGCCTGCTGCAGCGTGCCGTTCAACACGCCCGGCTGCACCACCGCGCAGCGGTCGCCCGCGCGGATTTCAAGAATGCGGTCCATGCGGGTGAACGACAGCACGATGCTGCCCGGCAACGGTACCGCCGCACCCGTAGTGCCGCTGCCTGCACCGCGTGCGACCAATGCGATGCCATGCGCGCGGCACGCACGCACCAGCGCCTGCACCTGTTCGATGTTGGCCGGCAGCGCCACCGCCGCCGGGCGCTGGTGGCGCCATGAGTTGTCCTGCGCGTTCGCTTCCAGCGCGCTGTCGTCCATGCGCCAGCCCTCTGCGCCCAGCAGGGCAGACAGTTCGGCAACCAGTGCGGCGGGCAGTGCGGTACTCATGACGGATCTCGCGGGGAAGCAGGGGTATCAACGGGGAAGTGCGCCCCGGTGGGCGCCGACCAAGGTCGGCCGCTACCGGGCTGCGCGCTTTTGGTAGGTGCCAACCTTGGTTGGCACAGAAGCGCCGACCAAGGTCGGCTGCTACCGGGCTGCGCGCTCTTGGTAGGTGCCAACCTTGGTTGGCACAGAAGCGCCGACCAAGGTCGGCCACTACCAGAGCAGGTGGGCGCCGACCAAGGTCGGCCTCTACCAAAACGAAGGGTTGCCATCAGCAGTCATCCAGCCGGAACGCATCACGCAGCCAGTGCAGCTGCGGCGGTTCGCCACTGGCTTCGACCACATCGAAGCGACAAGGCGCATTGGCCAGCGCGGGGTGGTCCTGCAGGAACAGCTGCGCGGCATGCGCCAGTCGCCGGCACTTGCGCGCATCCACCGACGCGGCGCCGCCACCGAAGTCCGAACGCGCGCGGTACCGCACTTCCACGAACACCACGGTGCCGGCGTCGTCCATCACCAGGTCCAGTTCGCCGCCGCGATAGCGCACGTTGCGCGCACGGGGCTGCAGGCCAGCCTGTTGCAGATGCTGCTCGGCGGCGGCTTCCACCGCCGAGCCACGTTGGCTGCGCTCAGCGACCACCGACGATCGGCATCGGCCGGCCACCATTGAAGGTGGACCACGCCGGCTGGCGCAGGATGTTGCCGTTGCTGTCCAGGAACAGGGTGCCAGTGGCGCCGTCCAGGCCGCCTTCGTTGGACAGCTTGTCCAGGTAGGCGGTGATCTTCCAGGCGTCGGCACCGAAGGCGAACAGGCGGCCGGCCGCACCGCGTGCGCTGGGCAGGGTGCTGGCCACCTGGCTGGCCGATGGCAGGCCGGACACGCTGCGCACGTTCCAGGCTTCGTTCGGGTAGACGATGCCGTCCAGCGCCACGTCTTCTTCCACCTTGCCGCTGCCGACAGTCAGCTGCGAAGTGCCGACGCGGGTGGCGCCACCGGCACCGGCCAGTGCCAGCTGCGGCGCCAGCAGGCGCGCCTGCGGTGCGCGTACGGCGAGGAACACGGCATCGACCTGGCCGGCATTGCGCACCTGTGCGCCCACATCACCCACCGCATCGGTCACGCCGACCGTGGCCACCACCTGGCCGCCACGCTGGGCGAAGCGCTGCGCGAAGGCGGCGGCGGCACGGCGGCCGGTGTCGTCGGCGCTGTTGATCACCAGTGCCTTGCCACGCTCGCGGCCACGCAGGTATTCGGCGGCGACGATGCCGTCGTCTTCCGGGGCCAGCGAGAAGCCGGCGCTGCCGGCCGGCGGTGCATCCTTGCCGCGGTTCAGCGCCAGCACCGGCACCTGCAGCTGCTGGCGGCCGTACACCGCGTCCACTTCGTCGCGGCCCAGCGGGCCGACCACGAAGTCGGCACCGGAGGCGACGGCCTTGTCATACGCGGCCAGTGCGCCGGCCGGGGTGCCGGCGGTGTCGATGAAGTTGATGTCCGGGCGGCGGCGGGTCTCGCCGTAATAGGCGGCCAGCAGGCCATCACGCACCGGCTGCGCGGCGGTGGCCAGACGGCCGCTGAGCGGCAGCAGCACGGCCAGCTTGACCGGCGGGCGGTAGCCATCGCTCAGCGCCGGCGGGCGCTTGCTGGTATCGAACTGGGCCGCGCCATCGCGATCGAACGGGCGCGGCAGCGGCAGGCCGCGCGCGATCAGCGCACGGCCGGCGAAGTTGTACAGCGGGTCGTTGGCCGGCAACGCGGCGGCACGGCTGCGCAGGGTGGCGTCGTCGAGGGTGCCGAGCAGGCCGGCGATGGCCGCCTGGTTGTCGTTGCGGGCGCTGCCGGTCAGGCTGGCATGGGCGCGGGCACGTTCGGCGGCGGCACCGAAGGCATCACCGGTGCCCTGCAGTGCCTGGGCGCGTGCCAGCAGCCAGCGGGTGCGCAGGCCGACCGCAACGCTGTCGGCATGATCCTTCAGCAGTGCCAGCGCCTGCGCCGGTTGCTTGTCGGCCAGGGCCAGCTCGGCGCCGGTCAGCTGGTAGCGCTGCAGGCTGGCGCCGGACAGCTGGCGGGCGGTCAGCTGGCCCAGCAGGCTGCGCGCGCGGGTGCTGTCACCGGCCAGGTGCCAGGCCCAGGCCGCATCGGCCAGCGCGTTGCTGCGCGCGCCCCCGCGCAGGGTGGCGGCCAGGCCTTCCAGCTGCAATGCGGCGTCGCGCGGCTTGCCCTGTTCGATCAGCGCCAGCGCCTGGCTCTGGGCCGGCGAATCGGGCGTGCTGGTCAGGCTGGTGGTGGCACAGCCGGCCAGCAGCATCAGCGACAACGACAGGGCGGAGATCCGTGCGGCGGGCTTGTTCATGATCAGGTCCATGCGATGAGGGCAGCGGCCGTGGCCGGGTACACGCTACGATTCTACCCTTGCCCCGTGAGTACCGCTGAAATGAGTGTCCCAACCCTGTACGTCGTCGCCACCCCGATCGGCAACCTGGCCGATCTGAGCCCGCGCGCGCAGGAGGTGCTGCGTTCGGTGGCCGCCATCTGTGCCGAGGACACCCGCCGCAGCGGCCAGCTGCTGTCCCATTTCGGCATCCAGCAGCCGCTGGTGGCCCTGCACGAGCACAACGAGGAAGCGCTGTCGCAGCGCCTGGTGTCGCGCCTGCAGGCCGGCGAATCGCTGGCGCTGGTCAGCGATGCTGGTACGCCGCTGGTCAGCGACCCCGGTTTCCGCCTGGTGCGTGCGGCGCGCGCGGCCGGCATCAAGGTCAGCCCGATTCCGGGCGCCTGCGCTGCCATCGCCGCGCTGAGCGTGGCCGGGTTGCCCAGCGACCGCTTCAGCTTCGAGGGCTTCCTGCCGGCCAAGGCCAGCGGACGCCGTGACCGCCTGCAGCTGCTGGCCGGCGAAGTGCGCACGATGGTGTTCTACGAATCCTCGCACCGCATCGCCGAGTCGCTGGCCGACATGGCCGCGATCTTCGGCGGCGAGCGCCCGGCGGTGCTGGCGCGCGAGTTGACCAAGCTGTTCGAGACCGTGCTGGATGGCGACCTGGCGGGTCTGCTGGCGAAGGTGGAAGGCGACGAGAACCAGCGCAAGGGCGAGTTCGTGGTGATGGTGCAGGGCGCTGGCGATGATGAGGAGGCGCAGCTGGCGCATGGCCGCCGCGTGTACGCCAAGCTGAGCGAGCACCTGCCGCCGTCGACGGCCGCCAAGCTGGCCGCCGAATTGACCGGCGCACCGCGCAAGGCGTTGTACGGCAGTTGAGGGATCGTGCGGACCAAGGTCCGCACCCACCAGGGCAGAATCCGCACCCACCCGGGCAGCGGCATCGGTAGATCCACGCCATGCGTGGATGGATGGGCCGGATGCCGCGATCAGCGCGGCAGGAAGAGCGTGTGTGCGCTAGAATGCGCGCTGGCGGAGCCGGCCAGACAGTCGCGTCATCCCTTCGGGGGTGCCGAGGAAAGTCCGGGCTCCATAGGGCAAGGTGCCAGGTAACGCCTGGGCGGCGAAAGCCGACGGAAAGTGCAACAGAAAGATACCGCCTACGTCTTCTTCGGAAGGCCGGCAAGGGTGAAATGGTGCGGTAAGAGCGCACCGCGAGTCTGGCAACAGACCGGCACGGCAAACCCCACCTGGAGCAAGACCAAATAGGGATCCTTTGGCGCGGCCCGCGTTGGATCCGGGTAGGTTGCTTGAGCGTTGCGGTGACGTAACGCCTAGAGGAATGACTGTCCACGACAGAACCCGGCTTATCGGCCGGCTCCGCCTCCTTCTTCTATATGCATGAACCGCGCATCGGTAGTGCCGGCCGCTGGCCGGCAACCTCCTCACCAGCAGACGCATCGTGCTGTTGCCGGCCAGCGGCCGGCACTACCGGGATGATGTCCGGCCTCAGCCCGGCGTGCGGTACTGCCCGGCGGAAATGAACTGCGAGAAGCGCTCGCACCACACCACGACCGTGGTGTAGTCGTCCACGTTGACGTCATCAGGTACATCGACCAGGAAACGGTTGAAGGTCTTCACCTCGCCGATGCGCCGGGACTGTGCCTTGACCTTCAGGAAGTCGGCCTTGTTGTCGACGAATCCGTGTACCAGGTAGACCTTGTAGTCCGGCCCCGGCCCCATCTTTCCGTCGAAGGCTACCTGGGTGGCGCTGACGCTGACCTTGCCTTCGGCCCAGTGCACCGCATCGCTGCCCTTGAGGTCGCGCCGGAAGGTGGTGTGGTAGGCGGCCTTGCCCATGGCGTCCTGCACCAGCGCGGCAGGCGGATCATCGGGGGCGATCAGGATCGGCAGCAGGTAGACGCCCAGGCCAAAGCCGAGGCCGAGGGTGAGCAGGTGGGTGGCAGCAAGAACAAGAACACGACGCATCGAAGACTCCCTGTGGATCGGTCGGGTGTGCGGCAGGACCGCGCCCAGTCATCGTGTGGCGTGCAGGCAGACATTTATAGACACAGAAAACAGGTACAGGGTCAGAAGTCGGCGCGACTCTGGCCGAGTGCGACGCCCTGCGGGCCGAAACGGCGCTCGTGGATCTCGCCGTGGCCGTCGGCATCGATCAACAGCACGGTGCTGGCGCGGGTGCCGTAGTCGTCGCCGCGGATGAAGGCCGGGCTCAGCCAGCGTTCGCGTTCCAGGCCGATGCCGGTATCGGGCAGCTCGTCGTCGGTGGGGCGGTGTTCGTCGGCCAGCGCGGTCCACAGCGGGGCCAGTTCGCCATCGCCGGACTGCAGCCAGGCCGACAGGGCCGCCATCAGCCGCCGCGTCTTGGGCCAGGGGGCATCCAGCGCGCCGTTGGACATGCCGTGTACGCCGGGGCCGAGGGTCTGCCGCTCGGCCGGGTGGTTGCCCAGGTACTCCAGGCTGTCGCCATCGGCTAGCAACAGGTTGAACGGGGCATAGGCCCCGGCAATGGTCGCTAATCGGTCGATGTGCACGGCGGCCGGGTCGCGGCCGCGCAGGAAGTCGGCCACCAGCGCGCCGCGCGACGGGCCGGTCTGGGCGGCCAGGGGATCGCGGACATTGGTGACCACCGCCATCCGGCCCGCGGCACCCACCCCGGCCCAGCCGCCACCGGAGCGCAGGTCGCGTCCGCCGATGACGGAGGTCTCATCTTGCCAGGGGGCCAGCGCCGCCGTCGGGCGGGCGTGGAACTCATCACGGTTGCCGGTCATCACCAGCCGCCAGCGCGGGTGGTGCATCCAGCCAAGAGCGAGCAGGCACATGGCGTCATTGTGCACGGTTTGCGCAGTCCGGCGCCGTTTTTGGCCCACTCTGGATGAATGCGCGGCCGATGTTTCACGCCCTGTCCACACCCCTGAACTTCCGTTCAATCTCAAAAATTGAGACGGATCAGCAACTTGTGGATAAGCCTTGAACAATTCTCTAAAGGTTGTTGCAAGCCATTGATGCGGCTGGCGATTTCCCTGCTGAAAAGTTGTTGACAACCCTCGGCCCGCTGCTAAGGTGGGCATCAGAGGGAAATCCGGGTGTTTTGTGGGTTTTCGTGGTTCAATGTTTCACCGGGCGAAGGATAGGTGCACGCGTCGTGTTCCAGGGCGAGACGGCCATCACAGTTGACGATAAAGGGCGCATGGCGGTTCCCACCGCTTACCGCGACCTCGTCGCGCGCGCCAGCAACAACCGTCTCGTACTGACCTACAACCCGTTCGAAGCCGGCTGCCTGTGGTTGTACGCAGAGTCGGAATGGGAGCGGGTCCGCGACGATGTGATGTCCAAGCCCAACACCCAGCGCGTCGTGCGCCTGTTGCAGCAGAAGCTGGTCGGCTCGGCCGCCCATCTGGAGCTGGACGGCAACGGTCGCATCAGCATCCCCGCCAGCCACCGCGGTGCGGTGGGCATTGAGAAGAAGGCGGTATTGCTCGGTATGGGCGACAAGTTCGAATTGTGGAGCGAGCAGGCGCATCGGGCCTTGATCCAGCAGACGTTGTCTGACGAGGATCTGGGTGATGGGTTGCTCGACCTGAAGTTGTGAGCCGGGGTGCCCGGATGCGCCCAGAAGCGCAGACCGGTCACCTTCCGGTGTCGCAGTCGCCGGCGGTGCACCTGCCGGTCCTGTACACCCAGGTCCTTGAAGGCCTGAGGGTGATCGAAAACGGACGTTATCTGGATGGCACGTTCGGTCGTGGCGGTCATGCACGTGGCGTGCTCACCCAGTTGGGTCCCGAGGGGCGCCTGCTGGTCATGGACAAGGATCCGGAAGCCATCGCCGTAGCCGAGCGCGATTTCGCGCCGGACCCGCGCGTGTCCATCTTCCGTGGCAGCTTCGCCCAGCTGCTGCAGTGGGATGCGACGGCCGACGGCCTGGACGGCGTGCTGTTCGACCTGGGCGTGTCGTCGCCGCAGCTGGACGTGGCCGAGCGTGGTTTCAGCTTCGGCAAGGACGGCCCGCTGGACATGCGCATGGACCCGGACAGCGGCGAAAGCGCCGCGCAGTGGATCAACCGCGTCGAAGACCGCGAGATCGCCGATGTGCTGTGGACCTACGGCGAAGAGCGCCAGAGCCGCCGCATCGCGCGTGCCATCGTGGCCCGCCGCGAGAAGCAGCCGTTCACCCGCACCGCCGAACTGGCCGAGCTGATCGCCTCGGTGATGCCACGTGGAAAGGACAAGATCCACCCGGCCACGCGCAGCTTCCAGGCCATCCGCATCCACATCAATCGCGAGCTGGCCGATCTGGAAGCCGGCCTCGATGCGGCGGTGGAACGGCTCAAGCCCGGCGGCCGCCTGGCGATCATCAGCTTCCATTCGCTGGAAGACCGCATCGTCAAGCAGTACATGAACCGACTGGCCAAGGCGCCGCCGGCCAACCGCCGCCTGCCCGAGGCGGAGGTGTTCGTGCCCACCCTGGATCTGATCGGCGGCGCCATCAAGGCCACCGACGAAGAGCTGGCGGCCAACCCGCGTGCCCGCAGCGCCGTGCTGCGCGTGGCCCAGAAGCGGGAGGCCGATGCATGAGCCGGCTGCTGCTGATCATCCTGTTGGCCTCGACCGTGGCCTCGGCGATCGGCGTCGTGTTCGTGCGTCACCGTCATCGGCAGACGTTCATCGAGCTGTCGCGCGCCGAGCGCAAGCGCGATGACATCAACCTGGAGTTCGGCCGCCTGCAGCTGGAACAGGCCACCCTGGCCGAAGCCAATCGTGTCGATCGCATCGCCCGCGAAAAGCTGGGCATGAAGTTCCCCGAGGCCGCCGACATCGTGGTGGTGCGGCCATGAGCAAGACCGGCCGCAACCGCCCGCGCAACGCCTTCAACCTGCGCCAGCGCCTGCGCTGGGTCGCGCTGGCGCTGGGCCTGTGCTCGGTGTCGCTGGTTGGCCGTGCTGCCTATGTGCAGATCATCAACAGCGACTTCTACCAGCGCCAGGGCGAGGCCCGTTACCTGCGCGAGCTGCCGATCAAGACCTCGCGCGGCATGATCACCGACCGCAACGGCGAGCCGCTGGCGGTGTCCACGCCGGTTGCCTCGATCTGGGTCAACCCGCAGGACCTGCTGCGTTCGCCCGAGCGCATCCCGGAGCTGGCCCAGGCGGTCGGCATGTCGGTGGATGAGTTGAGCAGCCGCCTGTCGCAGAAGTCGGACAAGGAATTCATGTACCTGCGCCGCCGGATCAATCCGGACGAGGCAGAGAAAGTGGTCGCGCTGAAGATTCCGGGCGTGGCCGCGCAGCGCGAGTTCCGCCGCTTCTACCCGCAGGGTGAGGCGATGGCGCACGTGCTGGGCTTCACCAACATTGACGACCGCGGCCAGGAAGGCCTGGAGCTGGCGTTCGACGAATGGCTGCGCGGCAAGGCCGGCGCCAAGCGGGTGATCCGCAACCGCAAGGGCGAGACCGTCGAGAGCGATCTGCTGCGCGCCGCCGAACCGGGCAAGGACCTGACCCTCAGCATCGACCGCCGCATCCAGTACCTGGCCTTCAAGGAGCTGCGCAACGCGCTGGTGGCCAACAAGGCGGCCGGCGGTTCGATGGTGATCATGGACGTGACCACCGGCGAGATCCTGGCCATGGTCAACCTGCCGACCTACAACCCGAATTCGCTGACCGGCGCGCTGCCCGATGCGCGCCGCAACCGTGCGGTGACCGATCTGGTCGAGCCGGGTTCGACGATGAAGCCGCTGACCATCGCCACCGCGCTGCAGGCCGGTGCGGTGACCAAGGACACCATCATCGACACCAACCCGGGTTACATGACCCTGGGCCGCTTCACCATCCGCGACGTGCCGCGCAACAACGGCGTGCTGAACGTGACCGGCGTGATCACCCGCAGTTCGAACGTGGGTGCGGCCAAGGTCGCGGCGAAGATGCCGGACCAGGTGTTCTACGACGGCGTGCGCCGCTTCGGTTACGGCTCGGTGCCGCATAGCGGTTTCCCGGGTGAATCCGGCGGCGTGGTGCTGCGCCCGGCGCGCTGGTCGGGCACCACCAAGACCACCATGTCCTACGGCTACGGCCTGAACGTCACCCCGCTGCAGATCGCCACGGCCTACTCGGCGCTGGCCAACGGCGGTCGGCTGATCGCGCCGACCTTCGTCAAGGGCCAGCGCAACGAAGGCCAGCAGATCATCGACGAGAACGTCGCCAAGCAGGTGGTGGCGATGATGGAAACGGTGGTGACCCAGGGCGGCGCCAAGCAGGCGGCGGTGCTGGGCTACCGCGTGGCCGGCAAGACCGGTACCGCACGCAAGGCCGGCCCCGGTGGTTACGAGCGCGGCCACTACAACGCGCTGTTCGCCGGCGTGGTGCCGGCCACCAACCCGCGTTTCGCCACCGTCATCGTCATCAACGACCCGCAGGCCGGCAAGTTCTACGGCGGCCTGGTGTCGGCGCCGGTCTATCACAACGTGATGGAAGGCACCCTGCGCCTGATGGACGTGCCGCTGGATGACCTGCAGTCGTGGTTGGCCGCGCAGCAGTCCGGCAAGGTCGGCCATTCGGCTTCGATCCTGCCTGCGCCGCCGGCCGAAGCCGCACTGCCGGTGGATGCCGCCGCTGAATTCGATGCTGCGCTACCGAGCGCGCATGCCCAGACGCCGCCCGCTACGGGAGGCACGCAATGAGTCCTTCGATGTTGCTTTCGCAGTTGCTTCCGGACGTGGCCCTGGCGGGCCATGACCCCGTTCTGACCGGCCTGGTGCTGGACAGCCGCGCCGTACGCCCCGGTAATGCCTTCGTTGCCATCGCCGGGTTCGGCGCGCATGGCCTGGGCTTTGTCGAGCAGGCCCGCGCGGCCGGTGCCAGCGCCATCCTGTTCGAACCGCCGGCGCCTGCCGAGCTGCCGGCACCGGCCGATGCGATCGCGGTGCCGGGCCTGCGCGCGCGCATGGGCGCGATGGCCGACCAGTTCCATGGCGCGCCGTCGCGGGCGATGGCGATGGTCGGCGTGACCGGCACCAACGGCAAGACCTCCACCGTGCAGCTGCTGGCCCAGGCCTGGCACCTGCTCGGAACGCCCAGTGGCAGTATCGGCACGCTGGGTGCCGGACTTTATGGTGCGGTCGAACCGACCGGCTTCACCACGCCGCTGGTGCTGCAGATGCATGCGCTGCTGGCGCAGCTGCGCGATGCCGGTGCACGTGCGGTGGCGATGGAAGTCAGCTCGCATGCGCTGGACCAGGGCCGCGTGGATGCCGTGCACTATGACGTGGCGGTGTTCACCAACCTCACCCGCGACCATCTGGACTACCACGGCGACATGGCCAGCTACGGCGCGGCCAAGGCGCGGCTGTTCCATCGCCCGGGCCTGAAGGCCGCCGTGGTCAACCTGGATGATGCATTCGGTCGCCAGCTGTTCGCTGGCCTGCCGGCGGGCGTGCAGCCGATCGGCCTGAGCTCGCGCGGTGCCACCGACGCCAGCGTGCGCGCCGAAGCGCTGCAGCTGGACGGCCGTGGCATCGCCTTCGAACTGGTCATCGACGGCAAGCGTGCCGCCGTGCAGTCGCCGCTGCTGGGCCGCTTCAACGTGGACAACCTGCTGGCCGTGGCCGGCACCCTGCATGCGCAGGGCCAGCCGCTGCCACGCATCGCCGAAGTGCTGTCGGCACTGCAGCCGATCCGTGGCCGCATGAACCGCCTCGGCGGCGAAGACGGCCTGCCGACCGTGGTGGTCGATTACGCGCACACGCCGGACGCACTGGAACAGGCGCTGGACAGCCTGCACGGCCACCTGCATGGCGCGCTGTTCTGCGTGTTCGGCTGCGGTGGCGAGCGCGATACCGGCAAGCGCCCGCAGATGGCCGCCATTGCCGAGCGCCTGGCCAACCAGGTCATCGTCACCGACGACAACCCGCGTGGCGAGGACGGCGACGTGATCGTGGCCGACATCCTGGCCGGCTTCCAGAATGCCGATGCCGTGACCGTGCAGCGCAGCCGCGCGCGTGCGATCGGCCTGGCGGTGAAGCGTGCCGGTGCCGGCGACATCATCCTGATCGCCGGCAAGGGCCACGAGCCGTACCAGGAGGTCAATGGCGTTCGTCATGACTTCGACGACACCGAAGTGGCTGCCGCTGCGTTGGCTGCCAAGGCCGGCGTGTTGGCCGCTCAGGCCGGGGAGGGCATCGCATGAAGCGCACCCTGCTTTCGCTGATCGCACACTGGGCCGGCGGCGAGATCCACGGCGACGACGTGGCCATCGATGCGGTCAGCAACGACACCCGCAGCCTCGGCCCGGGCAGCCTGTACGTGGCGCTGCGCGGCGAGCGTTTCGACGGTCATGACTTCGCCACCGACGCGCAGGCGCGCGGCGCCAGTGCCCTGCTGGTCGAGCGGCTGCTGCCGATCGAGCTGCCGCAGGTGCTGGTGGCCGACAGCGAGCTGGCGCTGGCGAAGATCGCCACCGGCATGCAGCGCGACCGCGAGACCGAGGTGTTCGCGATTACCGGCAGCAATGGCAAGACCAGCGTGAAGAGCCTGCTGCTGTCGATCCTGCAGCAGGTGGCGCAGCACGCGCATAAAGTGGTCTACGCCAACCCGGGCAACCGCAACAACGAGATCGGCCTGCCACTGGCGGTGATCGATGCGCCGGAAGATGCCGACTACGCCGTCTACGAGATGGGCGCCGGCAAGCCGGGCGACATCGCCTACCTGACCGATATCGCCCGCCCGCGCTACGCGCTGGTCAACAACATCGCACCGGCCCATCTGGAAAGGATGGGCAGCCTGCTCGGCGTAGCCGTCACCAAGGGCGCGATCTACGCGGCGCTGCCGGCCGATGGCGTGGCGGTGATCAACGTCGACGATGCCTACGGCCGCTGGTTCGAACAGCATTTCATCGGCACGCCGGCGCGCTGCCGCGTGCTGCGCTACGGCCTGGAGCACACCGCCGACATCACCGCGCGCGACATCCGCGCCGGTGCCCAGGGAAGCCAGTTCACCCTGGTCTCGCCGATGGGCGAAGCCCGCGTGGTGCTGGGCCTGCCGGGCCGCCACAACGTCAGCAACGCGCTGGCCGCGGCCAGCCTGGCGCTGGCTGCCGGTGTCGACCTGGCGCTGATCGCGGCAGGACTGGCCGAGGCGCAGCCGGTGCCGGGCCGCCAGATCGCCCATCAGCTGCGCAACGGCGCGGTGCTGGTGGATGACAGCTACAACGCCAACCCCGGTTCACTGGCCGCCGCCATCGATGCCCTGGCCGCTGCCCCGGAAGAGGGCTGGCTGGTGCTGGGCGACATGCGCGAGCTGGGCCCGGATGCCGAGACGCTGCATGCGCAGGCCGGCCTGCGCGCACGTGCCTCCGGCCTCAAGCGCCTGTACGCGCTGGGTCCGCTCAGCGCCGCTGCTGCCGCCGCCTTCGGCGACGGTGGCCGTCATTTCACTACCCATGATGCGCTGTCGCAGGCGCTGAAGGACGAGCTGCACGCCGGCGTGCGCTGCCTGGTCAAGGGTTCCCGTGGCAGCGCCATGGACACGATTGTCAAAGCGCTGCTGGCGCAAGGAGAGGAATCCCCGCATGTTGTATGAACTGGCTCGATGGTTGCAGCAGTTGGAGAGCCTGTTCGGGCTGTTCAACTACCAGACGTTCCGCGCCATCCTTGCCGCGCTGACGGCCCTGTTCCTGTCGCTGTGGCTCGGCCCGGCGATGATCCGCAAGCTTGCCCAGTTCAAGGGCGGCCAGCCGATCCGCAAGGACGGCCCGCAGACCCATTTCTCCAAGGCCGGTACGCCGACCATGGGCGGTTCGCTGATCCTGCTCACCATCACCCTGTCGGTGCTGATGTGGGCCGACCTGCGCAACCGCTACGTGTGGCTGGTGCTGGCGGTGATGCTGTGCTTCGGTGCCATCGGCTGGTATGACGACTGGATCAAGATCGTCCGTCGCGACCCGAACGGCCTGAAGTCGCGCTGGAAGTACCTGCTGCAGTCGATCTTCGGCCTGGCTGCGGGCCTGTTCCTGTTCTATACGGCCGACGTGCCGGCCGCGCTGACCTTCTACATCCCGATGTTCAAGTCGGTGGCGCTGCCGCTGGCCGGCATCGGCTTCGTGGCCATCGCCTACTTCTGGATCGTCGGCTTCTCCAACGCGGTGAACCTGACCGACGGCCTGGACGGCCTGGCGATCATGCCGACCGTGCTGGTGGCCTGCGCACTGGGTGTGTTCGCCTATGCCTCGGGCAACGTGGTGTTCGCCAACTACCTGCAGATCCCGCAGATTCCGGGGGCCGGCGAGCTGGTCATCATCTGCGCGGCCATCGCGGGCGCGGGCCTGGGCTTCCTGTGGTTCAACACCTATCCGGCCATGGTCTTCATGGGCGACATCGGCGCGCTGGCGCTGGGCGCGGTGCTGGGCACGATCGCAGTGATCACCCGCCAGGAACTGGTGCTGGTGATCATGGGCGGCGTGTTCGTGATCGAAACGCTGTCGGTGATGATCCAGGTCGCTTCGTTCAAGCTGACCGGCAAGCGCGTGTTCCGCATGGCGCCGATCCACCACCATTTCGAACTGAAGGGCTGGCCCGAGCCGCGCGTGATCGTGCGCTTCTGGATCATCTCCGTCGTGCTCGTGCTGATCGGCCTGGCCACGTTGAAGGTGCGCTGAGATGAACGACCTGTCCCGCCAGGCAACACGCCTTGAAGCCATCGAAGGCAGCTACGACAAGTGGCTGCTGGGCGCGATCATCGCGCTCACCGGTGTGGGCGTGGTGATGGTGGCGTCCAGCTCGATCGCCTTGATGAGCAGCCCGTTCTACTACCTCAACCGCCACCTGATCTTCCTGGCGGTCGGCATCGTGCTGGCGGTGATTGCCGCGCGCACCGAGCTGAAGTCGATCGAGCAGTACAACCAGATGCTGCTGCTGGGCTGCTTCGTGCTGCTGCTGGCAGTGTTCACGCCGGGCCTGGGCAGCACGGTCAACGGCGCGCGCCGCTGGATCAACCTGGGCATCTCCAAGTTCCAGACGGTCGAGGCGGTGAAGGTGCTGTACATCGTCTGGCTGTCCAGCTACCTGGTGCGCTTCCGCGACGAGGTCAACGCGACCTGGCCGGCGATGCTCAAGCCGCTGGGCGTGGCCGGTGCGCTGGTGGTGCTGCTGTTGCTGCAGCCGGACTTCGGTTCCTCGACCCTGCTGCTGGCGATCACCGCCGGCATGCTGGTGCTGGGCGGGGTCAACATGCCGCGCATGTCGATGCCGGTGATCATCGGCCTGGTCGGCATGAGCGCGCTGGCGATCATCGAGCCGTACCGCATGCGCCGCATCACCTCCTTCCTGGACCCGTGGGCCGACCAGCAGGGTGACGGCTACCAGCTGTCCAACGCGCTGATGGCGGTCGGCCGCGGCGAGTGGACCGGCGTCGGCCTGGGCAATTCGGTGCAGAAGCTGTACTACCTGCCCGAAGCGCACACCGACTTCATCTTCTCGGTCACCGCCGAGGAATTCGGCTTCCTGGGCACCTGCGTGATCGTGGCCCTGTATGCGCTGCTGGTCGGCCGCACCTTCTGGCTGGGCATGCGCTGCGTGGAAATGAAGCGCCACTTCTCCGGCTACATCGCCTTCGGCATCGGCCTGTGGATCAGCATGCAGACCTTCGTCTCGATCGGCGTGAACCTGGGCATCCTGCCGACCAAGGGCCTGACCCTGCCGCTGATTTCCTCCGGCGGTTCGTCGGTGCTGATGACCTGCGTGGCGATGGGCCTGCTGCTGCGCGTGTCCTATGAACTCAAGCGCGCCGAGCGCCGCCAGGCCGTGCGTATCGGTGGCGGCGACGACGCGGCTGCCGAGCCGCAGGATGAACCGGTCGCGCCGGCAGCAGCCCATGTGCCGATGAGCGCAGAGCCGGTGGCCGCAGCGACGGCGAACGCTGCGCGTGGCACCAGCCGCCTGCAGTCGCGCGTCGAACCGACCTTCGGGAGGCTGTCATGAGCGCAGCCCACGACACTGCACGTCCGGTGATGATCCTGGCCGGTGGTACCGGTGGCCACATCTTCCCCGGCCTGGCCGTGGCCCGCGTGCTGCGCGAGCGTGGCGTGCCGGTCACCTGGATGGGCGCCGACGGTGCGATGGAAACCCGCCTGGTGCCGCAGCACGACATCGCCATCGACACGCTGGCGATCACCGGCCTGCGTGGCAAGGGCAAGCTGGCCCTGCTGGCGGCGCCATGGCGGCTGATGCGCGCGCTGCGCGCGGCCGGCATGATCATCCGCAAGCGCCAGCCGCGTGCGGTGGTGGCCTTCGGTGGCTTCGCCTCCGGCCCGGGTGGCATGGCCACGCGCCTGCACGGCCTGCCGCTGATCGTGCATGAGCAGAACCGCGCACCGGGCCTGACCAACCGCATCCTGTCGCGCTATGCGCGCCGCCTGCTGACCGGCTTCCCGGGCACCTTCGCCCAGCGCGAGGAATTCGTCGGCAACCCGGTGCGTGCGGAAATCGCCGCCATCGCGCCGCCGGAACAGCGCTTCGCCGACCGCCACGGCCCGCTGCGCGTGCTGGTGGTCGGTGGCAGCCAGGGCGCACGTGCACTCAACACCGGTGTGCCGCAGGCGATTGCCGCGCTGGGCGCGGACCTGCCGGTGCAGGTGCGCCACCAGAGTGGCGAGAAGATGCATGCCGAAGCAATCGAGGCGTATGCCAAGGCCGGCGTGCAGGCTGAAATCACCCCGTTCATCGCCGACATGGCCGACGCGTTCGCCTGGGCCGATCTGGTCGTGTGCCGCGCCGGCGCGTCGACCCTGGCCGAGCTGTGCGCGGTCGGTGTCGGCAGCGTGCTGGTGCCATTCCCCGCCGCCGTCGACGATCACCAGACCCGCAATGCGGAGTACCTGGTCGAGCGCGGCGCGGCGGTTTTGCTGAAGCAGGACGGAACGCTGGCCGACGGCATTGCCGCACTGCTGCGTGATCTGTCCGAAAATCCCGCCCGCCGCATGCAGATGGCGCAAGCCGCGCGTGCCCTGGCCAAGGTCGATGCCGCCGAGCGCATCGCCGATATCATTCTTGAGGAAGCTGTATGAAGAAGGCATGCCACCGCGCCTGCCCTGCGCGAGGCCGCGCATGATCCGTCGCCTGCACGACACCAACGACCTGGTGCGCGCCTTCCCGCGCGTGCATTTCGTCGGCATCGGCGGCACCGGCATGAGCGGTATCGCCGAAGTGATGCTGACGCTGGGCTACGAAGTCTCCGGCTCGGACAATGCCGACAACGGCGCGACCCGCCGCCTGGCCGGCCTGGGTGCGCGCATCATGCGCGGCCACTCGGCGGCCAATGTGCTGGGCACCGACTGCGTGGTGGTGTCCAGCGCCATCCGCGAGGACAACCCGGAACTGATGGAAGCGCGCAGCCAGCGCATTCCGATCATGCCGCGTGCGGCGATGCTGGCCGAACTGATGCGCTTCCGCCGCGGCATCGCCGTGGCCGGCACGCACGGCAAGACCACCACCACCAGCCTGACCGCTGCGGTGCTGAGCGAAGGTGGCCTGGACCCGACCTTCGTGATCGGTGGCCAGCTGCTGGCCGCCGGTGCCAACGCCAAGCTGGGTGGTGGCCAGTGGCTGGTGGCCGAGGCCGACGAAAGCGATGGCAGCTTCCTGCGCCTGAACCCGCTGATGTCGATCATCACCAACATTGATGCCGATCATCTGGAGAACTACGGCAACGACTTCGCCCGCGTGCAGGCGGCGTTCGCCGAGTTCCTGCAGCGCCTGCCGTTCTACGGCCTGGCGGTGCTGTGCATCGATGACCCGGAAGTGGCCGCACTGGCCGCCAAGACCCCGCGCCACGTGATGAGCTACGGCATGAGCCCGCAGGCCGACGTGCGTGCCGAGAACGTGGTGCAGGAAGGGTCGCGCATGCGCTTCACCCTGCGCCTGCCGCAGGGCACCAGCCAGGAAGTGGTGCTGGCGCTGCCGGGCAAGCACAACGTGCTGAACGCACTGGCCGCCGCGGCAGTGGGCTGGCAGCTGGGCGTGGCGCCGGACGCCATCGCACGCGCGCTGGAAGCATTCGCCGGTGTCGGCCGTCGCTTCAACGATCTGGGCGAAGTGACCACCGCCAGCGGTGCCAAGGTGCGCATCATCGACGACTACGGCCATCACCCGAGCGAGCTGGAAGCGGTGTTCGCCGCCGCCCGCGGTGGCTGGGCCGACAAGCGCCTGGTGGTGGCCTTCCAGCCGCACCGTTACAGCCGTACCCGCGACCAGTTCGACAAGTTCGCCGCGGTGCTGTCCAGCGTCGATGCGCTGGTGCTGAGCGAGGTCTACCCGGCCGGCGAAGAGCCGATTGCCGGCGCCGATTCGCATGCGCTGGCGCGCGCCATCCGTGCGCGCGGCCGCAGCGAGCCGGTGGTGGTGGGCAAGGCGGCCGAACTGGCCAGCGTGCTGCCGGACGTACTGCAGGACGGTGACCTGCTGCTGATGATGGGGGCCGGCGACATCGGCGCCGTGGCCAGCCACATCGCCGTGGAAGGGTTCAAGGCGGAGGGCGAGGCGTGAGCACGCTGACCTTCCCGCCGCTGCGCGTGACCGACCCGGCCGTGTTCGGCCGCGTCGCCGTGCTGCTCGGTGGCAGTTCCAGCGAACGCGAGGTGTCGCTGGACTCCGGCCGCAACGTGCTTGAAGCGCTGCAGGCGCGCGGCATCGATGCGTTCGCCGTGGACGGCATCCCGGCGCTGGCCAAGGTGCTGGCCGCCGGCGGTGTCGACCGCGTGTTCAACATCCTGCACGGCCACAACGGTGGCGGTGAGGATGGCATCGTGCAGGGCCTCATGGACGCCTTCGGCGTGCCGTACACCGGCTCGAACGTGCTGGGTTCGGCGCTGAGCATGGACAAGATCCGCACCAAGCAGGTGTGGCTGTCGCTGGGCCTGCCGACCCCGCAGTACCGCAAGGTCACGGCCGAGGACGTGCATGCCAATGCCGCCGAACTGGGCCTGCCGGTGGTGGTGAAGCCGGCCAATGAAGGCTCCAGCGTGGGCATCAGCCGGGTCACCGACGACGCCGGCCTGGACGAGGCGGTGGCCTTGGCCGCGCGCTACGACGGCCAGCTGCTGATGGAGCAGATGGTGGTCGGCGACGAGCTGACCGTGGCCATCCTCGGCGACGTGGCGCTGCCGTCGATCCGCATCGTGCCCAAGGGCCAGTGGTACGACTACAACGCCAAGTACATCGCCGAAGACACCCAGTACCTGTGCCCGGGCCTGGACGGTGCTGACGAAGACGAGATCCGCCGCATCGCGCTGGCCGCGTTCCGTGCCGCCGGCTGCCGCGGCTGGGGCCGCGTGGACGTGATGCGCGACCGCGCCAGCGGCCGCTTCTTCCTGCTGGAAGTGAACACCGCACCGGGCATGACCAGCCACTCGCTGGTGCCGAAGGCGGCCGCACAGGCCGGCATCGGTTTCGAGGAACTGGTGTGGCGCGTGCTGGAGCAGACCCTGGAGGCCCCGCACGCATGAACGCGGTGCTGCGCATCTTCGTCTGGCTGTTGGCGCTGTCGGTGGTTGCACTGCCGGTGGTGGCCGTGGTCAATGGCTGGGTCGGCGCCGAGCGCTGGCCGCTGGCGAAGCTGCGCGTGCACGGTGAGTTCAAGCGGGTGCCGGCCGAACAGCTGCAGCAGGTGCTGCTGCCGTATGCGCATGCCGGTTTCTTCGCGGTCAAGCTGCAGGACGCGCAGGACGCCCTGGAAAAACTGCCGTGGGTGGAAAGCGCGCAGGTGCGCAAGCAGTGGCCGGACGTGCTGGAAGTGACCCTGGTCGAGCACAAGCCGTTCGCGCGCTGGGGCAACGACCGCCTGGTCTCCGAGCAGGGCAAGTTGTTCCCCACGCCGAAGAAGCTGGCCGACCTGGCGCTGCCCGAACTGGACGGCCCGGACAGCCAGACCGAAGAAGTGATGAAGCTGTACAGCGACTCGCGTGCATTGTTCGCACCGGCCGGCGTCGATGTGCGCCGGGTGACGATGGATGCGCGTGGCAGCTGGTCGCTGGTGCTGAGCAACGGCACCGAAGTGGTGGTCGGCCGTGACGACGCGCGCTCGCGCATGCAGCGCTTCGTCAAGGTGCTGCCGCAGCTCAACCGCCAGGACGCGCCGATCGAGCGCGCCGACCTCCGTTACACCAATGGTTTCACGCTGAGCTGGGGTACCCCGGCCACGCCGGCGAAAACGCCGGCGACCCCGGCCAGCAGGACGCAGGAAAGGACATGAATCGCAAGGGTGACAAATCGCTGATCGTTGGCCTGGACATCGGCACCTCCAAGGTGGTGGCGCTGGTAGGCGAGTATTCGCCGGGCAACCCGATCGAAGTGATCGGCATCGGCTCGCACGAGTCACGCGGGCTCAAGCGCGGCGTGGTGGTGGATATCGAATCGACCGTGCAGTCGATCCAGCGCGCGGTGGAAGAAGCCGAGCTGATGGCCGGCTGCGAGATCCGCTCGGTGTACGCCTCGATCTCCGGCAACCACGTGCAGTGCAAGAACTCGCCCGGCATCGTGCCGATCCGCGACGGCGAAGTGACCTGGGGCGACCTGGATCGCGTGCTGGACGCGGCCAAGGCGGTGGCGATCCCGGCCGACCAGAAGATCCTGCATGCGATTCCGCGCGAGTACGTGCTGGACGATTCGCAGGAAGGCATCCGCAACCCGGTCGGCATGACCGGCGTACGCCTGGAAGTGCACGCCCACCTGGTGGTGTGCGCGCAGTCGGCCGCGGCCAACATCAGCAAGTGCGTGCAGCGCTGCGGCCTGCAGGTGGACGACCTGGTGCTGTCCTCGCTGGCCTCCAGCGTGGCGGTGCTGACTGCCGATGAGCGCGAGCTGGGCGTGGTGCTGGTCGACATGGGCGCCGGTACCACCGACATCGCGGTGTTCGTGCAGGGCGCGATCTGCCACACCGCCTCGCTGCCGATCGCCGGCGACCACGTGACCAACGACATCGCGCACATGCTGCGCACGCCGACCCCGGAAGCCGAGCAGATCAAGGTGCGCTACGCCTGCGCGCTGGCCCAGCTGGCCACCGCCGAGGAAAGCATCCAGGTGCCGTCGGTGGGCGACCGCCCGCCGCGCCGCATGCCGCGCCATTCGCTGGCGCAGGCGGTGCAGGGCCGCTACGAGGAAATCTTCGAGATGGTGCAGGCCGAACTGCGCCGCTCCGGCTTCGAGGAACTGGTGCGCGCCGGCATGGTGCTGACCGGTGGTGCTTCGAAGATGGAAGGCGTGGTCGAGCTGGCCGAGGAAATGCTGCAGATGCCGGTACGCGTGGGCATTCCGCAGCACGTCACCGGGCTTGGCGAAGTGGTCGGCAACCCGGTGCATGCCACCGGCGTAGGCCTGCTGCTGATGGGCAGCCAGATCGAGCATCCGCGGCGTCCGTCGCTGCCGACCGGCCGCGCCGGAAGCATGTTCAAGAAACTCAAGACCTGGTTCCGCGGCGAGTTCTGACGCGGAATCCGCAAGACCGGGCCTCGCCCGGGCGCAACACCCGCAGTACCCGCATCACAACGCAACACCGGCAACACACAACCCACACAGCCGCAACGCCGGCATGCAGCAGGAGGGCAGGACGCCCGAATGCCCATGCCAGCCAAAGCGGATACAACGAGGACACGGACATGGCGCATTTTGAACTGATCGAAAAGATGGCACCCAATGCGGTGATCAAGGTGGTTGGCGTGGGCGGCGGCGGCGGCAATGCCGTGGCGCACATGGTCAACTCGGCAGTGGATGGCGTGGAATTCATCACCGCCAACACCGACTCGCAGGCCATCAAGAATTGCGGTGCCAAGCTGCAGCTGCAGCTGGGTACCAACGTGACCAAGGGCCTGGGCGCAGGCGCGAACCCGGAAGTCGGCCGCCAGGCCGCGCTGGAAGATCGTGAGCGCATCATGGACGCGCTGCAGGGTGCGGACATGGTGTTCATCACCGCCGGCATGGGCGGCGGCACCGGCACCGGCGCTGCGCCGGTGGTGGCCCAGCTGGCCAAGGAAATGGGCATCCTGACCGTGGCCGTGGTCACCAAGCCGTTCCCGTTCGAAGGCCGTCGCCGCATGCAGGTGGCGCTGAAGGGCATCGAGGAACTGAGCCAGCACTGCGACTCGCTGATCACCATCCCCAACGAAAAGCTGATCACCGTGCTGGGCCGCAACGCGACCATGATCCAGGCCTTCCGTGCCGCCAACGACGTGCTGCAGGGCGCCGTGCAGGGCATCGCCGACCTGATCGTGCGTCCGGGCCTGATCAATGTCGACTTCGCCGACGTGCGCACCGTCATGTCCGAAATGGGCCTGGCGATGATGGGTACCGGCACCGCCCGCGGCGATGACCGCGCGCAGGCCGCCGCCGAATCGGCGATCCAGAACCCGCTGCTGGACGACGTGAACCTGGCCGGTGCCAACGGCATCCTGGTCAACATCACCGCCGGCGCCGACTTCACCATGGCCGAGTTCGACGAGATCGGCCGCACCATCGATGGCTTCGCTTCCGAAGACGCCACCGTGGTGGTCGGCACCGTGCTCGATCCGGACATGCAGGACGAAGTGCGCGTGACCGTGGTCGCCACCGGCCTGAACCGCGTCTCGGCCAGCAAGACCCAGCGCCCGGGCGAGCGTGCACCGATCAAGCTGGTGCGCAATGCGACCACCGGCCAGCCGGAGTTCGGCGACTTCGACAACGGCGGCGACGCCGTGTCCAAGGCCGTCGGCGGCATGGGCCTGGGCCTGCGTCGTGCCAGCAGCGACACCGCGGCGGCCTCCACCCCGTCGGCGCCGGCCGCTTCGGCCCCGGCAGCGGCGGAGCTGCCGAACGATTACCTGGACATCCCGGCCTTCCTGCGCCGCCAGGCGGACTGAGCGGGGTAGCCCGGGGCTTGTCCTCCCCGGGTTGCGCCACCATGTCCTGAAAACGCGGGCGCCGGGCCAGGATGGGCCCGGCCGCCCTGCTTCACGCCCGTCCTACTGGCGTGCCGGTGTGTCCTGCCGGCCTTTCAGCCAGGGTAGGGGAGCGTGCGTGTTAATCTAATGTGTCACTTCCGGTCCATCCCCCATGATCCAGCAACGCACCCTCAAGAACACGATCCGCGCCACCGGCGTTGGCCTGCACAGCGGTGACAAGGTCTACATGACCCTGCGCCCGGCACCGGTCAACCATGGCATCGTGTTCCGCCGCGTGGACCTGGACCCGGTGGTGGAAGTGCCGGCCAAGGCCGAACTGGTCACCGAAGTGACCCTGTGCACCGGCCTGACCTGCAACGACGCCAAGATCCAGACCGTCGAACACCTGATGTCGGCATTGGCCGGCCTGGGTGTGGACAACATCATCGTCGAACTGTCCTCGGCCGAGCTGCCGATCATGGACGGTTCGGCCGGCCCGTTCGTGTTCCTGCTGCAGTCGGCGGGCATCGTGGAACAGGATGCGCCCAAGCGCTTCATCCGCGTGCTGAAGACCGTGGAAGTGACCGAGGGCGACAAGGTGGCCCGCTTCACCCCGTACGAGGGGTACAAGCTGGGCTTCACCATCCAGTTCGACCACCCGATGATCCCGGCCAAGCAGTCGCGCCAGGAAATCGAGTTCTCGACGCTGGCCTACACCAAGGAAATCTCCCGCGCGCGCACTTTCGGCTTCATGCGCGACCTGGAGTACATGCGCGAGCGCAACCTGGGCCTGGGCGGTTCGATGGACAACGCCATCGTGCTGGACGAGTTCCGCGTGCTCAACGAAGACGGCCTGCGCTACGCCGACGAGTTCGTGCGCCACAAGATCCTCGATGCGATCGGCGACCTCTATCTGGCCGGCGGCCAGGTGCTGGGGGCCTACGAGGGCTTCAAGTCCGGCCACGCGCTCAACAACAAGCTGGTGCGCGCGCTGATGGCCGATGCCACGGCCTGGGAATGGGTCAGCTTCGACTCGCCGGCGACCCCGGATCCGGTGGAATACGCCACTCCGGCCTACGCCTGATTGCCGCAGGTTGTTGAATTGGAAGACAAAAACGCCGCCTGAGAGGGCGGCGTTGTCGTTCGTGGCGGCTGCGGCGCATTCAGCGTGCTTGAG
Source organism: Stenotrophomonas maltophilia (assembly GCF_001274595.1). GTDB lineage: Bacteria > Pseudomonadota > Gammaproteobacteria > Xanthomonadales > Xanthomonadaceae > Stenotrophomonas > Stenotrophomonas forensis. The sequence goes on from NZ_CP011010.1 coordinate 748,394, forward strand.
GCGCGTCAAGCGCGGTTCGAGGTCACGGATTTGTGAACCTGTTGGATCGAAAGCCTGAATTTAACGAAGTTTTAACTCCAATCTAACGACAGGCCTCCGGATGGCAGCTAGGATGCGACCCGGCCCCCGAAATGTTTCACGCCGTGGTGACACGTGCGACGGGGAGCGGAGCTGGATGCTCCGTTGTCGTCAGGACCGCTTCTTCGGCTTCGAGGGAACGTCCTGCAGGCACGCCAAGGCGTCGCGTAGCCCTTTGTGCGTGGCGGCTGAAACTGCGTGGGGTCCATTCCGGTTGTCGAGCGCTGGGGAGCGCGTGGGAGTGGGAGACGCAGTCTTGATGGTCACCCTGGTGGCCTTCAGCCCGATGGAACGGGCCGCGTCGAGCAACTGGGCTTCGGCAAGCCGCACCTTGGCATGCCAGACCGGGGACTCGACGAGAAAAACGAGGTGTTCCCCGTCCACATTGGCCAGCCGGCAACGGCTGCGCAGAGGTGGCGGCAACTGGGGGCGCAACTGACGGTCCAGCGCGTCGAGCCACAAGGCACGCCGCAGCGGGTTCCCGCTTTTGTCCGCCATCACCGCATCCAGCGCCGGTTTCGGCACTGACGCGGGGCGAACGCTGGATTTCGGCTCAGACATGAAAACTCACTGATGGCATTCAAAAAGATCGTAATCAAAACGCGTGAAGGACAGGCCAAAGCGTCGCCGATCACGCGTTTGCGGTTCTATTTCGAGGACCGCCCCCGCGCCCTGCTGGGCAGCGTGCTCGGGGTAGGCTGCATTATCGGCCTTGCCGGCGGCATTGGCGCCAGCGCGCTGAATGATTCCCGGCTGCAGGCCAAGGTCGAGCGCCAGGATGCGGAGCTGGCCAAGGTCAAGCGCGATGCGCAGACCCAGGTCAACGCGCTGGCGGCCCGCCTGGGCGAGCTGCAGGCCCAGGCCACCCGCCTCAACGCCCTTGGCGAACGGCTGACCCAGATGGGCAAGCTGGAAGACGGCGAGTTCGACTTCAACGAGACCCCGGGTCTCGGTGACGGCGATGCCGGCGGCCCGACCAGCGACATCCCGGTCAAGGACGTCAACGCCGACTTACAGGTGCTGGAGCAGCGCTTCGCTGCTTCAGGCCGCCAGTTGTCGGTGATGGAATCGCTGATGTTCGATCACCAGCTGCAGCAGAACGCCGTGCCCTCGCGCATGCCGATCCGCAACAGCTACGTGACCTCCGGCTTCGGCACCCGGGCCGACCCGTTCGGCCGCGGTGCCGCCACCCACAAGGGCATGGACTTCCACGCCAGGGTCGGCGACCCCGTGATGGCCGTGGCCGAAGGCGTGGTCAGCTTTGCCGGCGTGAAGGGCGGCTACGGCAACGTGGTCGACGTCGATCACGGCAACGGTTATGTCACCCGCTACGCGCACAATTCGCGCCTGGTGGTGAAGGCCGGTGACCTGGTCCGTGCCGGCCAGGAAGTGGCCAAGGCCGGTTCCACCGGCCGTTCGACCGGTGCCCACGTGCACTTCGAAGTGTGGGAGAACGGCAACGTGGTCAACCCGCGCAAGTTCCTCGGCGACGGCGGCAACACGCCGGTCGGCCGCATCAGCCGCGGCTGATCCCGGGTCGGATCCCTTCCGCGCCGCGGAAGGGCTCTGACCCGATGCGGTTGATCTGGTAGTGCCGGCCGCTGGCCGGCAATTCCTTGAGGGGCCCGAACGAGGTACCCGGCCCGCGGCCGGCACTACCCACGGGGTTGAAACCCCTTGCGGCCGTCCCAAGCTACAATGGGTGTTGCCATCGACAGGGCGCCAGGCGCCCTGTTTCGTTTGCGGCGGACGGATCCCAAGGGGGAGGCCGGGCGTCGTGTCCATCCAACCCGGTTCCTTCAATGATCAACAGCCTGCTTACCCGCGTATTTGGCAGTCGTAACGAACGACAGCTGCGCCAGCTCAACCGCATCGTCGCCAAGATCAATGCGCTGGAGCCGGAGATCGAGAAGCTTTCCGACGAGCAGCTTCAGGCCAAGACGCCGGAGTTCAAGCAGCGCATCGCCGGCGGCGAAGCCCTGGACAAGGTGCTGCCGGAAGCGTTCGCGGTCTGCCGCGAAGCGGGCCGCCGCGTGCTGGGCATGCGCCACTACGACGTGCAGCTGATCGGCGGCATGGTGCTTCACCTGGGCAAGATCGCAGAAATGCGCACCGGTGAAGGCAAGACCCTGGTAGCGACCCTGCCGGTGTACCTCAACGCGCTGGAAGGCAAGGGCGTGCACGTGGTCACCGTGAATGACTACCTCGCCCGCCGCGATGCCGCGCAGATGGGCAAACTGTACAACTGGCTGGGCCTGAGCGTGGGCGTGGTGTACCCGGGCATGCCGCACAGCGACAAGCGCGAAGCCTATGCCTCGGACATCACCTACGGCACCAACAACGAATTCGGTTTCGACTACCTGCGCGACAACATGGCGCTGTCCAAGGCCGACCGCTACCAGCGCGGCCTGCACTACGCCATCGTCGACGAAGTCGACTCGATCCTGATCGACGAAGCACGTACCCCGCTGATCATCTCCGGCCCGGCCGATGATTCCCCGGAGCTGTACATCCGCGTCAACCGCGTCGTGCCGAACCTGGTCAAGCAGGAAGTGGAAGACGGCGAAGGCGACTTCTGGGTCGACGAGAAGGGCAAGCAGGTGCACCTGTCCGAAGCGGGCATGGAGCACGCCGAGCAGCTGCTGGTCGACGCCGGCATCCTCAATGCCGAGACCGAGGGCCTGTACGCCCCGCAGAACCTGACCGTGGTCCACCACCTCAACGCCGCGCTGCGCGCGCACGCGATCTACCAGCGTGACGTGGACTACATCGTGCGCGATGGCGAAGTGGTCATCGTCGACGAATTCACCGGGCGTACCCTGTCCGGCCGCCGCTGGTCCGATGGCCTGCACCAGGCGGTGGAAGCGAAGGAAGGCGTGCCGGTCCAGCGCGAGAACCAGACGCTGGCCAGCATCACCTTCCAGAACCTGTTCCGCATGTACAAGAAGCTGTCCGGCATGACCGGTACGGCCGATACCGAAGCGTTCGAGTTCCAGAGCATCTATGGCCTGGAAGTGGTGGTGATCCCGACCAACCGCCCGACCATCCGCAAGGACAGCCCGGACCAGGTGTTCCTCAACCGCAAGGGCAAGTTCAACGCGGTGCTGGCCGACATCGAAGAGTGCGCCAAGCGCGGCCAGCCGGTGCTGGTGGGCACCACCTCGATCGAAACCTCGGAAATGCTGTCCGAGCACCTGCGCAAGGCCGGCGTGCAGCACGAAGTGCTCAATGCCAAGCAGCATGACCGCGAAGCGACCATCGTCGCCAACGCCGGTCGTCCGGCGGCGGTGACCATCGCCACCAACATGGCCGGCCGTGGTACCGACATCGTGCTGGGCGGTTCGCTGGAAGCGGAAATCCACGAGCTGGGCGAGGACGCGACCGACGCGCAGAAGGCCGCGGTCAAGGCCGAATGGCAGAAGCGCCACGAGGCGGTCAAGGCGGCCGGCGGCCTGCACATCGTCGGTACCGAGCGCCATGAGTCGCGCCGTATCGACAACCAGTTGCGTGGCCGTTCGGGCCGACAGGGTGACCCGGGTTCGTCCCGCTTCTACCTGTCGCTGGAAGACAACCTGATGCGCATCTTCGCCTCCGACTGGGTGCAGAAGGCCATGCGCATGATGGGCATGAAGGAAGACGACGTCATCGAGGACCGCCTGGTCAGCCGCCAGATCGAGAAGGCGCAGCGCAAGGTGGAGGCCCACAACTTCGACATCCGCAAGAACCTGCTGGACTTCGACGACGTCAACAACGACCAGCGCAAGGTGATCTACGCGCAGCGCGACGAACTGCTGGACGCCGAGTCGGTGAAGGCCAACGTCGACGGCATCCGCGACGACGTGATCTTCGACGTGGTGGCCCGCTTCGTGCCGCCGAATTCGATCGACGAGCAGTGGGACCTGCGTGGCCTGGAGGCGACCCTGGAGTCGGACTTCGGCCTGCAGATGTCGCTGACCGACCTGGTCAAGGACCACGAGGAACTGGACGCCGAGGCCATCGCCGCCAAGGTGCAGGAGCGCGTCAACCAGCACTTCGCCGAGAAGGAAGCCGGCGTGGGCGAAGAGACCATGCGCGCGCTGGAGAAGCACGTGATGCTGACCGTGCTGGACCAGAGCTGGAAGGAGCATCTGGCACGCATGGATTACCTGCGCCAGGGCATCTACCTGCGTGGTTACGCGCAGAAGCAGCCGAAGCAGGAATACAAGAAGGAAGCCTTCGAACTGTTCTCGGACATGCTGGAGAACGTGAAGCGCGAAGTGGTGACCCTGCTGTCGCGCGTGCGCATCCGCAGCGACGAGGAAGTGCAGGCGCTGGAAGCGGCAGAACGCCAGCAGGCCCAGGCACGCCTGAGCCAGTCGCAGTTCCAGCACCAGGACGCGGGCGGCTACAGCGCCGACGAGGAAGCGGCGCAGGTGGAGGCCGAACGCCAGGGCGTCGCGCAGCTGCAGCGCGACGAGCCGAAGATCGGCCGCAACGACCCGTGCCCCTGCGGCAGTGGCAAGAAGTACAAGCACTGCCACGGCCAGCTGAGCTGACCTCCGGAGAGCCCCGCGAAAGCGGGGCTTTTCATTTCCGGCGGGTGATCCAGGGTGGATCCACGATTGCGCCGGTCCCCCTGTTCTGGGCATGCTCTGCGCATGGCTCCTCCCACCCGATCGATCCACGTCGTGGCCGCCGTCATCACCGACGCCCGTGGCCGCGTGCTGCTCAACCGCCGTACCGAGAACCGCGACATGGCCGGCCTGTGGGAATTCCCCGGCGGCAAGCGCGAATCCGGCGAGACCTCCGAACAGGCGCTGGTACGCGAGCTGCGCGAGGAACTGGGCATCGAGGCCGATGTCGGTGAGTGGCTGATGGATGTTCCGCAGCGCTATCCGGACAAGCACCTGACCCTGGAAGTGCGCCATGTGCGCAGCTGGAAGGGCACGCCGCGCGGGCGCGAAGGCCAGGCGATCACCTGGGTGGCGCCGGACAAGCTGGGCCGCTATTCGATGCCGCCGGCCGACCTGCCGGTGGTGGCGGCCCTGCGCCAGCCCGACAGCTACCTGATCACCCCGGCGCCGGCCGACGATGCCGACAGCGTGCAGCAGTGGCATGACCAGCTGCAGCGCGCGGTGGCGGCGGGCCAGCAGCGCATCCAGCTGCGCCTGCCACCGGCGCACCCGCAGCGGCAGGCAATGGTCGAGCAAGTGGTGCGTGCACATCGTCGCAGCGGTGTGCAGTGGCTGCTCAACCGCGATATCGAGCTGGCGCGCGCGTTGAGCGTGGGCGTGCATCTGGGCAGCGAACAGCTGCAGCAGCTGTCGCAGCGCCCGTTGCCCGAGGGGCAGCTGGTGGCGGCGTCCTGCCACGACCTGCAGCAGTTGCAGGCGGCACAACAGCTGGGCTGCGACTTCGCGGTGCTGGGCCCGGTGCAGGCCACTGCCAGCCACCCCGACGCCGCACCGCTGGGTTGGGATGCTTTCGCCGAGCTGCGTGCGCAGGTGTCACTGCCGATCTACGCGCTGGGGGGCATGGGCAGCGGCCACATCACCGAAGCGCGCCGACATGGCGGGCAGGGCATCGCCGCCATCCGCGGGCTGTGGCCGGCGTGATGCCAGGGTCGGATCCCTTTCCGCTGGAAAGGGATCCGGCCCCGACCGATCACAACGTGATCCAGAAACACCCGTACTGCCGCCGCAATCCCAGCACGGTGGAGGCACGCGCCACGCTGCCCGGCAACGTCTGCTCCAGGCGCAGGCCGACCGGATGCCGCGCGGCAGCCGGTTCGGGTTCGGAGCCTGGCACCGGATCACCCTGCTCCAGCGCCTGCGAAGCGTCCTGTTTCTGCCGCGGATACACCGGCACCACGTCCACCAGCGGCCGCCGCGCCAATGATTCCAGCTGGCCGAGGATGCGCTGCGCGCCTGCGTCGGAGACCGCGCCCCACAGGTACAGCGAGGACAGCCGGTTCACGTCGTTGCTGAGGATGCCGGTACGCAGCGCTTCCACCAGCTCGCTCAGCCGCCGTGGGCAGCGTGCACCCAGGGTGTCGCGCTGCAGCGTGCTGCCGGTGGGCGCAGGCGGCGGCAGCCGAGACTGCGCGCCCAGGCTGTCGCAGGGGCGGTCGGTATACACGCTCCGGCCCTGTGCATCGGTACAGCGGTTCAGGCGCGTGGATTGCGCGTGGGCGACGCTGGTGGCAGACCACAGCGGCAGCAGCAACAGCAGGAAGGAGAGCCGGATCATCCGCGCAGCGTAGCGCCGTTCCGCTTCGCGCGGCGTGCTTTCACAGCTGCAGCAGTTTCAGCACCGACGTGGTCGGCTTGGCCAGGTTCAAGGTGTAGAAGTGCAGGCCGGGTGCGCCGCCCTCGATCAGGCGCTGGCACAGCTTGGCCACCACTTCGGTGCCGAATGCACGCACCGAATCCACGTCATCGCCATAGGCCTGCATCCTGCGGCTGATCCAGCGTGGGATCTCCGCGCCGCACTGCTCGGAAAAGCGGCGCAGCTGGCTGAAGTTGGCGATCGGCATGATGCCGGGGGTGATCGGTACCTGCACGCCGAGCCGCTGCACCGCGTCGACGAAATGGAAGTACGCATCCGGATTGTAGAAATACTGGGTGATCGCCGCATCGGCACCGGCATCGATCTTGGCCTTGAAGTGCTTCAGGTCGGCCAATGCATCGGAGGCCTGCGGATGCGTTTCCGGGTAGGCGCCGACCTCGATGCGGAAGGCGTCGCCGTGCTCGGCGCGGATGAAGGCGATCAGTTCGGCGGCATAGCGCATGTCGCCGGGGAAACCCATGCCGGAGGGCAGGTCGCCGCGCAACGCGACCAGGCGGTCGCAGCCGATGGCGCGGTACAGCTTGAGCAGTTCACGGATTTCCTGGCGGGTGCCGCCAACGCAGGACAGGTGGGGGGCTGCTTCGAAGCCATGGTGCTGGTTGAGGTGGCGCACGGTTTCGGAGGTGTAGCTCAGGGTCGATCCACCGGCGCCGAAGGTGCATGACACGTATTCGGGCCCGTAGTCCTTCAGCTTGTCCGCGGCGCGGTCGAGCTGGCTGCGCTGTTCGTCGGTCTTGGGTGGATAGAACTCGAAGCTGATGGCGGTCATGGCGCGGGCGGCGGCGGCAGGTGCGGAAAAGTATATCGCTTCATCAAGATGGATGTGTACGTGCGATGTGATGGGCACCGTCCCCCGCCGGCGACCGTTCGCCCGGGTGTCCGGCCGTTGCTCCGGATTCGCAACAGGGGCGCTGTGGCTGGCGGCACGCTGAGCCCAACCCGGCAACACCCACCCGATGAAGGAGCAGACGATGAAGATCTTCCTGGCACTCTGGTACGCGATGAAGGCGCTGGCACGGCTGGCGATGATCGGCATGGCGATGGCCGTGCTGGGTTCCGGATCGGCGCATGCGGCCCCAACCCGCGGCCCGGCCCCCGGCAAGGTGCAGGTCGAGGTGGTCGGCAAGGGCCGCCCGCTGTTGATGATCCCCGGCCTGAACAGCAGCGCCGAGGTCTGGCGCGAGACCTGCCTGGCCTTGAAGGATGTGCAATGCCATCTGGTGCAGCTGCCGGGATTTGCCGGCGCCGCACCGGCCGATCCGCGCCCGGCCGGGTTCCTGCCGGCGATGCGCGCGCAGCTGCTGGCCTACCTGCATGACCAGCATCTGGGGCCGGTAGTGGTGGTTGGCCACAGTCTCGGCGGCCTGCTGGGCCTGCAGATGGCGCAGGCCGAGCCGAAGGCGGTCAGCGCGCTGGTGGTGGTGGACGCGCTGCCGTTCCTGCCGGCGGCACGCGACCCGAATGCCACCGCGGACAGCGTGCGGCCGATGGCCGAGCAGCTGCGCAAGGGCATGCTCGCCGCCGACGCCGCGCAATGGCAGGCGCAGCTGAAGGCCGGCCTGCCGGGCATGACCCGTGACCCGCAGCGGCAGGCCGAACTGGGCCGCTGGGGCGAAAGCAGTGACCGCCAGACCACGGCCGATGCGATGCACGCGGTGATGACCACCGACCTGCGTGACAGCATCGCCTCGATCAGCGCGCCGACACTGGTGCTGGGCAGCTGGGCCGGCTACCAGCCGATGGGAGGCACCGAAGCGAGCACCCGGGCGGTGTTCCAGGCCCAGTACGCGACGCTGCACGATGTGCAGATCGCGATGAGCGCGCAGGGTTTCCACTTCCTGATGTGGGATGATCCGAGCTGGCTGCGCGGGCAGGTGCAGGCCTTCCTCGACCGTCACCCCTGAGTTTCAACACGCCTCGGAATGGACATGCCGGACTCCTCTTCGTCGGTACGCTTCTGGCTGCTCAATGCGCTGGTGTGGGCACTCTACGCGGTCGCCGGCCTCGGGCTGCGGCATGCCTATCTGGCCGACGCCGGAAGCGCGGGCGTGCTGATCACGGTCGGCCTGGCGGTCAGCCTGTTCGGCTGCAGCGGTGGCATTCGTGCGCTGGCCCTGCGCGCCGGCTGGTGGTCGCGCGGTACGGCCGGGCTGTTGTTGCGGCTGGCAGTGTCGGTGGCGCTCGGCGCGGCGCTGGCGCAGGCACTGGTGAACATGGCCTTGCACACGGCACTGGCTCTGGGATGGGTGGATGCCGGCCGCCAGGTGGCCGACTTCAGCCCCAAGGCACTGCTGCTCTACTGGTACACCACGGCGGTGATGCTGGCGCTGTGGACCGCGCTCTGGGCAGGCCTGCACAGCCTGCGCCGGATACGGGGTGCGGAGCTGGCCCGGCTGCGCGCGGAAGCCGAACGCAGCGCGCTGGAGCGCGATGCACTGCGCGCGCGGCTCAATCCGCATTTCATGTTCAATGCGCTGAACAACCTGCGTGCGTTGATCCTGGAAGATCCCGAGCGCGCGCGCGACATGGTCACCCGCCTGTCGCGCACCCTGCGCCAGGCGCTGGCACACAACCGCAGCGAGCAGGTCACGCTGGCCGAGGAACTGGCGGTGGTCGATGACTACCTGGCCATCGAGGCGATCCACTTCGAACAGCGCCTGCAGGTGCGGCAGCAGATTGATGCCGATGCCACGCAGGCACAGTTGCCGGCGATGGCGCTGCAGCTGCTGGTGGAAAACGCGATCAAGCACGGCATCGCCAGCCGCCCCGGCGGTGGCGAAGTGCAGATCCGTGCCACGTTGGACAACGATGTGCTGCGCCTGCAGGTGGACAATCCATTGGGCAGCGCGATCGAACCCACTCACGGGCATGGTGTCGGCCTGGCCTATCTGCGTGCGCAGCTCGGTACGCAAGGTCGTTTCACCCTGCAGCCGGTCGGCGAGCGCATGCAGGCCCTGCTGGAGATTCCGCAATGAGTGGCGTGCTGCGTGTGTTGATCGTTGATGATGCACGGCTGGCGCGGCAGGAGCTGCGCACGCTGTTGTCGGCGTTGCCCTGGGTGCAGTGCGTGGGCGAGGCCGACGATGTGCCCGCTGCGCGCGAGGCGATTGCAACGCTGGCACCAGACCTGGTGCTGTTGGATGTGCAGATGCCCTCCGGCAGTGGCTTCGACGTGCTGGAGGGGCTGGAATCCGTGCCGGCGGTGGTGTTCGTCACGGCCTTCGACGGCTATGCGGTACGTGCCTTCCAGGCCAATGCGCTGGACTATCTGGTCAAGCCGGTGGAGGCGCCGCGGCTGTTGGAAGCGCTGCAGCGGGCGCGCCAGCGCGAGGTGGAGACGACTGAAGCGCCCGCGCTGCGTGGCACGCTGGGCGCGCATGACCAGGTGTTCGTGCGCGAGGGCGAGCGCTGCTGGTTCGTGGCGGTCTCCGAGATCCGGCGGCTGGTGGTGGACGGCAACTACACGCGGCTGTGGTTCCGCGACCAGAACGCGCTGCTGACCCGCAGCCTGAGCGCATTGGAAGCACGCCTGCCGCAGGAGCTGTTCTTCCGCGCCAACCGCAACACGCTGGTCAATCTGCGCCGTATCCGCGCGGTGACGCCGAGCATCGGCGATGGCTACGACCTGGCGCTGGACGACGGCAGCGAAGTGGAAGTATCTCGGCGGCAGGCACGCGAGCTGCGCGAGCGGATGGCGTTGTAGCCGCCGCTACAGTTCGGCACTGACCGGGCTGGTGGCGAAGCCCCACAGCAGGCGCGCCATCACCGCGGGCGATCGTGCCTGCGCACGGGCGTAGGCCAGCAGGGCATCCAGTCGCGGGCGGTCGTAGAGGTGGCCGGCCAGCAGCACGGCGTGCACACGGCGGGTGTTGGCGGTGTCGTGCAGCGGGTTGCCATCGAGCAGGACCAGGTCGGCGGCCTTGCCGACCTCGATGCTGCCGTGCGATGCCTGCAGCTCCAGATGACGCGCGGCCTGCAGCGTGGCGGAACGCAGTACGTCGGCCTGGCTCAGGCCCGCCCGTCGCAGCCACTGCAGTTCATCGTGGTAGCGGAAACCGCCCAGCCCGGTATCGGTGCCGACCAGCACGGTGACGCCCGCACGATGCGCGGCACCGGTCAGCGCCAGTCCATGCGCGAAGTAGGCTTTCAGCACGTCTTCGCCGCGCAGGCCTGGGTAGTGCTCCACCGTGGCCTGCAGATCGTCGCGCCACGCCCAGCGGGAGAGTGGATCCAGATAGGCCAGGCGCGGATCGTTGATGAAGGCCGGATCGCGTGCGCGCGCGTCTTCCTCGCGGGTGACGTGGGTCGGCACGAACGCTGCAGCGCTGGCCTGCATCAATCCGAACGCTTCGCTGCACAGGGCTGGCTGGTAGCCGCTGACCATCCGTTCGGCCAGCGCGGTCGGGTCTTCGCCATCGAGCGTGCCACCGCGCCACGCCGCCGCGTTGTCGAAGCAGTGGCGTACGAACAGATGGGCGTGCTCGAAGCTGCGCTGGCCGGCCTGCAATGCGCTTTCCAGTAGCACGGCCTTGGGCAGGTGGCCGACCAGCGGGCGACGCAGCTGCTGCGCCTCGGTGGCCAGCCGCTGGTAGGTATCGGCACGCAGCCGGTTGTAGACCTTCAACGCGTCGACACCACGCGCGCTGTACGTGCGGGCACGCTCAGCGGCGGCTTCCGGCGCGAGTAACGGATCTTCGAAGTAGAAGCTGGCGACCTGCACGAAACGCGGCGCAACCTGCTGCCCGGCGATGGCCTGTGTGGTCCAGTGGCGCTTGTCGGCCACGCAGGCGATCAGCGGATCGGTGGCCTGCGGGCAGTCCATCATGTCGCGGGTACCGGTGATGCCGTTGGCCAGCATCAGCGGGAACTGTAGTTGCGGCGACAACTGCAGTGCATGGGTGTGCATGTCCCAGAAGCCCGGCAGCAGCCAGCGGCCACCGGCGTCGAAGACCGGCAACGCTGCATCGGCAACGCTTTCGCCGATGGCGGTGATCGTGCCGTTGTGCAGCGTCACCGTGGTCGGTTCGCTGACCTGGCCGCGCACGACGTCTACCACACGGGCATTGACGATCAGGCGGCTGTTGCCAGGCTCGGGCAGCGGCGGTGCCGGCAGCGGCCAGAACAGGGCGGCGGCGAACAGCAACGGCGGCGCCAGCAGGAATGCGGCCAGCACCTTCAGCCAGCGACGACGGGGGGCGGGACGGGGCAATGCGCGTGCTGCTTCCATGAGCCTGCGATCCTTGCGGTGGGTCCTGCGCAGGGTGCGGCAAACCTGCATCGGATGCCAGTGAGCATCGGCATCCGCCCCTGCCGCCTGCAGGGCGGTTACCCTGTGCGGCAGAACTCCTGATCACATCGCGCCATGTCCATCGTCCTCACCGAATTTGCCCGTCCCCGCCTGTTCCCGCGTGTGCCGCGCGGCAACACCATCCAGGATTGCACCGCCGAGCAGTTCGAGGCGCACCTCAATGCGCACGCACCGCTGAAGGTGCTCGACGGTTATGCGCCGTTCTGCAAGCTGTTTGTCTACGAGAACTGGACCAGCACGCGTTGCCTGACGGTGCCGGTGACCGAGGCCAACCGCCACCAGCTGCGCAGCGGCTACGAAGCGCGCAACCGTGATGAGCTGCCGGTGCTGGTGCGTTGGTTCGAAGGCGTGGAGTCGCCGCGCGCGAACTATCTGGTAGTGATCCTGTACAGCGCCGAGCAGCTGGCCAAGGAAGGTTCGCCGATCGAGGCCGACTGGGGCATCGTCGGCTGCATCTACACCGCCGAGCCGGAAGAGGTGCCGATGGCGCCGATCACCATGATGCGCAATGCGCTGGGCGTGGAGGAGGGCGGTTCCGGCGTGCCGCTGGACCGGGAGGCCTACCAGCGCTCGGTGGCGTTCTGGGAGAGCAACGCCAACTGGCGGCCGTAGCCGTCGCGGGTCAGATCCTCGAACCGCGGGGCGCTGACCCGATCACCCGCTGCCATGCGCCAGGTATGATCGGGCCAGACGAACGCACGGAGGGCGGGGCATGGCTGTCTGGACAAGGATGATCCCGGTGTTGCTGGCAGGCATCTTGCCCGCCGCCACGGCGTTGGCGGCGAAGCCCTCTGCTGACACTGCGTGTGCGCCATTGGCCACGGTTTCCGGACTTCGCGATGCGAGCGTGACTGCATTGTCGATGCAGCCCCGGGACGGACGCTGCGTGGTCGAGGTGACGGCGAGCGACGGCAAGGGGCTGCTTCGGCAGCAGCAGATGCTGGAGGTACTGGCGCAGCATGCCTGCGCAGCGCCTGCGGAGGTGACGGCCGACAACCTGCGTCCATCACTGCTGCTGCGCACACCGAAGCGATGTGCTGCGCGCCGCAGCCAGGACCTGTTCGCCGGCGAAGGTGTTCCCTGGTTGCAGCCGCGCGGAAAGCTGCCGCGTTATCCGCGCGAAGCGATGGATCAGGGGCTTTCCGGGCGCAGCCTGCTCAAGGCTCTGGTCGATGCGAACGGCGCAGTGGCTGCGGTGATCGTGGAGACTTCCAGTGGCCATGCGGTACTGGACGAGGCGGCGGTGGAAGAGCTGCGTGGTTGGCATTTCTTGCGCGGCGATGCCCAAAGCACGGTGCCGGCGCTGACCATTGTGCGCGTGCCGATGCGGTATGAGCTTGTGGAGTGACCGCCATCCACGCATGGCGTGGATCTACTGGACCGCGGTAGAGCCACGCCATGCGTGGCTGCGTCCCTGTCAGATGGCTTTCCACTCCCACCAGGGGTAATGGTATTCGCGGTCGATCGCCTGCCAGTGCTGGCCGCACTGCATGCAGGCAACGGTGTGGCAGTCGCCCCATCCATCCTCGGCGTCCTGCACCGAGAGCAGCTGCATCTGCCCCTGTTCAAGCAGGCGACGGGGATCGAAGAACGGATAGCCGGGATTGAGCGCGCACAGGCAGCCCTGGCGTGCCTGCCAGTAGCGCAGCCGCTGCAGGGCCGCCTTCAGGTGCGCCTGGTTGCTGATCAGCATGCCGCCCAGTGCGATGCCCTGGCAGCATTTTTCAATCAGGTCCGTGTGCACCGCCAGCGCCTCCAGCGACGACGCGCTGAACAGCCGTGCGACCGTGCGTGCCGCGTCGGTGATGCGTGCACCGTCGCGTGACAGCAGGTCCTGCAGCAGTACATCGGCCTGTGGATCTTCAAGCCGGGGTGATGGTGCGGCGGACCACGGCCAGCGCATCAGCGTGCCTTGCCGATCGCCGCGTAGTGGCCGGCGGTCAGGCGCAGCAGGTCGCCGGGCGCCAGTTCCACTTCCAGGCCACGCCGCCCGGCGCTGACATGCAGCATGGGCAGCACTTCGGCGCTGGCATCCAGGAAGGTGCGCAGGCGCTTCTTCTGCCCGAGCGGGCTGATGCCACCGACCAGGTAGCCGGTCGCGCGCTGTGCGGAATCGGCGGCGGCCATCTCGCACTTCTTGCAGCCGGCCGCTTCGGCCAGCGCCTTCAGGTCCAGCTGGCCGGCCACGGGCACGATTGCTACCAGCAGTTCGTGGGTTTCAGTGCTGGCCAGCAGGGTCTTGAACACCTGGGCCGGGTCGAGGCCGAGCTTGTCGACGGCTTCGCCGCCATACGATTCGGCGTGAGCGTCGTGCACATAGCTGCGCACGGTGTGGGCGATCTTCTCGCGCTTGAGCAGGTTGATGGCCGGGGTCATGGAGGCATCGTAGCGCGGGGCGGAGGCGTTGCCTTGACCGAGGCTATTGCGGGTGGAGCATCCATGCATGGCGTGGCAGACTCGGGTCAACAGAACGCAGCACAGGGGAGTGGAGTGGCCTATCAGCGGATGATTGCGGCGGGTCTGCTTGCCGGAATGATGGTGGTCGCTGGTCCGGCCCTGGCCAGTGAGGACCGCTGTACACGCGGGCAGGCCGTGCGGGACTTGATCGATGCGGGCATGGTGTCGATGGCATCGCATCGAAAGGGCGACCAATGCCGTTTCACCGGGGTCGGGTCGGATATCCGCGCAACGTGGCGGCAGGCGCTGTTCCTCGCCGCGCTGGCGGGCAACTGTCGCGGCATTGCCATGGAAGTGGATCCGAAGCAGGACACCCGCATGGGCATCCGCATACCCGAGCGCTGCCTGGTCGATACCGACCCGCCGGATGCGCCGCCGGTGGGATGGTGGCCGCTGTCATCGCCTGCCCCAAGGTATCCGCAGGAGGCGTACAAGCAGGGTCTGAAAGGCACGACCGTGGTGCTGGTGGTGATCAACCGCGAAGGCCGGGTCACCGGCAGGATCATCGCCGAGTCCAGTGGCCATCCCACGCTGGATGCGGCAGCCGTCGACGCGGCATCGGCCTGGACGTTTACCAGCAAGCGAGGCGACCCGCCCGACATCAGCCTGGCCAGGATTCCGGTCAACTTCGACTTCTGAGGGGCAAACGCAGAACGGGCGCCCGAAGGCGCCCGTTCCGTGTGTTGCATGCACCGGGTGCGCCGGCCGTGGGCCGGCACACCACAGGCATCAGTAGCGGTAGTGGTCCGGCTTGAACGGGCCTTCCACCGGCACGCCGATGTAGTCGGCCTGTTCCTGGCTCAGGGTGGTCAGCTTCACGCCGATCTTTTCCAGGTGCAGGCGCGCCACTTCCTCGTCCAGCTTCTTCGGCAGCAGGTAGACCTTCTTCTCGTAGCTGTCCTTGTTCGCCCACAGGTCGATCTGTGCCAGGGTCTGGTTGGCGAAGCTGTTGGACATCACGAAGCTCGGGTGGCCGGTGGCGCAACCCAGGTTCACCAGGCGGCCTTCGGCCAGCAGGAAGATCGCGTTGCCGTTCGGGAAGATGTACTTGTCCACCTGCGGCTTGATGTTGACGTGCTTGATGCCGGCGAACGACACCAGCGCATCGACCTGGATCTCGTTGTCGAAGTGGCCGATGTTGCAGACGATGGCCTGGTCCTTCATCGCGCTCAGGTGCTCGATGCGGATGATGTCCTTGTTGCCGGTGGTGGTGACGTACAGGTCGGCACGGCCCAGGGTCGATTCGATGGTGTTGACTTCATAGCCTTCCATCGCCGCCTGCAGGGCGCAGATCGGGTCGATCTCGGTGACGATCACGCGCGCGCCATAGGCACGCAGCGACGCGGCGCAGCCCTTGCCGACGTCGCCGTAGCCGCAGACCACGGCGACCTTGCCGGCCAGCATCACATCCATCGCGCGCTTCAGGCCATCGGCCAGCGACTCGCGGCAGCCGTACAGGTTGTCGAACTTGCTCTTGGTGACCGAGTCGTTGACGTTGATCGCCGGGATCAGCAGGGTGCCGGCCTGGGCCAGCTGGTACAGGCGATGCACGCCGGTGGTGGTCTCTTCGGAGACGCCCTTCCAGTCCTTGACCACGCGACCCCAGTAACCCGGGCGCTCCTTGGCCACGCGCTTGAGCAGGTTCTTGATGACCTGTTCTTCGTGCGAGGAGGACGCGGTGTTGACCCAGTCGCTGCCGTTTTCCAGCTCGTAGCCCTTGTGGATCAGCAGGGTCACGTCACCGCCGTCGTCGACCACCAGCTCCGGGCCGGTCAGGGTGCCGTCGGCCAGGGTGAAGGTCAGCGCGTCCAGGGTGCAGTCCCAGTACTCTTCCAGGGTTTCGCCCTTCCAGGCGAACACCGGGGTGCCGGTGGCGGCGATGGCGGCAGCGGCGTGGTCCTGGGTCGAGAAGATGTTGCACGAGGCCCAGCGCACGTCGGCGCCGATGTCCTTCAGGGTCTCGATCAGCACCGCGGTCTGGATGGTCATGTGCAGCGAGCCGGTCACGCGCACGCCCTTCAGCGGCAGCTCGGCCTGGTACTTGCGGCGGATCGACATCAGGCCCGGCATCTCGTGCTCGGCGATGTCCAGTTCCTTGCGGCCCCAGTCGGCCAGCGTGATGTCGCGGATCTTGTAATCACCTTCGGTGGAGAAGGTCTTGGCAACAGCGTTCATTCGTGTGCTCCGGTTGTGGGCGAGCGGGTGCTCGCATCTGGCCGGGCGCCGTTGTTGCATAGCCACCTTACCGAGCCTGGCCGGGCCTCGTGGGATCCGGTCGCAGCGCCCCTCGGCAGGGGAGAACCCCCATTATATCGCGGCCCCGTCATGACACAGGGATGACCCAACCATCGGCAGATGGGCAGGCATGCACGGCCTGTTAAGGTCGGTGTTTTCACGCATCACACAGGTGGAACGATGAGCATGCACACGCGCCGCGCACGGCGCTGGACCGGCCTGGTCCTGTCGATGGGACTGCTGGCAGTGGCCCCGCTGGCCTTCTCGGCCACCCCGCAGCCGGCTGCGGCGCAGGCGCAGGCGCAGGGCGTCACGGCGTACGAACTGCCCTCGGCCGCGCTGCAGGCGGTGGTCGACGCGCCGCGCGCGCCCTCGCTGTTCCTGTCGCCGCGCCGCGACGTGGCCGCACTGATGCAGATGCCTTCGCTGCCCTCGATCCAGGTGGTGGCGCAGCCGGAACTGAAGCTGGCCGGCCAGCGTATCAACCCGCGCACGTTCTCCGACAGCCGCTTCAGCTTTGGCCAGAAGCTGTGGCTGATGAACGTGGCCGACGGCAAGGAACGGCCGATCAGCGGCCTGCCGGGCACGCTGTCGATCGCCAGTCTGATGTGGTCGCCGGACCAGAAGTGGCTGGCTTTCAACCAGGTGGACGCCGCCAGCGGCGCCAATGAACTGTGGCTGGTGGATGTGGCCGGCGGCAGCGCCCGCCGCCTGGTCGCCGGCCTGAACACGGTGATGGGCAGTGGCTACCAGTGGCTGCCGGACAGCCGTGGGCTGGTGGTGTTCACCCGCCCGGCCAACCTGGGCGCCGCCCCCGCCGCCGACGGCATCCCGACCGGCCCGGCCGTGCAGCAGACCAGCCAGGGCGGCGGCGTCGTCTCGATCCGTACCTACCAGGACCTGCTGAAGAACGAAGCCGACGCGCGCCAGTTCGACTACTACGCCACCACCCAGCCGGTGGAAGTCAGCCTCGACGGCAACACCCGCCCGATCGGCGCGGCCGGCATCTTCATGGGCTTCTCGGTTTCGCCGGATGGCCGCTACGTGCTGCGCCAGCCGGTGCAGCGCCCGTACTCGTACGTGGTGCCGGTGGACAGCTTCCCGCGCCGCATCGAAGTGATCGACCGTGCCAGCGGCAAGCTGGTGCACACCGTGGCGGTGCGCCCGCTGGTGGAAGGCCTGCCGACCGGCAACGATGCAGAGGTGACCGGCGTGCGTGACATCCGCTGGCGCGGTGATGCCGATGCCACCCTGGTGTGGGCGGAGGCGCAGGACGGCGGCGACCCGAACAGGGAGGCCAAGGTGCGCGATGCGGTGCTGATGCAGGCCGCACCGTTCGACAAACCGCCGGTGACCCTGGCCCAGCTCGGCAGCCGCCTGGCCGGCATCAGCTGGGGCCGTGGCGACCTGGCCCTGCTGACCGAATCGTGGTGGAAGACCCGCAAAACCAAGACCTGGCTGATCGCCCCGGACAACGCCGGTGCCGAGCCGCGCCTGCTGTGGGATCGCGACGCGCAGGACCGCTACGCCGATCCGGGCCGGCCGCTGATGTCCAGCGACGACCGCGGCCGCTCGCTGCTGCAGACCAGCACCGATGGCAGCAGCCTGTACCTGGCCGGTGCCGGTGCCTCGCCGGAAGGCGACCGCCCGTTTGTTGATCGCTTCGACATCGCCACGGGCAAGGCGACGCGCCTGTTCCACTCGCAGGCACCGAGCTATTCGTTGCCGGTTGCGCTGCTGGACGAACAGGGCAGTTCGCTGCTGCTGAGCCGTGAAAACCCGGACGAGCCGGCCAACTTCTACGTGCAGTCGCTGGCCGACGCCGGCGCCGCGCCGCGCGCGCTGACCCACTTTGCCCATCCGCTGCCGCAGCTGAAGGGCGTGCAGAAGGAGCAGATCCGCTACAAGCGCAAGGACGGCGTCGATCTGACCGCGACCCTGCTGCTGCCGCCGGGCTACGACCCGAAGCGCGACGGCCCGCGCCCGCTGCTGATGTGGGCCTACCCGGGCGAGTTCAAGAGCGCAGCCGCGGCCAGCCAGGTCACCGATTCGCCGTACCGTTTCAACGCGATCAGCTACTGGGGCCCGCAGGCGTTCCTGGCCAAGGGCTACGTGGTGCTGGCCAGCCCGTCGATGCCGATCATCGGCGAGGGCGACAAGGAACCCAACGACACCTACATCGAACAGCTGGTGGCCAATGCGCAGGCCGCGGTGGATGAAGTGGTGCGGCGTGGCGTGACCGACCGCGAGCACATCGCCATCGGTGGCCATTCCTACGGTGCGTTCATGACCGCCAACCTGCTGGCGCACACCCGCCTGTTCAAGGCCGGCATCGCGCGCAGCGGCGCCTACAACCGCACGCTGACGCCGTTCGGCTTCCAGGCCGAGGAGCGCAACTACTGGCAGGCGCAGGACGTCTACCAGAAGATGGCGCCGTTCAACTACGCCGACAGGATCAAGGATCCGATCCTCTTCATCCACGGCGTCGACGACAACAACTCCGGCACGTTCCCGATCCAGAGCGAGCGCATGTTCGCCGCGGTGAAGGGCCTGGGTGGCAGCGCGCGGCTGGTGATGCTGCCGAACGAATCGCATGCCTACCGCGCACGCGAATCGATCATGACCATGCTGGCTGAAAGCGAGCGCTGGCTGGAGCAGACCATCGGCCCGGCCGAGCAGGGCAAGGCGAAGAAGAAGCGCTGACGCGCATGACGGCGGCCCCCGCAACGGGGGCCGCTGTGACGCGACGGGGTAGAGCCGACTGGGTAGAGTCGACTGTTAGTCGACTATCGCGCGCAGCGCGGGCTTTCGAAGACCTGACAGGAGAGCAGTCGACTAACAGTCGACTCTACCCAGTCGGTGTTTCCCGCACGGTGGTTCCAGCCGGTGTTTCCCCTCCGGTCACATCAGGCGATGCATGCAGATGAAACCATTTTTGCATCGCAGCACGATGCCCGTTCTGGTTTAGGCTTGGGGTCTGGATCCGTTGACCGAGGCCTGTGCGTCGCCGATGAACGAGTACCGCAGCAGCATCGAGTTCGCTTCTCCCGATCTTCCGCTTCGCGATGACGTGCGCCGGCTGGGTGCGCTGGTCGGCGACCTGCTGGTGGAACAGGTGTCCGCCGCTTTCCTCGACGATGTGGAAGACGTGCGCACCCGCGCCATCGCCCGCCGCGAGAACCAGGCGCCGCTGTCGGAGCTGGCCGATGGCCTGGCCGGGCGCTCGCCGCAGCAGGCCGAGACCATGGTGCGGGCCTTCAGCACCTACTTCCAGGTGGTCAACATCGCCGAGCGCGTGCATCGCATCCGCCGCCGGCGTGACTACCAGCGGGCCGGCACTGCCGCGCCGCAGCCCGATGGCCTGCAGGACGCGCTGCAGCACCTGAAGGCGCAGGGCGTGGGCCTGGACGAGCTGGCGCAGTGGCTGCCGCGCATCGACATCGAGCCGGTGTTCACCGCGCATCCCACCGAAGCCGTGCGCCGCGCGCTGCTGGAGAAAGAGCAGCTGATGGTGGCCAGCCTGGTCGACAATCTCGACGGCCAGCGCACGCCGGGTGAAGCCGCGGCCGATGCCGCGCGCTTCCGCATGGCGCTGACCGCGTCGTGGCAGACCACCGATTCCTCGCCGGTGCGGCCCACTGTCGATGACGAGCGCGAGCACGTCGGCTTCTACCTGGTGCAGGTGCTGTACCGGGTCATCCCGGTGCTGTACGAATCGCTGCAGCAGGCGCTGCGTGATACCTACGGCGAAGAACTGCCGCTGCCGCGCCTGCTGCGCTTCGGCACCTGGGTGGGCGGCGACATGGATGGCAATCCGAACGTGGATGCCAGCACCATCCGCAACACGCTGGATGCGCAGCGCCAGGCGGTACTGGGGCGCTACCAGAAGGAACTGTTGCAGCTGGCCAGCCTGCTCAGCCAGTCCACCGAGCGGGTGGGGGTCAGCGATGCATTGCAGGCGCGCGTGGCGCACTACCAGCAGCTGCTGCCGCAGGTACAGTCACGGCCGCGCCATGCCGACATGCCGTACCGCCTGCTCAACGACCGCATGCGCGCGCGCCTGCAGGCCACGCTGGACGACGGCGAGGGCGCCTATGCCGGCCCCGACGAACTGATCGACGACCTGCAGCTGATCCTCGACAGCCTGCGCGCCAACCGCGGCGAGCATGCCGGTGGCTTTGCCGTGCAGCGCCTGCTGTGGCGGGTCAAGACCTTCGGCTTCCATCTGGCACGGCTGGACGTGCGCCAGGAGTCGAGCGTGCATGCGCGCGCGCTGGCGGCGGTGCTGGGCGGCGAAACTGCTTGGGACGACCTGGACGCAGTGGGCCGCGCGCGCCTGCTGGCGCCGCATGCCAGTGGTGAAGCCGCGCTGCCGAAGAGTGACGACGAGGGCAACCAGCGCCTGGATGCGGTATTCGCCGCACTGGCCGATGCGCGCGCGCGCCATGGCGGCGATGCGCTGGGCAGCTACATCATCTCGATGGCGCATGACCGCAGTGACGTGCTGGCGGTGCTCGCATTGGCGCGCCGTGGCGGGCTGGTGGAAGAGGGCGGTTCGGTGCCGCTGGACATCGCCCCCCTGTTCGAGACCGTGGATGACCTCAAGCGCGGCACCGCGACCCTGCGCGACCTGCTGGCCGACCCGATCTATCGCGCACACCTGCAAGCACGCGACGACGTGCAGATGGTGATGCTGGGCTATTCGGACAGCAGCAAGGACGGTGGCATCGCCGCCTCGCGCTGGGGCCTGCAACGTGCGCAGGTGGAACTGCTGGAGGTGGCGGCCGAGGCCGGCATCCGCCTGACCTTCTTCCATGGGCGTGGTGGCTCGATCAGCCGCGGTGGCGGCAAGACCACGCACGCGGTGGATGCCTCGCCGCGTGGCAGCATCGATGGTCGCCTGCGGGTGACCGAGCAGGGCGAAGTGATCCACCGCAAGTACGGCATCCGTGCGCTGGCCCTGCGTTCGCTGGAGCAGGCTACCGGCGCGGTGCTGCGCGCCAGCCTGCGGCCACGCGCACCTGAGCCGCGCGAGGACGACTGGCGGCCGGTGATGGACGCGGTATCTGCAGCCAGCAGCGGGGTGTATCGCGCCTTCGTCGGCCAATCCGGCTTCATGGACTACTTCCGCACCGCCACGCCGATCGATGTGATCGAGCGCATGACGCTGGGCTCGCGGCCATCGCGCCGGTTGGGCCAGGACGCCGCGCTGGGCAACCTGCGTGCGATTCCGTGGGTGTTCGCCTGGAGCCAGGCGCGTGCGGTCATTCCTGGCTGGTACGGCGTGGGTAGCGGCCTGCAGGCCGCGGTCGATGCCGGCCACGAGCAGACCCTGCGCGCGATGGCTCGCGACTGGCCGTTCTTCCGCACCTTCCTGGATGACATCGCGATGGTGCTGTCCAAGGGCGATATCACCATCGCCGAGCAGTTCTCGAAGCTGTCCGGTGAGCTGCACGGCCGTTTCTTCCCGCAGGTGCAACGCGAACTGGAACTCACCCGGCACTGGCTGCTGGCGTTGATGGAGCAGCGGACGTTGCTCGACCACGATGCGCGGTTGGCGCTGTCGATCCGCCTGCGCAATCCCTACGTCGATCCGATCAGCGTGCTGCAGGTGGACCTGCTGCAGCGCTGGCGGGCCAGCGGGCGTGAGGATGACGACCTGCTGCGCGCGCTGGTGGCGTGCGTGAACGGTGTTTCGCAGGGTGTGCAGAACACGGGGTGATCCACTTTCCTGGGGAGAGGAATCCCCGTCTGCCCTTCATCGCTTGCCCTGCGGTCTACGATTGGGCAGCATGCGGGCTCTACTCCGGGGTAGTTCAGTGGTAGAACACCTGGCTCTTAACCGGGTGGGCGCTGGTTCGATTCCAGCCCCCGGACCACACGGATTCCAGCAGCGATGGCCAAGGACGACGAACGCGATGCTCCGCCTACGATAGGGAGCGGCTACATTGGCGCCCAGATGACGCGGGCTTTGCGCGCGTTGCAGGAGGCTGCCAATCGAGAGCAGCGCCAGTCCGCACAGGCACGTGTCGATCGCTGGAGCCGGCTGCTCGACGGCAAGGCGCTTGACCTGCTGCAGCACGGCTCACGAACGCCCATCGAGGGGGCGCCCGCATGGGCAACGCCGGAAGTGGTTACCGGCGGCTTCGCCACCGGTGCGCTGTTGGCCGGTGGGCCCCTGCTGGATTGGGAAAGGCACCTTGCGGCCCAGGTGCTGGACACGGGCACCGGCAATGAGCGGCAGCGCCTGAACGCATGGTGCCTGGGCGATGAGGGCATGGCCTGGCTGCACGCGCGGTTGCAGCAGGGCGACTATCGCGTCGGCGTACCGGAAGAGTCGGCGCTGCTCACCGTGGCCTGGCTCCTGCAGCAGGGGGCGCATGCGCAGGTGGAAGCTATTCTGGCCGCCATCGTCGGCTGGTTCCCGAGCCTTCGCTTCTATCCGGAGCCGGTACCGTTGGCGGCCGGGACTGAAAAGCTGCCGGCCGGGGGAGACTTCACCCTCTTCGTGGAGACCGCCGGCGCCGTCGTTGCGCAGTTGCAGCGGCGTACGAGTTCGGCACGGGTGAAGACGCAGCATCACGTGCTGATGCAATGGCGCCCGTTGTACGCGACCGCTGTCGGATTGCTCCTGCAGACCTGGCGCGATGGCCAGCCCTGCATGCAGTTCCCGCAGGACTGGTTGCCGGATGCGAAGCAGGCCGTGGCCACGTTCCGCACGTTGCGCAGGCAATCACCCGCGCGCAAGGCGAGCCGGCATCGTGATGTTGAACTGCTGGAGTACCTGGCGTTGTGCGTAGATGGTGTGGTGCTGACGCCACACCAGAGGTCACGCGTGGGCCAGATCGTGAACGATCACGCAGGCAAGCATGGTGTGCCTGACTCGGACACCTACGCGGCACGCATGCGCTTCGAGCAGGAGAGTGTTGCTGCACCTCCGCATGCTGCGCTCGCACGCATCGCCGCCAATCGTCTGCGCCTGTTCCCTGCCGATGCCGGTGTCGTGGATGTTGCTTCCCTGCAGCGGGACGTGCAGCCGGATGAAGCGACTTCCCTGGTTGCGGCGGGTAGCGTTCTGCCCCGCACGCTGCGACAGCATGTGGCCCGGTGCCAGCAGGGCACCGTTGAACAGCTTATCGAAGCCGGCCTGGTTCCTTCGCTCGAGTCGCTCGCGCTGCTGCTTCCGCAGCTGGGTGCGCGGGTTGCCGAGCGCGGCTTCACCGATCCGGCGCATGGTCGTCTCTATGCCGCCTGCCGGACCGCTTTCGATGCACGTCGTTCACTGTTGCTGTTGAACCTGCAGTCGCAGGTGCGCATGGCGGAGTTGCCATGGGCTGCTGGACTGGAAAGCGAACGGCAGCGCGGGACGCCTGCCGCCCAGCGGATGCTGGGCGACGTCGTGGCGCTTGCCTTGCGCCACTACCCGGAAACCCCCTTGCCAAACCCCCTGCTGCGGCAGCTGCGGAGCCTGGCGGACAGTGCTGGTGCTGATCTGCCCCTGGCGGAAGAGCTGGCCGCAGATATCTTCATGGGCGCGTTCGCCCCCGGGTTCGCGGCAGCGGCACGGCATGCCGGACGGTTCACCGCAGGCAGTCTGTACGCCCGTTACTACGGTATCGACAGCATGATGCTCGAGCGGCTTGGCGAACCGAGGCCCCGAACGGGCCGACGGTCGCAGCATCGGGTAGACGATCTGGCGGGCCTGTGCCTGGCTCGGGCAGACCTTGCGCCGGGCCAGGCAGGGCCCGCCGCGAATGGTGCAGTGATCGAACAGGTGCAGATCCTGACCACCCACAACCTGGCGGTTCTATTCGACCGTTTCCAGCTCGACGCGGTGCTGGCCGAGGAACTGCCGGACATGATCCAGCGTGGTTTTTCTGCGGTCTGTACCGACCTGCAGCAGGTTGCTCCGCATTGGCATGCATGGCTGACGGCCCGCAAGCGTGGTGCCTATGCGTGGCGGCAGATGGTGTTCTTCCTCTCGCGCCTCGATGACGCTGGCCTGGCGCAATCCATGGCGACGCTGAGGTCACTGTTCGCCGCACAACCCTCCGGTTTCCAGCGGCGTTTCGCGCCCGCGATGGACGGCCTGGTGGTGGCGTCCCAGGGCGGGCAGCCGGCGCAGGTACTGCTCGGCTGGAGTCCGCAGTCCTGGTTGCGGCCGGTGACAATGGAGCACTGAGTGGAACTCGTTCATTCCTGGCGCATTACAAAATACTGGCAGTACACGCCGGAGGGGTACCTGTCCTCCCATCCCTCTGAATGGACCGAATTCTGCGACGTGGGCAGGTTGGTTACCGTCGAGGATTACCAGATCGTGGAGAACGCCTATCTCGATGCCATCCGGCGATTCTGCGTGGCAGCTGGCGTGGATTCGCTGTGTATCCATTCACTTGAACGGCGTGAGTCACGCGACTACCACGAGGGCCAGCCGCTGGATCTGGACGGCATCGAGCGGGTGGCGCGCGATGCGCTGCGCAACGTCATCTGGTGCAAACTGGTGAGCGAGACCGCCGAAGTTCACTTCGGTTACGACTACTACATGTACCTCGTGTCGTCGGTGGATGCTGAGTCTGCGCTGTTGGAGGCCGATCCGCTGTTGAACATCCAGCGCTACCGTTCGCCCTATCTGCGGGAGGAAGAGGAGTAGCGGCGTGCAGTGACCACCGCTGCCACTCGATCACTCTTCAGGCGAAGGCGGGTTCGACGCCAGCAGTTCCAGATGGCGCTGTTCCATTTCCTGGCGCAGCTGGCGGCGGATCTGCGCGGCGGCCTGGCGGCGCTTCTCGTCCGATGTGGATGGCTGCAAGGTTGGCACCGGTGTAGGCCGGCCCTCTTCATCCACCGCCACCATGGTGAAGAAGCAGCTGTTGGCGTGGCGGACGCTGCGCTTGAGGATGTCTTCGGCCACCACCTTGATGCCGATCTCCATCGACGAGG
Source organism: Stenotrophomonas maltophilia (assembly GCF_001274595.1). Classification (GTDB taxonomy): domain Bacteria; phylum Pseudomonadota; class Gammaproteobacteria; order Xanthomonadales; family Xanthomonadaceae; genus Stenotrophomonas; species Stenotrophomonas forensis. The sequence goes on from NZ_CP011010.1 coordinate 773,739, forward strand.
TGCCGGTATGGTTCACCGAGGCCAGGAAGGTGACCAGCTCGCCCACCGCGATGGGCTGGCGGAACATCACCTGGTCCACCGACAGGGTGACCACGTAGCTGCCGGCGTAGCGGCTGGCGCAGGCGTAGGCGACCTGGTCGAGCAGGCGCAGGATCGCACCGCCGTGGACCTTGCCGGAGAAATTGGCCATCTCCGGCGACATCAGCACGGTCATGGACAGCTGGTGGGTTTTCAGTTCGGTCGACATGCGCCGGATTGTATCGGTTACCGGGTAGTGCCGGCCGCTGGCCGGCAACCACGCGATGGTTTCCAGAAGCCATGAAAAAGCCGGCCAGCGGCCGGCTCTACAGAAAGCAGAAGGGCCGCGTGAGCGGCCCTTCGTGTTTCTTACTTCAGCTTCGCATCGGCGCGCAGGGCGGCGGCGCGGTCGGTCTTCTCCCAGGAGAAGGCCGTGGCGTTGACGGTCTCGCCTTCGCCGTTGAGGTAGCTGAACTCCTTCGGCTTGCGGCCGAAGTGGCCGTAGGCGGCGGTCTGCTGGTACATCGGGTGCACCAGGTCCAGCATCTTGATGATGCCGTACGGGCGCAGGTCGAAGTGCTTGCGGATCAGCTTCTCGATCTTGTCGTCGCTGATCTTGCCGGTGCCGAAGGTGGTGACCGAAATCGAGGTCGGCTCAGCCACGCCGATGGCGTAGGAAACCTGCACTTCGCAACGGTCGGCCAGGCCGGCGGCAACCACGTTCTTGGCGACGTAGCGGGCCGCGTAGGCTGCCGAACGGTCGACCTTGGACGGGTCCTTGCCGGAGAACGCGCCACCACCGTGACGGGCCCAGCCGCCGTAGGTGTCGACGATGATCTTGCGGCCGGTCAGGCCGCAGTCGCCCACCGGGCCGCCGATCTCGAACTTGCCGGTCGGGTTGATGTGGAACTTGGTGCCCTTGTGCAGCCACTTGGCCGGCAGCACCGGCTTGATGATCTCTTCGCGGACGGCCTCGATGAGGTCCTTCTGCTTGATGCCCGGGGCGTGCTGGGTCGACAGCACCACGGCGTCGATGGCCGAGACCACGCCGTTTTCATAGCGCAGGGTGACCTGGCTCTTGGCGTCCGGGCGCAGCCACGACAGCGGCGAGTTGCGCTTCTTGCGGATCTTGGCCTGCTGCTCGACCAGGCGGTGCGACAGGTGGATCGCGGCCGGCATGTAGCTGTCGGTCTCGTTGGTGGCATAGCCGAACATCAGGCCCTGGTCGCCCGCGCCCATTTCTTCCGGCTTCTTGCGGTCCACGCCCTGGGCGATGTGCGGCGACTGCTTGCCGATCAGGTTCAGCACGCCGCAGGTGGCGCCGTCGAAGCCGACCTCGGAGCTGTCATAGCCGATGTCCGTGATGACCTTGCGGGTCAGCGCTTCCAGGTCGATCCAGGCGCTGGTGGTGATCTCACCGGCGACAATGGCAACACCGGTCTTGACCATGGTCTCGCAGGCCACGCGGGCGCGCTGGTCCTGGGTCAGGATCGCGTCCAGCACCGCATCGGAGATCTGGTCGGCAACCTTGTCCGGATGGCCTTCAGAGACCGACTCGGAGGTGAAGAGATAGCTGGACATCAGGCGGTATATCCCTTGATTCGGATGGAAAGATGGGCGCGCATGATACACGGGGTGCGCCGCCTGTGCATTGTGAACCTGTACCGGTTGGCGGTGGTTAAGTCCGCGTAGGCCCGGCAAGGGCCGTCCGGCGGGGATTGGGGCTCAGCCTCGGTGTCCAGTGTTCCACCAGCGTGACAACGGGCCGGGGGCCTGACGGCCCCGGCCGCGCTGCCCGCGACATCCGGCATGCGGTCATCGTTCTGCCCCGAAACCGCCACATGGCTGCCGCCTGCCGGGCGCAGGCTGTCGGCCAAACCGGCCGCCGGGCATGAATGGAACCGCCATGCAGGAACTCGAACAGCGCCTTCAGCAACGCTTCCCCGATTGGTTCCATGGCCGCCGTGGCCAGCTGGCGCGGCCGTTGCTGCGCAGCGTCGGCCGCTGGTCGCGGCTGGACCAGATCGAAGCCTTCCTGCAGCGCAGCGCAGGCCTGCGCGGATTCGGCTTCGTCGCCGCCGGCCTGGAATTCATCGACGGCCAGTACCAGGTGGACCCGGCCGCGCTGGCGAAGATCCCGGCCACCGGCCGCCTGCTGATCGTGGCAAACCACCCCTCCGGTGCCCTGGACGCGCTGGCCCTGCTGGATGCGGTCGGCCGCATCCGCCGCGACGTACGGATCGTAGCCAACGACCTGCTGGGCGCGATCGCGCCGCTGCAGGATCTGCTGCTGCCGGTGCGCATCCTCGGTGGCAAGGCGCAGCGTGGCAGCCTGCATGCGGTTGAAGAGGCGCTGGCCGCCGAGCAGTGCGTGATCGTGTTCCCGGCCGGCGAAGTCTCGCGGCTGTCACTGCGCGGCATCCGCGATGGTCGCTGGCAGCGCGGTTTCGTGCGCTTCGCCCGCGCTGCGGGCGCGCCAGTGCTGCCGGTGCGGGTGGAGGCGCGCAACTCGGCGCTGTTCTACGGCGCTTCGACCCTGTTCAAGCCGGCTGGCACCGCGCTGCTGGCACGCGAGATGTTCACCCGCCGTGGCCGTCCGCTGCGGCTGAGCATCGGCGAGCCGATGCAGCTGGGCAAGGCGGGCGATCCCGGGGCGCAGCTGTTGGCGGTGCGTCGCGCGCTGTATGCGCTGGGCCGCAATGGCGAGACCGGCGGGGCGGTTGCCTGCGCCGGACCCGAGCCGCTGGCATCGCCGGTGCCGCCTTCGCAGGTGGCCGCCGGCATCGCCGCGGCGACCCAGCTGGGCCAGACCGCCGATGGCAAGCAGATCCTGCTGGCGACCTGCACCGCCGATTCGCCGTTGCTGCTGGAGCTGGGCCGTCTGCGTGAACTGACCTTCCGCCAGGTGGGCGAGGGCACCGGGCGCAGCCGCGACCTGGACGACTACGATCCGCAGTACGAGCACATCGTGATCTGGGACGCCACCGCGCAGCGCATTGCCGGCGCCTACCGGATCATGCGCGGTGCGCAGGCACTGGCCCGGCACGGCCTGTCCGGCCTCTACAGCGCCTCGCTGTTCCGGTACTCCGACGATGCCATCACCCACATCGCCGAGGGCCTGGAACTGGGCCGCAGCTTCGTGGTGCCCGACTACTGGGGCAGCCGCAGCCTGGACTACCTGTGGCAGGGCATCGGTGCCTACCTGCAGTGCCGGCCGGGCATCCGCTACCTGTTCGGCGCCGTGTCGATCAGCGCCGCGCTGCCGCGTGATGCGCGCGAGCAGCTGGTGGCGTACTACCAGCGCTATTACAGCGGTACCGCCGGCCTGGCCGAGTCCAACCGGCCGTTCCAGTACTTCGCCGCGCCGCCGAGCTTCGGTGAACTGGATGCAGGCGCTGCATTCGATGTGCTGAAGGCCAACCTGGCCGCACTCGGCACCGGCGTGCCGACGCTGTACCGGCAGTACACCGATCTGTGCGAACCTGGCGGTGCGCGCTTCCTTGCCTTCGGTGTCGACCCGGATTTCAGTGACTCGATCGACGGCCTGATCGAAGTGGACCTGTGCGCGATCCGGCCCAACAAGCGCAAACGCTACCTGCGCGACGCGGGGGCGGCGGCATGAGCGCGCCGGCGAACCTGTCGCCGCACCGGCGCGCAGTGTTCGTCTCCGACGTGCACCTGGGTTCACGTCATTGCCACGCCAGCGAGCTGGCGAGGTTCCTCTCGCAGCTGCGCTGCGAACGCCTGTACCTGGTCGGCGACATCATCGATCTGTGGTGGATGGCCCATCGCCGCGCCAACTGGCGGCAGTCGCACAGCGAAGTCATCCAGGCCCTGCATGCGCTGCGCCGGGCCGGCACCGAGATCATCTACATCCCAGGCAACCACGATGCATCGCTGCGCCAGGTGTGCGGGCTGATGCTGCCGGCGATGCAGGTGCGCCGACGCGCGATCCACGTGACCGCCGACGGCCGCCGGCTGCTGGTGGCGCATGGCGACGACTACGACGGCGTGACCCATTTCGGCGGGCTGCAGGAAAAGTTCGGCGACTGGCTGTACTACCGCATCCTGACCGGCAACCAGGCGCTGAACGCCGTGCGCCGCCGGCTGGGCATGCGCTACTGGTCGCTGTCGGAGTTCCTGAAGAAGCGCAGTGGTGCGGCCGAGCGCTACATCGAGCGCTTCGTGCAGGCCGGGCTGGATGACGTGCGGCGGCGTGGCCTGGATGGCATCGTCTGCGGGCATATCCATCGTGCCGCGCTGATTGAACGCGATAGCCTGGTCTACGCCAATGATGGCGACTGGGTGGAGAGCCTGACCGCGCTGGCCGAAGACCATGACGGCGCGCTGCGCCTGCTCGACCACAACGGCCAGACCCTGGTGGAGCTGCCGGGCGCGCGCCTGTCGCAGGCGGCCTGAACCTGCTCTTGTAGAGTCGAGCTTGCTCGACTGCTCTATCCGCAGTCGAGCAAGCTCGACTCTACAGGGGCGGAACAGTCGAGCAAGCTCGACTCTACAAACGCGCGGCCATCGCGCTAGCATCGGCCAATGGACTCCCTGACCCAGATCGTGCTCGGTGGCGCCGTCGCCGCTGCCATCGCACCGCCCGGCCATCGCCGCGCGGCCCTGCTGGCCGGTGCCGCGCTCGGCACGCTGCCCGACCTCGACGCCCTGTGGCTGGGCTTCACTGCGGCCGACCCGGTCGCCAACATGGTCGACCACCGCAGCTTCAGCCATTCGCTGCTGGTGCTGCCGTGGGTGGCGGCGCTGATCTGGTGGCTGTTCAAGCGCTTCGGCAACGGCCGGGTCGCGCAGTCACCGGTACGCTGGTTCTGGGCGATCCAGCTGGCGCTGGTCACCCATCCGCTGCTGGATGCGTTCACCGTCTACGGCACCCAGCTGTGGTGGCCGTTGCGGCCGCACCCGACGATGGGCTCCAGCGTCTTCATCATCGACCCGGCCTATACCGTGTGGCTGCTGCTGGGCTGCGTGCTGGCCTGGTTCGGCCGCGCGCGGCCGTGGGCGGGCAAGGCGCTGGGCGTGGCCCTGCTGGTCAGCAGCGGCTACCTGGGCTGGGGCCTGATGGCCAAGGCACAGGTCGATCGTGCCGCCCAACAGAGCCTGGCCGCGATGGGCCTGGGCGATGCGCCGCGCTTCTCGGTGCCGATGCCGTTCAACACCCTGCTGTGGCGGGTGGTGGCAATGACCCCGAATGGCTACGTGGTCGGGGACCGCTCGCTGGTGGCCGACCAGGGCCCGATGCGGTTCGAGGGCCATCCGTCCAACGTGCAGGCCTTGCGCGAAGCATCTGCGATTCCCGCCGTGCAGCGGCTGCAGTGGTTCAACCGCGGTTTCATGCGCGCGCAGGTGGTGGAGGGCCGGTTGGTGCTGAGCGATCTGCGCATGGGCCTGGAGCCCGACTACACCTTCAACTTCGCGGTGGCCGAGCAGGTCGATGGGCAATGGCGGGCGATCAGGCCCGAGCAGTTGCGCATGGATTACAGCAGTCCTGCCGCGCGCGCTGACGTCGGTCGCCGGTTGGCCGCGATGTGGCAGCGGATCTGGCAGGAGCCGGCGACATCGCCGGGTGCGGTCGACCACGCCGCCGTGCATTGATCCGTAGATCCACGCCATGCGTGGATGGCGGTGCATCGGCGGCGGCAGCCACGCATGGCGTGGCTCTACTGCCTCAATTGGCAGTAGAACGTCGGCTCAATACACCGTCGCGCGGCCCTGCACGAACGAATAGAAGAACACCGCGTTCGGGTCGTTCTGCACCAGACGGAACTCGCGGCGCATGCCCTCCACGGTCTCCTCGTCCACCAGCCCGGCCTGCAGCAGCTGGTCGGCCGCCGACAGCAGCAGCTGCTCCCAGAACGCGATCATCGTCTTGCGTCGGGCCGGCTCACGGTTGTCCAGGTGGATGGTCTTGATCTCGGTATGCACGTCGCGGAAACCGCCGGCCAGCAGCAGGTTGCCCAGCTTGGCACCGACGAACGGGTCGCCGCCGTGGTCGTACTGGAAGTCATTGAAGGCCATCCAGTAGCGCCAGATGTGGGGCGAATACGGATCGAGCAGGAACGAGGCATTCATCACCTCGGTGATGTACACCGGGGAGCCCGGTGCCAGCACACGGCGCACTTCGCTCAGCACGCGCGCCGGTGACGGCACGTGTTCCAGTACCCAGCACAGGAACGCCGAATCGAAGGTGCGGGCGTCGAACGGCAGTTCGCCGGCATCGGCCTGCTGCAGGGTGTAGCGGTCGCTGCACCACGGCGTGCGCGCCAGATTCTCGCGTGCGGTGGCCAGCTGCGTTTCGCTCAGGTCCACGCCGGTCACGTGCAGCTCGGGGAAGCGGCGCAGCAGGATCTCGGTCTGCGCACCGACGCCGCTGCCCACTTCCAGCAGGCGACGCGCACCGCCGTAGTCGATCTGGCCGAAGATGCTCGATTCCAGCAGGCGCGCCTGGGTCATCAGGCGCTGCTGTTCGGTGCCGGAGAATCCGTGCAGGTAGGTCGGGGAAGAGATCGGCGGCGTCATGGTGTGCTCTTGTAGAGTCGAGCTTGCTCGACTGTTCGGGAAAGCCAGTCGAGCAAGCTCGACTCTACGGATCAAGGCAGGCGGGCAGGTTACGAGGCGGCTGGCGCAGTCAGGCGGCGGAAGGCATCGCCGGTTCCCCGGCGATCAGGCGATCGAAGTACTCGGTGGTCAGCGCGATCTGGCTCTGCGGGTCTTCGGCGCGGTTGACCACCGCGCGGAAGGCAGCATTCTCTGGCCGGTCCTTGGCATACCAGCCCAGGTGCTTGCGCGCGATGCGCACGCCCTGCGGTTCGCCATAGAACGCATGCAGCGCATGCAGGTGGCCGAGCAGGATGTCGCGCACCTCGGCCAGCGACGGCGGCGGCAGTTCCTCGCCGGTGGCCAGGTAATGCGCCACCTCGCGGAAGATCCACGGCCGGCCCTGCGCGGAGCGGCCGATCATCACCGCATCCACGCCGGTCTGCTTCAGCACCAAGGCGGCCTTCTGCGGCGAATCGATATCGCCGTTGGCGATCACCGGGATGCGCAGCGCGGCCTTGATCTCGCCGATGGTGCCGTACTCGGCCTGGCCGGTGTAATGCTGGTCGCGGGTGCGGCCATGCACGGCCAGCGCGGCGATGCCGCTGTCCTCGGCAATGCGCGCGATCAGCGGGCCATTGCGGTGGTCGCAGTCCCAGCCGGTGCGGATCTTCAGCGTGACCGGCACGTCCACCGCGTTGACCACCGCTTCGAGGATGCGCGCCACCAGCTGCTCGTCGCGCATCAGCGCCGAGCCGGCCCAGGCATTGCACACCTTCTTGGCCGGGCAACCCATGTTGATGTCGATGATCTGCGCGCCGTGGTCCACGTTGTAGCGCGCAGCCTCGGCCAGCTGCTGCGGCTCGGTGCCGGCGATCTGCACGCTGATCGGTGCCGGTTCGCCGTCATGGTCCATGCGGTGGATCGACTTGCGCGTGTTCCAGAAGCGCGGGTCGCTGATGGTCATTTCCGAGGCAGCCAGGCCCGCGCCCAGCCGTTTGCACAGCAGGCGGAAGGGCTTGTCGGTGACGCCGGCCATGGGCGCCAGCACGACGTTGGGGGCAATGGTGTACGGGCCGATCTGCATGCGCCCATTGTAGGGCGCGGGCGGCGGTACGGCCGTGTCGGGCGCGGTCCGGTTCAGGCCGATCGGCACCGACCTCATGCCGTACCGGCATCAGCAGATGCTTGACGGTTGCTTCCGCCGCCCCCAGGGGCGGGCGATCGTGGGCGGCTACCCCAGGCTCTGCCAGGCCTGCCGGGTACCCATGGCGAAGGCCAGCCCCAGGCCCAGGCAGACCAGCGAGCTGATCGCCCAGAAGCGCGCGCCGTTGTAGCCGGGGCGGAACAGCGCCAAGCCGAAGCCCATCGCCGCGCGCAGCAGCAACACTGCAGCGATGGCGGGCAGCACCCAGCGGCTGGCCGGCAGTGGCGAGTGCCAGCCGGCGCCGGCCAGGGCATACAGGGTCCAGCCCACCAGCACGGCGGTGATGCCGGCAGTCATCAGCGGCGGCCACCAATGCCCGGCCTGCGCCAGCCGGACCATGCGTGGGCCAGCACCGAAGCATCTGTACCAGGGAGCGCCGAAGGCGATGCAGCCGATATGCAACAGGGCCGCAATGGCACTACCGGCGGCGGCAGCCAGCAACCAGGGGAATCCGTCCATGTCCTGCCCGAGCAAGGAAGCTGCGCGGATGGTGGGCGAGGGGCGCTGCATGGGCAATGCGACAGGTGGCCGCAGCCGGGTCACCGTGCGGGATCGATCCGCAGGCCGGCGCCGAGCCGGTCCAGTGCCACGTCCACGCGCGGCAGCCGCTGCCGGCCCTGCGGCCACAGCAGGCGCAACGGCAGGCCGGGGCAGTCCAGCGCCGGCAGGATCGACACCAGGCTGCCGCGTGCCAATGCGTCGTCGACCAGCCAGGAGGCCAACTGGGCGATACCGAAGCCGGCCTCGACCGCTGCCAGCTGCGCCTCGGCGCTGCCGACCACCAACCGTGCGCGGGCCTGCAGCGGAGCGCTGCGCTTGCCGGCATCGGCGACCTGCCACGGGCCGACGCTGCCGTCGGCTCGGCCGAACAGCACGCCATCATGGTCGGCCAGCTCGGCAGCGGATGCCGGCAGCCCCTGTCGCTGCAGGTAGGCCGGGGACGCACAGAAGCGCAGTCGTTCATGGCCGAGCAGGCGGCTGCCCAGCGTGGCCGGCAGTGGCTCCGGTCCACCGATGCGTACCGCCAGATCGATACCATCCTCGGCCAGGTCGATGAAGCGGTCACTGAAGGTCACCTGCGGCCGCAGGTGCGGAAATTCGTCGGCCAACTGCAGCAGCAGCGGCCAGACCTTCAGGCGGCCGAAGGTGGCCGGTGCATCCACGCGCAGGCGGCCCACCGGCGCATCGGCGTGCGCGGCCAGCACCGATTCGGCATCGGCCAGCTCACCCAGCACCCGCACGCAGGTGCGATGGAAACCTTCGCCGGCCTCGGTCAGGCGCAAGCGTCGGGTGCTGCGTTCAAACAACCGCGCGCCCAGTCGCGCCTCCAGCCGCGCGATGGTCTTGCCCACCGCCGAGCTGGTCAGGTGCAGGCGCTCGGCGGCAGCGGTGAAACTGCCGGCCTCGGCGGTGGCGACGAAGGCCTCGATGCCGCGCAGGCGCTCGGTGGGAAGCATTGGGAAATTCTGTCCGGAATGGGTGGAAAACATAGCAGTAATAGGAACCCGGGGAGGAAATAGGCTGGCGGCCCCTGTTCCTGCACCCACTTACATGGCCTCCCTCGATTCCCCCATGCCCGCTGCACACGGCAACGTCCGCGCAGGCCTGTCGGTCGTTCTGCTGGCGGTGTCCGCCTTCGTCATCGTCACCACCGAGTTCCTGATCGTCGGCCTGCTGCCGGCCCTGGCGCGCGACCTCGGCCTGGGCATCGCCCGAGCTGGTTACCTGGTCACCCTGTTTGCGTTCACCGTGATGCTGGCCGGGCCACCCCTGACCGCGCTGCTCTCACACGTCGACCGGCGCCGCTTGTTCGTGGCCATCCTGCTGCTGTTCGCCGGCTCCAATGCGCTGGCCGCGATGGCCACGCAGCCGTGGCTGCTGGCGCTGGCACGGGTGCTGCCGGCACTGGCGCTGCCGGTGTTCTGGGGCACCGCCAGTGAAACCGCCGCGCAACTGGCACCTGCGGGGCAGGGCGGGCGCGCAGTGGCGCGGGTGTATCTGGGCATCACCGCCGCAATGCTGTTCGGTATCCCGCTGGGGACGCTGGCCGCCGACGCCATCGGCTGGCGCGGCAGCTTCTGGTTGCTGGCCGCTTTGTCGCTGTTGATGTCGGTGGCATTGGCGCTGTGGATGCCGGACACCGAGGCCGGACCGCGTCGCGCGCTGCGCGAGCAGGCACGCGTGCTGCGCCAGCCCTGGCTGCTCGGCAACGTGCTGCTGTCGGTGCTGGTGTTCACCGCGATGTTCGCCGCCTATACCTATCTGGCCGATGTACTCGAACGCCTGTTGCAGGTTCCCGCCGCGCAGGTGGGCTGGTGGCTGATGGGCTTCGGCGCGGTCGGCTTGCTCGGCAATGCACTGGGCGGGCGTTGGGTGGATCGTGCACCACTGGGCGCGACGCTGGTGTTCTGCGCAGTGCTGGCGCTGGGCGTGCTGGGCAGCATTGGACTGACCTTACACGGCGCGTGGGCGTTGATCGCACTGGCGCTGTGGGGCGTGGCGCATACCGCGCTGTTCCCGCTGTGCCAGGTACGGGTGATGCGTGCGGCGCCGCAGGCCCAGGCGCTGGCCGGCACCTTGAACGTGTCGGCGGCCAATGCCGGTATCGGGCTGGGCGCGCTGCTCGGTAGCGGTGCCATCGAGCGCTGGGGCCTGGGCTCGCTGGGCATGGTGGCTGCCGGCGTGGCGCTGCTGGCGATAGCAGCGGGGCGGCTGTTGCGGCGTGCGGAGGAACCATGAAAAAGCCCGGGCATCTGCATGCCCGGGCTCGTTCATCCACGCAGGGCGTGGATCTACTTCACTTCTGCGTCGGCCGGGGTGAAGCGCGGCATCGCTGCAGCGGCGCCTTCCTTCTCGGTCGAACGGCCAGCGAACTGGTTGGCGAAGCGCACATGGCGCGCGAACGGGGCATCGGCCACCTGCGCCAGCGACGCGGCCAGCGCACCGTTGAAGGCATCGCCGGCACCGGTGGTGTCGATCGCCTGCACCTGTTCGGCACCCACGCGGTAGTACGGCTGGGTATCGCCGCGCAGGTTTTCTTCGGCATGCGAGACGAACACGCCCACCGAACCCAGGGTCACCACCACCGTACCGTTGCCGACCAGCTTGCGGCACAGCGCGTGCAGGCTGGCACCGTCCAGCGCGGCAACGTCGTTGGCGTCCACGCGCTCACCGACGTGGCGGCCGAGCAGGGCGGCGAACTCGGTCTCGTTCGGGGTGATCACATCGGCCAGCTTGAGCAGGCCGATGGTCGAGGGGGCATCGGCCGGCGCGGTGTTGAGCACGGTGGTGACACCGGCCTCGCGCGCGGTGGCCAGCGCCGCTTCGATGGTCGGCACCGGCGATTCCAGCTGCACCAGCACCACCTTGGCGCCGGTCAGCAGCGCCTGCTGCTGGTGCAGGAAGTCGGTGCTGAGCGCGGCATTGGCGCCCGGGCCGATCACGATGGTGTTGCGGCCGCGGGCGTCGACGTAGATGCCCGCGGTGCCGGTCGGCTCGCTGCTGGCTTCGGCGATCAGCCCGAAACCGTCGTGCGCGGCCAGTTCGCGTGCCGTGGCGCCACCGGCGTCATCGCCCAGCGCGCACACGAAGTGCGTGTCGGCGCCGGCGCGGCAGGCCGCCACGGCCTGGTTGAAGCCCTTGCCACCGGGGCCGGTGCTGTAGCGGCCGGCAATGGTCGCACCCGGTGCCGGCAGCGACTCGCACCGCCACACGTGATCGACATTGAAGGAACCGACGACAACGACACTGCTGCTCATAGGGAATCTTTTCTCAACCAAGGGTTCAACTGAAGTGCGTCAGCACGCCGGCGATGGTCGCCGTCATGAAGGTGGCAATGGTACCGCCCAGCACCGCGCGCAGGCCGAACTTGGCCAGGTCGTGGCGACGTTCCGGGGCCAGGCCACCGATGCCGCCGATCTGGATCGCGATCGAGCTGAAGTTGGCGAAGCCGCACAGCGCGTAGGTGGCGATCAGGCGGCCCTCGTCGGACAGGCTCACGCCGGCCACCTGGCCGTTCACGATCTGCGACAGCTCGGTGTAGGCGACGAATTCGTTGATCACGACCTTCTGGCCGATCAGCGAACCGACGGTGGTGGCATCGGCCCACGGCGTGCCGATCACCCAGGCGATCGGGGCCAGCACGTAACCGAAGATGGTCGACAGGTTGGTCGGCTTGCCGATCGCGGCCGCCAGGCCGGTCACATCGCCGAGCCAGGTCAGCGGGGCGTTCAGCAGCGCGATCAGGGCGATGAAGGCCAGCAGCATCGCGCCGATGTTCAGCGCCAGCTTCAGGCCGTCACCGGCGCCGGCCGCGGCCGCATCGATGATGTTGCTGGAGGTCTTCTCCACTTCCATCTTCACCGTGCCGCGGGTCAGCGGGGTGCCGGTTTCCGGAATCAGCAGCTTGGCCACGACCAGGGTGGCCGGTGCGGCCATGATGCTGGCCGCCAGCAGGTGCTTGGCGTAGAACGCCTGCTGCACCGGGTCGCCGCCGCCGAGCATGCCCACGTAGGCCGCCAGCACGCCGCCGGCGATGTGGGCCATGCCGCCGATCATCATGGTCAGCAGCTCGGACTGGGTCATCTTGGCGATGTACGGGCGCACGGTCAGCGGCGCCTCGGTCTGGCCGATGAAGACGCTGGCGCAGACGCTGGTGGTTTCCGCGCCGGACACGCGCATCACCTTGGTGATTGCCCACGCCATCACGCGCACGATCGCCTGCATGATGTTCAGGTGGTACATCACGCCCATCAGCGCCGAGAAGAAGATGATGGTCGGCAGCACCTGGAAGGCGAAGATGAAGCCGTAGTTCTTGGTGTCCATCAACGAGCCGAAGATGAAACCCGAGCCTTCGTTGACGAAGCTCAGCACCTTGACGAAGCCGTGGCCCAGCGCATCGAACACGTCGCGCCCGCCCGGCACCAGGATCACCAGCGCCGCGAAGGCGATCTGCAGGGTGATACCGGTGGCAACCAGCTTCCAGTCAACCGCGCGCTTGTTGTTGGAAAACAACCAGGTGATGCCGATCAGCACCGCCAACCCGAACAGGCCGAAGCCGATCCTGCCCAAACCTTCGACCATGTGAGTGACTCCCCTGGGGCGTCGCGAAAAACGGGAAGCCTAGTGCAGGGCCGGGGCCGGGGCAAGGAAAAGCAACGTGCAGGCGTCCATCGGTACCGATCAGGCCAGCAACGGCAAGGGGTTGCGGCCGGCAGCGGCAGGTAGAATGAGGCTCGATCCCGGCCCGGATGCGGGCCCGCAGCAGGAGATTTGCATGCAATACCGTCGCCTGGGCTCCACCGGCCTGCCGATTTCCGCCCTGTCCTTCGGTGCCTGGGTGACCTTCGGTGACCAGATTCCACGCGACGAGGCGCGCAACCTGGTGGCGGCTGCCTGGGACCAGGGTGTCAACTTCTTCGACAACGCCGAGGGCTACGCCAACGGCCGCGCCGAACAGGTGATGGGTGACGTGATCAGCGACCTGCGGCTGCCGCGCGACGGTTTCTGCGTGTCCAGCAAGGTGTTCTTTGGCAGCGCCAAGGACCCGCGGCCGACCCAGCGCGGCCTGTCGCGCAAGCATGTGACCGATGCCTGCCATGCCGCGCTCAAGCGCCTGCGGGTGGAGTACCTGGACCTTTATTACTGCCACCGCCCGGATCCGGACGCCCCGATCGCCGAGACCGTGCACGCCATGGACACGCTGGTGCGGCAGGGCAAGATCCTCTACTGGGGCACCTCGGAGTGGTCGGCCGCGCAGATCCAGCAGGCGCTGGACATCGCCGAGGCGCACAACCTGCAGGGACCGTCGATGGAGCAGCCGCAGTACAACCTGCTGCACCGCGAGCGGGTAGAGCTGGAGTACGCACCGCTGTATGCGCGTGCCGGCCTGGGGACCACCATCTTCTCGCCGCTGGCCTCGGGCCTGTTGACCGGCAAGTACGACCAGGGCATCCCGGCCGATGCGCGGCTGGGCCGCCCGGGCATGGAGTGGTTGCAGGACATGGTGCTGGGGGCGGACGCCAAGGCCCGGCTGGGCCAGGTGCGCCGCTTCAGCGAGGTGGCGCGTGCGCTGGGCCAGTCCCCGGCCACCCTGGCCATTGCCTGGTGCCTGCGCAACCCGAACGTCTCCAGCGTGATCCTCGGCGCCAGCCGGGTCAGCCAGCTGCTGCAGAACCTGCAGGCGCTGGAGGTGCTGGAGCAGGTCGATGCCGCCGGCTGGGCCCAGGTCGAAGCCGTCTTCGCCTGACTGCCCTTTGTAGAGTCGAGCCATGCTCGACTCCGGCCCTGGGAGAGCAGTCGAGCAGGGCTCGACTCTACAAAAGCGCCACGCCATTTTGATTGATAGAAGCTATCGAATTTCCGGATTCGATCATTAATCTCATCAATCAAATTGAGAATGGTTGTTGATTGTCAACTGAGAATCATTATCATTTAACTCGTCCCTCGCACGAGTCCAGATGCTCATGAATGCTCAACCTGTACTGCTGCGCCCCGAAACGCTGACCCTCCGCGATCGTCCGGTCCGCGTCGTTCCGCCGGAAGAGGTCATCGACAGCGAAGCCCTGCTCAAGGGCCGTCGTGAAATCCTGATCCAGCACGGCGACCGCTTCTATCGCCTGCGGCACACCAGCAACGACAAGCTGATCCTGACCAAGTAACCGCGGCCTGGTCGCCCGCCTCCCTCCCTCCTGCCGGCAACGCCGACAGGGTGGGCGACCCGTCCGCGCCCGCTCTCTCCCCCTCGGTCTATCGCGCGCATCCTCCGGGTGTGCCGGTAACCGGGGGTTCCCTTGCCTGACCGAACGAAACCGATGACCCGCCATACCGCCCTTTGCCTTGCTGTCTGGATGGCCCTGCCGCTGTCCGCCCATGCTGCCGCCGCTGCCACCGCCGCGCCCGACGCGCGCGAATTTGATCGCGTGCAGGTCACCGCCACCCGCACCGAGCGTGCGGTGAGTGATGTGGCCGCCACGGTCGATGTGATCGACCGCGAGCAGATGGACCGGCACCTGGTGCAGGACATCAAGGACCTGCTGCGTTACGAGCCGGGCCTGTCGGTCAACCGCAGCGCGGCCCGCTTCGGCCTCGGCAGCATCCGCATCCGTGGCCTGGACGGCAACCGCGTGCGCGTGCAGACCGATGGCATCGCGATGCCGACCAGCTTCAACATTGGTTCGTTCTCCAATGCCAACCGCAACTTCACCGACCTGGACACGCTCAAGCGCGTGGAGATCGTGCGCGGTCCGGCCAGCTCGTTGTATGGCTCGGACGCACTCGGCGGTGTGGTCGCGTTCGTCACCAAGGATCCGGCCGACTACCTGAAGGACGGCAAGGACAGCTACGTCGGCCTGAAGTTCGGCTATGACGGCGAGTGGAAGGGCCTGCTTGGCGGCGTCACCACCGCCTTCGGTGGCGAGCACTGGAGCGGCATGGTCAACATCAACCATCGCCAGGGCCAGGAAACCGTCAACAAGGGTGACGTGCGAAGCCTCGACAACACCCGCACTGCGCCCAACCCGCAGGACCGCGATGGTCGCAGCGGCCTGGCCAAGCTGGTCTACGCGCCGAGCGAGGACCAGCGTTTCCGCCTGACCGTGGAAGGCAACGAAGACAAGACCGAGACCAACGTGCTGTCGTCGATCGACCGCACCACCACCACCGGCATGAAGGCGCGCGACAAGCAGAACCGCACCCGCGTGTCGTTCGCCCATGAAATGGATGCGCTGGACAAGGGCTTTGCCGACAGCCTGCACTGGCAGGTGTACAGCCAGAACAGCGAGACCACCCAGGTCACCGACGAGGACCGCGCCAACCGCAGCCGTCGCCACCGCGAGTTCACTTTCGACCAGCGCGTGTACGGCCTGCAGGCGCAGTTCAACAAGGCCTTCAGCACCGGCAGCGTCGAACACGCGTTGACCTACGGCTTCGAGGGCGCACGTACCGAAATCCGCCAGAAGCGCGATGGTTTCCAGGTGCTGGCCAACGGCCAGACCAGCACCACCATCCTGCCGGATGCATTCCCGGTGCGCGATTTCCCGATCAGCAAGACCACCGAGCTGGGCCTTTACGCGCAGGATGAGATGCGCATGGCCGGCGGCAAGCTGTCGCTGGTGCCGGGCGTGCGCGTTGACCGCTACGAGCTGAAGCCGGAGGTGGACAACATCTTTGCCGAGGACAATCCCGGCGTGCCGGTGGCCAAGCTGACCAAGACCAGTGTCTCGCCGAAGCTGGGCATGGTCTATCGCTTCACCGACGAATGGTCGCTGTTCGCCGGCTACTCGCATGGCTTCCGTTCGCCGCCGTACAACGACGTCAACCTCGGCTTCACCAACTTCGCCTTCGGCTACACCGCCATTCCCAATCCGGACCTGAAGCCGGAAACCAGTGATGGCATGGAGCTGGGCCTGCGCTTCCTGTCGCCGGCCGCCTACGTCAGCGTCAGTGGCTACTACAACGAATACAAGGACTTCATCGAGTCGCAGTCGCTGGTCGGCACCAACGCACAGGGCCTGATGGTGTTCCAGTCGCGCAACATCGCCGACGCGCGCATCTACGGCGCCGAACTGAAGGCCGGTGTCGACTTCGGGCAGATCAGCCCGGCCCTGCAGGGCTGGGCGCTGCGCAGTGCGGTGGCCTGGTCGCGTGGCGACAACAAGACCGAAGACACGCCGCTGGATTCGGTCGACCCGCTGCGCGGCACCGTCGGCCTGATGTACGACACCGAGACCTGGGGTGTCGAGCTGGCTGGCACCTTCGTCAAGCGCAAGGACCGGCTGGCCAGCACCACGGCCTATCGCCCGGCGGGCTACGGCGTGACCGACCTGATGGCGCACTGGAACTTCGCGCCGGGCGCGACCTTCAATGTCGGCGTGTTCAACCTGGCCGACAAGCGCTACATCGATTGGTCCAACGTCGGTTCGACGCTGCTGCCGACCAGCCGTGTGCTGGACCGCTATACCAGCCCGGGCCGTACCTTCTCCGCCAGCCTTGCCGTTTCCTGGTGACCTCATGAGCCGAGCATTGTCCGCACGCAGGAACGACTCCATCGCCGCACCGAACGGTGCGGCCTGGCCGACCCCGGCACAGCTGGCCACGCTCGGCACCGTGTTGTGCCTGTATCACGCCGACGGCAACGAACTGGGCGGCTGGCGCCAGGCGGTGCGCGTGCATGCCTGCCAGGGCGTGGACAGCGAGGGCCTGCGCGAAAGCCTGTGCTTCCTCGATGGCCGCGGCCGCTGCGTGTGGCGCCTGTACCTGCTGCCGGACAGCGATTTCCTGGCCTGGGACCGGCTGGTGGCCGCGCTGCCGCCGGGACCGCAGCACGACAGCGATGGCAGTGTCGGCGAGCGCCTGTGGCGACGCCTGGCCGGCCACCTCGGTGGCCAGCGCTGGCGGTTGTGCGCGCTGCGCCTGCATGCGGCCGACGATGGCCGCACCCTGGCCGCCAGCCTGTCGACCCTGTCCTCGCTGGGCGCCGCCACGGCGCGCCGTATCGCTCGCCTGGAAGGCGCCGAAGGCGAGCTGGCAATCGACGACTGCTGCTGCGCCGACGCCGCACGGCGACCGGCACCGCGGATACCCGGCGACCTGCCGCTGATCCGTCTTTGAACCTGATGGAACGCCTGTCGGCCACGGATGGCCTCTCAACAAACCTGCAACCCTGAAGGAAGACCCCGATGAAGTTCCAGACAGCCAGCGCCCTGCTGTTGCTCGCCGCCAGCGGCGTGGCCAGCGCGCAGCCCTCCGACATCGCCCGCGACCATGACAGCATCCTCGCCATGCAGGGCGAGTACACCGTGGATTTCGCTTTCGACGAGACCGTGCTGCTGAAGCCCGGTTACGAGCGCGCGCCGGCGATGCGCAGCGGCGGCAACGAAGTGGTCATCGTGGTGGAAGACACGCCGAAGCGCATCGTGCTGCAGCACCTGCTGCTGGACGAAAAGAGCGGCCACATCACCAAGCACTGGCGCCAGGATTGGGTGTACGAAGCGCCGAACCGCTTCGAGTTCAGTGCCGACCAGACCTGGCAGGTGCGCACCATTCCGGCGGCGACCAACCAGGGGGCGTGGACCCAGTGCGTGTATGAAGTGAGCGACGCACCGCGCTACTGCGGCACCGGCAAGTGGACCTACAGCAACAACGTGCCGAGCTGGACCAGCGACCTGAGCTGGCGTCCGCTGCCGCGTCGCGAGTACACCAAGCGCAGCGACTACAACGCGCTGGCCGTGATCAACCGGCACACGCTGACCCCGAACGGCTGGACCCACGAGCAGTTCAACACCAAGGTGCAGCGCAATGCCGATGGCAGCCAGGTGGAGATCGCGCGCGAGTTCGGCTTCAACGACTACGTGAAGACCACCGAGATCGACTTCACCCCGGCCCGCAACTACTGGAAGGCCACCGCTGGTTACTGGGCCAAGGTGCGCCAGCGCTGGGACGGCTTCCTGACCCAGGCCCCGGGCGTGCACCTGAAGACCAAGATCGACGGCATGGCGATGATCATCCCGCTGTTCACCCAGGCCGAAGAGATCCAGGCCGGCAAGAAGGTGAAGGACAAGCAGATCGACGAAGTGTTCGCCAAGTACGTGGAAAAGGCGCCGAAGGAAGGTTGATCGCCGCCGCGGTTGTGGTGAGGTACCGGGCGCGCCCGCCACCGCATCCACGCATGGCGTGGATCTACTAGTCCTGCGCTTTAGTAGGTGCCGAGCTTGCTCGGCACGCTCTCCGATCCGAAGCAGCGTCAAGCTTCGCGCAAGGCAAGGGCTGGCGGCGCATGCAGGATGCGCCGCGTGCCCCACCAGCCGGCCAGCAGGCTCAGCCCGATGCCGACCACGCCGCCCAGCAGCAGGCCCGGCCACGGCGGCAGCAGCGGCAGCTCGAACACCTTCTGCGAGACCGCCACGCCGATGGCCGCCGCCGCGCCCACCGCCAGCAGCGCCGCCAACGTGCCCAGTGCGCCGAATTCCACCAGCACCGCACCGCGCAGCTGGCGCCGGGTCGCGCCCAGCGTGCGCAGCACCGCGCTGTCATAGCGGCGCTCGCCGGCCGTGGCCTGCAGCGCGGCCAGCAGCACCAGCACGCCGGCCAGCAGGCTGAACACCATCACCAGCTGCACCGCCTGCGCCACCCGCTCCATCACATCGCGCACCTGCGAGATCACCGCATCCACGTCCAGCAGTGACAGGTTCGGCTGCGCGCGCACCAGTTCACCCAGCCCGGCGGCCTTGCCGGCCGGCAGATGGAACGCCGACAGCAGGTTGTGCGGGGTGTCGCCCACCGCGTTGGGGTTCAGCAGCACGAAGAAGTTCGGTCGGAACGTGTTCCAGTCCGCCTTGCGCACGCTGGTGACGGTGAATTCGCGCTCCTGTTCACCGACGGCAATGCTGATGCGGTCGCCGCTGGCCACCCCGTAACGCTTGGCCCAGCCGATCTCCACCGACGCTTCCGGCGCCGTGCTGTCGGCCTTCCAGAACGTGCCGTCGACCAGCGTGTTGGCCGGCGGGAAGCTGTTGCGCCAGCTGAAGTTCAACGGCCGGTTCTCGTCATCGTCGTCGCGCTGGGCCTCGCCGGATGCCGGCTGCCCGTTCTGTTCCGGCGTGCGGTCCACGCGCAGCGGCGGCTTGCCGTTGATCGCGATCAGGCGGCCGGTGGCCATCGGTTCGATGCTGGCATCGTTGGCGCCCAATCCGCGCAGCGCGGCCAGCACGCTGTCACGCTGTTCGGGCTGGATGTTGATCAGGAAGTAGTTCGGCGTATCTGCAGGCAGCCGCTCGCGCCACTGCTGCAGCAGGCCAGGACCGGTCACCGCCAGCAGCAACAGCGCGCACAGCGACAGCGACAGCCCGACCAGCTGCATCACCGCCAGCATGCGGCGCCGGGTCAGCGCGGCCAGGCCCAGGCGCCAGTTGCCATGCAGGCGGTGCTGCAGGCCGCGCAGCAGCTGCAGCAGCACGAAGCCGACCACACCGGCGGCCACTGCCAGTGCGGCCAGCCCACCCAGCACCCACAGGGCCAGCTTCAGGTCGCCGGTGACCTGCACCGCCAGCAGCAGGCTGGCCGCCAGCGCCGCGACATAGGCCAGCAGCGATGCCGGTGGCAGCGCGGCGAAGGAGCGGTTGAGCACGCGCATCGGCGGCACCCCGCGCAGGCGCAGCAGCGGGGGCAGGCCGAAGCCGAACAGCAGCAACAGGCCGATGCCGGCACCGGTCAGCGCCGGCATCGCTTCGGGCAGCGGCAGGCGCTGCGGCACCAGGCTGCCCAGCACCTGCACCAGGCCTTCCTGCGCAGCCATGCCCAGGCCGATGCCGAGCGCACAGGCCGGCACCGCCAGCATCAGCAGCTGCAGTGCCAGGCCGAACAGGATGTCGCGCTGGCGCGCGCCCAGGCAGCGCAGGATCGCTACCTGGTCGATGCGGCGCAGGGCGAAGCGGTTGGCCGCCAGCGCGGTTGCCACGCCGGCCAGCAGCACCGCCAGCAGCGCGCTCAGGCCGAGGAAGCGCCCGGCCAGGTCGAACGCCTGGCGCACGCCACGCTGGGTGTCGTCCACGCTCAGCAGGCGCAGGCCCTTGACCTGCGGCAGCAGCCATTGGCGCAGCCCGGCCACCTGATCGGCCGCTCCGGCGAACATCAGCCGGTAGTTGATGCGGCTGCCCGGGCCGAGCAGGCCGGTGCCCTCCACATCGGCGCGGTTGACCAGCAGGGTGGGCGAGAGGGTGAGCAGGTCACCGCCGGCATCCGGCTCGGCCTCGATGATGCCGGCAATGCGCAGCGTGCCGGCGCCGAACTCGAGGTCATCGCCGGCCTTCAGCCCCAGCCCCTGCAGCAGGCGCGGATCGGCATAGGCCTGGCCCCTGGCGGGCATGCCGGCGTCGGCGATCAGCGCACCGCCGGGCGTGGCCCGCACCCGCAGCGTGCCACGCATCGGATAACCGGCCTGCACCGCCTTGATGCTGGCCATCTGGCTGGCCTCGCCGTGGAACAGCACGCTGCCGAAGCTGGCGATGCGGGTGTAGGCCAGTCCGCGCCGCTGCGCTTCTTCGGCGAAGGCCTGCGGCGGGTCGTCGCGCCCGGCGATGCCGAGGTCACCGCCGAGCATTTCCGCCGCACTGCCGGTCAGGGCCAGGTTGACCCGGTTCACCAGGGTGCCGACCGCGGTCATCACCGCCACGCCCAGCACCAAGGCCGCGAACACGGTCAGCAGGTCGCCGGCCAGCGCCTCGCGGCGCAGCGCGCGCCACGCATGGCGCAGCAGGTTCATGCTGCGGCTCCGCGCTCGACCGGCAGCAGGCGGCCGTCATCGATGCGGTGGATGTACTGGCAGCGCTGGGCCAGCCGCAGGTCGTGGGTGACCAGCACCAGCGTGGTGCCGCTGCCGGCGTTGAGTTCGAACAGCAGGTCGCTGATGTGCTGGCCGGTGGCGTGGTCCAGCGAGCCGGTCGGTTCGTCGGCGAACAGGATGCGCGGGCGGGTGACGAAGGCACGTGCCAGGGCCACGCGCTGCTGCTCGCCGCCCGACAACTGGCGCGGGTAGTGACGGGCGCGATGGCCCAGGCCGACCTGCGCCAGCACTTCGTCCACCCGCACCCGGTCTTCGCGGCCGGCCAGCTCCAGCGGGAGCGCGACGTTCTCGGCGGCGGTCAGCGCCGGCAGCAGGTGGAAGCTCTGGAACACGAAGCCGACCTCGCGTGCGCGCAGCTGGGCGCGGGCTTCCTCGTCGAGACGGCCCAGATCCTGGCCGGCCAGCGCGATGCTGCCGCGGCTGGGCAGGTCCAGCCCGGCCAGCAGGCCGAGCAGGGTGGTCTTGCCGGAACCGGAGGCACCGACAATGGCCACGCTGGTGCCTTCATGGACGGTCAGGGTGATGTTGTCCAGTATGTGGACTTCACCCTCCGGGCCCTGCACGGACTTGCCGACCTGGTCGACGGCGATGGCGACGGGCGCGCTGCGGGGGGACAGGCTGTCGATGAGGAGACTCCAATGCGCAAGACGGGATGGAGCCGGCGAGCCGGCGCGATGATGGTGCTGCTGCTAGGGTTCCTGCTGCTGCCCGGGCTGGCCTGTGCCAAAGGTCCGGCGGGCACCGTGCTGGTACTCGGCGACAGCCTCAGTGCCGCCCACAATATCCCCGCCGACGCCGGCTGGGTCAGCCTGCTGCAGCAGCGGGTCAGGCAGCAGTCGAAAACGCCGGCACGCATCGTCAACGCCAGCATGAGCGGGGAGACCACCGCCGGCGCGCTGACCCGCCTGCCGGGCCTGCTGGCGAAGGAGAAGCCGACCGTGGTGGTGATTGCGCTGGGCGGCAACGACGCGCTGCGTGGGCTGACCCCGGCGCAGGT
The DNA here is from genome assembly GCF_001274595.1 of Stenotrophomonas maltophilia. GTDB lineage: Bacteria > Pseudomonadota > Gammaproteobacteria > Xanthomonadales > Xanthomonadaceae > Stenotrophomonas > Stenotrophomonas forensis. The sequence continues at coordinate 795,858 of NZ_CP011010.1, forward strand.
ACAGGGAAACCTGGAGAAAATGGTGCAGGCCAGCCAGAAGGCGGGCGCCCGGGTGCTGCTGCTGGGCATCGACGTGCCGCCCAACTACGGGCCGGCCTATCGCCAGCGCCTGGCGGCCGCCTACAAGGCGCTGGCCACGCAGTACAAGGTGCCGCTGCTGCCGTTCCTGCTGGAGGGCGTGGCCCTGCAGCCGGGCATGATGCAGGCCGATGGCCTGCACCCCACGGCACAGGCGCAACCGAAGGTGCTGGACAACGTCTGGCCACTGCTCAGGCCGCTGCTCTGAACCGATTGATGACCTCTTGACGGAACTTCACATCGCGTCCACCGTCGATCCGGCATGTTTCACAAAGCTGAAGTTAGAGGGAATCACATGCGTCAGACGAAGGAGACCTCCGGCTTGGTGCTGGTGGTCGAAGACAACCGCAACATCTCCGAGATGATCGGGGAATACCTGGAAGGTCGCGGCTTCGAGGTCGACTATGCACAGGACGGCCTGGATGGCTACCGCCTCGCGGCGGAAAACAGCTATGACGTCGTGGTGCTCGACTTGATGTTGCCGCGCCTGGATGGCATCGAAGTGTGCCGTCGCCTGCGCAACGATGCGCGCAAGTCCACCCCGGTGCTGATGCTCACGGCACGCGACACGCTGGACGACAAGCTCACCGGCCTCGGGTTCGGCGCCGATGACTACCTGACCAAGCCGTTCGCGATCCAGGAACTGGAGGCCCGCCTGCGCGCGCTGATCCGCCGCGAGCGTCGCCAGGTCGGTTCGGAAGTGCTCAAGGTCGCCGACCTGGTGCTCGATCCGGTCAGCATGCGTGCCACCCGTGCCGGTACCGAGCTGCAGCTTTCGCCGATCGGCCTGCGCCTGTTGACCATCCTGATGCGCGAATCGCCGCGCGTGGTCACCCGCCAGGAGATCGAACGCGAGATCTGGGGCAATGGCCTGCCGGATTCGGACACCCTGCGCAGCCACCTGTACAACCTGCGCAAGATCATCGACAAGCCGTTCGACCGTCCGCTGCTGCACACCGTGCAGAGTGCCGGCTACCGCATTGCCGATATCGCCCAGCCGATGGCCTGATCGGGGCCCGCGCCGGTGCAGCAGCAGGCCCGGCCGGGGCATGGCCATGAACGAGGGCAGGGGATGACCGGCTGGCGTTGCCGCCGGTTATCGCCCGTGCACCCGCACGGCGCGGCGCGCTGCCTATAATCGCAGCGCTCTGACCGGGACCCCGCAATGCCGCACGGCCTGCCGCGCAAGATCCGTATCGCCTTCATCCTGCAGGCAGTGCTGGCCAGCCTGGGCATCCTGCTCGGTGCCTGGCTGGTCTCGCTGGTGATCAAGCACAGCCTGGTCGGCGCCGCCCTGCGCGAGGAAGCGGCGTACTACTGGACGCTGCACGAGGCCTCGCCGGTACAGCCGCCACCCAACACCCAGAACATCCGTGGCTACCTGCTGGAAAGCGGGCAGTCGGCGTTGTCGCTGCCGGCCAACCTGCGCAACCTGGAACCCGGTTTCCACGAACTGCCCAAGGACGACCAGCTGGTGCTGGTCGATGTGCGCCCAGCCGGCCGCCTGTACCTGGTGTTCCTGCGCTCGCGTGCGGAAATGCTGGCGTTCTGGTTCGGCATCGTGCCGGTGCTGCTGACCCTGCTGGCAGTGTATGGCGCCAGCTGGGTGACCTACCGCGCCTCCAAGCGCCTGGTGTCGCCGGTGAACTGGCTGGCGCGGCGCGTGTCGCGCTGGGACCCTGGCCACCCCGAGGCGGCCGATCTGGAGCCGAACAAACTGCCGGCCGACATGCAGGGCGAGACCCGGCAGCTGGCGGCCGCCCTGCATTCGCTGGCCAACCGGGTCAGCGCGCATGTGGCGCGCGAGCGCAACTTCACCCGCGATGCCAGCCACGAACTGCGCACGCCGCTGACCGTGATCCGCGTGGCCAGTGACATGGCACTGGGCGATGAAACGCTGCAGCCGCGCCTGCGTCGCAGCCTGCAGCGCATCCAGCGCGCCGGCCGTGACATGGAAGCGGTGATCGATGCGTTCCTGATCCTGGCCCGCGAGGCCGATGTCGAGCCGCAGATCGAGCTGTTCGATGTCAACGACATCGTCCGCTATGAAGTGGACAACGCCAACGAACTGCTGGGCGCGCGGCCGGTGGCGGTGCACCTGCACAGCGATGGCCCGGTGCAGCTGCACGCGCCGCCTCGGGTGCTGCAGGTGGTGGTCAGCAACCTGGTGCGCAACGCCTGCAGCTACACCGACGAAGGGCGCATCGACGTGCACGTGCTCAACGACCGTGTGGTGGTGCGCGACACCGGCATCGGCATGTCCGCCGAGGCACTGTCGCGCGCGTTCGAGCCGTTCTACCGCGCCGAGCCCAGCCGCCCGCAGGGCACCGGCCTGGGCCTGTCGATCGTGCGCCGGCTGTGCGACCGCTTCGGCTGGAAGGTCAGCCTGGCCAGCGAGCCGGGGCAGGGCACCGAGGCGACGGTCATTTTCCGGTAGAGGGCTTTGGCCGGGCTGCGCCCGGCACCCGCCGAGGCAACATCAACATCAAAAGCGGGCATTCCGAGGAGGGGCGGGGCGGTGTGGGGGTGCAGGACACGCCGTAAACCCTTCCATGGGGGCTCGATGGCGCCACCCATGGCGCCAACGGTCCTGCACACCCACACCGCCCCGCCTTCGACAGTTTCCCGCGACCCGCAGTAGATCCACGCCATGCGTGGATGAAGTTGCGGTAGCGCCGGGCCATGCCCGACGCACGCCTGCCTCAATCGCACTTCACCTTCGGCGCCACCGTCTTGGTCCAGATCGCGTAGCCGGCCGGGGTCATGTGCAGCATGTCTTCGCGGAACAGCGTCGCATCCGGCTGGCCATCGGCGCCGAGCATCGGCGTATAGATGTCGGTGAAGCCGGTGTTGGGCAGCTTTGCCAGGGCAGCCTTGATCAGCGCGTTGGCCTCGTTGATCGCCGGCAGCAGGTGCGCGCGCGACGGGCTCGGCTTGATCGACAGGTATTCCACCTTCGTTTTCGGCAGGTCGCGATGCACGCGCTGCACGAAGGCGACCACATCGTCCCGCACCTGTACGGCGGTGCGGCCGCTGTTGAGGTCGTTGTCGCCGGCGTAGAAGAACAGCTTGCATGGCGCATACGGCACCACGATGCGGTCGGCGTACCAGGTGCTGTCGCGCACTTCCGAGCCGCCGAAGCCGCGGTTGAACACCGGCTGGCCGGGGAAGTCGGTGGCCAGGCTCTCCCAGAAGCGGATCGAGGAGCTGCCGATGAACTCGATGCCGCCGCGCGGCGGCGGATTGGCCTGGTCGGCGCTGGCGAAGCGGGCCATGTCACCCGCCCAGGCCACGTTCGAGACCTGTTCGGGCACCTGGGGCGGCCTGGCCGGGCTCAGGGCCTGGGCCAGCGGTGCGGCGGTCAGCAGGCCCAGCATCAGCAGGCAGGTACGGCGACGGGACATCAGGCGCTCCAGCGGGGAAGGAAGCCTCCATCATAGGAGCAGGGGCTGGCCGGGTGCTTGCCGTTGGCAGGCCATTCGGCCGGGCCGCCGGGGGTATGGCTGGCGGCCTTGTGGCAAAATGGCCGCCATCTGCCTATTCCTGTGCACCCATGATTCCCTGCCGTGCGTCTGAGCGGTCGCTGCGCCGCGCTCCTGTTGCTGGATCTTCCTGCCGTGGCTGATCAGTTCGGCCACCTGCCCCGCGGCCCGCGCCGCATCTTCCAGGCCGCCCGCTGGTCCTGGCAGGGCCTTCGCGCCGCCTGGCTGCACGAGTCCTCGTTCCGGCTGGAGGTCTACCTGCTGATCGTGCTGACCCCGGTCGCGATCTGGCTGGGCCAGACCCCGGTCGAACGCGCGCTGATGATCGGCTCGATGCTGCTGGTGCTGGCGATGGAGTTGGCCAACTCGGCCATCGAGGCGGTGATCGAACGCTACGGCAGCGAAATCCACGAACTGGCCGGCCGCGCCAAGGACATGGGTTCGGCGGCGGTGTTCGTGCTGATGATGAACGTCCTGCTGTGCTGGGCGCTGGTCGTGGTTCCGCACGCGCTGGCCGGCAGCTACGGCTGAAACCCCATTCCCCCACTGCCTTGAAGAGTTTCCATGTCCTTTGAGTTCCTCGCCGACCCCAATGCCTGGGTGACCCTGTTCACCCTGAGTGCGCTGGAAATCGTGCTCGGCATCGACAACCTGGTGTTCATTTCCATCGCGGTCAGCAAGCTGCCGGAAGAGCGTCGCCCGTTCGCACGCAAGCTCGGCATCGCCGTGGCGTGCATCACGCGTATCGCGCTGCTGGTGTCGCTGGCCTATCTGGCGCACATGGCCGCCAACCTGTTCACCGTGGCCGGCATGGGCATCTCCATCCGCGACCTGGTGCTGATCGTCGGTGGCCTGTTCCTGATCATCAAGGGCTTCATGGAGATCAAGGAACTGATCAGCGGCGGCGAGGATGAAGATCCCAGCACGACCAAGGCCTCGGCCGTGTTCGGCTACGTCATCGCGCAGATCGCGGTGATCGACATCGTGTTCTCGCTGGACTCGGTGATCACCGCCGTCGGCATCGCCGACCACATCCCGGTGATGGTCGCCGCCATCCTGCTGTCGGTGCTGGTGATGCTGCTGGCCGCCAACCCGCTGGGCCGCTTCATCGATGCCAACCCGACGGTGAAGATGCTGGCGCTGGCCTTCATCCTGCTGATTGGTGCGGTACTGATCCTGGACGGCCTGGACGTGCACGTGCCCAAGCCCTACATCTACGCCGCGATGGGCTTCTCGGTGCTGGTGGAGTGGCTGAACCTGCTGATGCGCCGCCGCGCACGCGAACACAACGTGCCGGGCGCCGGCAACTGGTAAGCGCGTGATCCAGAACCCCCGGCACTGCCGGGGGTTCTGCGTTGCAGGGCCGGGCTCTACAGAAGCGGCGAACGCACAACTTGTGAAGTGGGGGCAACAGTGTTTCCCCGCTGCGGGGCTTAATCCGGCAGGACGATGCGCGCAGGCTACGCGCTCTCTTCCCAAGGCCTGCCCCACGCAGGAACCCGCCATGAATTCCCGAGCCGCTCTGCTGGCCCTTGCCGTCGGCGCCTTCGCCATCGGTACCACCGAGTTCGCCCCGATGGGCCTGCTCCCGGTCATTGCCGACGGCGTCGGCGTGAACATCCCCACTGCCGGCATGCTGATCACGGCCTATGCCGTGGGCGTGATGCTGGGCGCGCCGGTGATGACCCTGCTGATGGGCCGGTTCGGCAGGCGCACCGCGCTGATGCTGCTGATGTCGATCTTCGTGGTCGGCAACCTGCTGTCGGCGCTGGCCCCGAACTACGGCCTGCTGTTGCTGTCGCGGCTGGTCACCAGCCTCAACCACGGCGCCTTCTTCGGCATCGGCGCGGTGGTTGCCGCCAGCCTGGTGCCGAAAGAAAAGCAGGCTGCCGCCGTGGCCACCATGTTCATGGGCCTGACCATCGCCAACATCGGCGGCGTGCCGCTGGCGACCTGGGTCGGCCAGCAGCTGGGCTGGCGCCTGTCCTTCGCTGGCACCGCCGTGCTGGGCCTGGCCGCGATCACCGCGCTGGGCTTCGCGCTGCCGGCGTCGGCACCCGGGCCCCGTCCGGACGTGCGCCGGGAACTGAAGGCGATCCTGCAGCCGCAGGTGCTGCTGGCGATGGGCACCACGGTGCTCGGTGCCGGTGCGATGTTCACGCTGTACACCTACGTGGCGCCGGTGCTGACCGAGTTGACGGGTGCTTCCAACGCCTTCATAGCGATGTCGCTGGCGCTGATCGGCATCGGCTTCACCTTCGGCAACGGCATCGGCGGGCGCATGGCCGACTGGTCGCTGGATGGCGCCACCCGGATCCTGCTGGCGGTCCTTGCCGTGCTGATGTTCGTGCTGCCGCTGGCCTTCATGAGCCACGCCACGGCGGCGCTGGGTGTACTGCTGTTCGGCGCGGCGACCTTCGCGATCGTGCCGCCGCTGCAGATCCGGGTGATGCAGGCTGCCAGCGAGGCGCCGGGGCTGGCGTCGTCGATCAATGTCGGTGCGTTCAACCTGGGCAATGCGGTGGGTGCCGCGTTGGGTGGCGCGGTGATCAGCTCGGGGCTGGGCTATGCGGCGGTGCCGGTGGCCGGTGGGTTGCTGGCGGCATCGGGGTTGCTGCTGGCGTGGCTGGGGCGTCCGCGCGCTGCGGTGGCCGAGGCTTGCTGAGGGGTATGGGGTTCCGGCAGGGCTTGCAGCCCTGCACCCGCTGCAATCAACAGCAACGGCAACGGCAACAGCAACAGCAACAGCAACAGCAACAGCAACAGCAACAGCTGGCATTCCGTGGGATGGCGGGGTGGGTCCGGTTGAGGGGGACGCCGTAAACCCATCCATGGGGGCTTGGTCGCGGCATCCATGCCGCTCACACCCCCTCAACCGGACCCACCCCGCCTTCGACAGTTTCCTGTGATCTGTTGGAACCTGCTGCTGATGGTGGGTGCCGACCGTTGGTCGGCACGAATGCCTGGAGCATGGGCTTTTGCTTTTGCTTTTGCTTCTTTTTTGATCTTCCCGCGGTGTGCAGGAAACCGTATGAGGCCGGGCGGGTGGGCGTGGCGGGGGTATCCGCGCCATGGATGGCGCGGCTAAGCCTCCAGGGACGGATTCACGGCGTCCCCCGCCATGCCCACCCGCCCGGACTACTCAGGCGATCCATGAGCACAACCACCGCGGAGGGGGCGGCGCCCGATGGCCGACCTTCACCCGAACCATGGCATGCTCGGCGCCACGTCCACCCGGAACCTCCGCCATGCGCCTGTTCACTCGTATCCTGCCCCTGATGCTGCTGGCCTCCCTGCTCTCCGGCTGCGGCTACAACGCCATCCAGCAGAAGGATGAAGCGGTCAAGGCCAGCTGGTCGGAGGTCATCAACCAGTACAAGCGCCGCGCCGACCTGGTGCCCAACCTGGTGCAGACCGTGAAGGGCTTCGCCAGCCAGGAAGAGCGCGTGCTGACCGAAGTCACCAACGCCCGTTCGCGGGTCGGTCAGATCAACGTCAACGCCGACGACGAAGCCTCGCTCAAGCAGTTCCAGCAGGCCCAGGGCGAACTCGGCAGCGCGCTGTCGCGGCTGCTGGTGGTCACCGAAAACTATCCGCAGCTGAAGTCCGACCAGAACTTCCGCGACCTGCAGGCGCAGCTGGAAGGCACCGAGAACCGGGTCACCGTCGCCCGTGGCCGTTACATCCAGCAGGTGCAGGACTACAACACCTACATCCGCTCGTTCCCGCAGGTGATCACCGCCAAGATCTTCGGCTACAAGACCAAGCCGAACTTCACCGTGGACAACGAAGCGCAGATCTCCAGCGCGCCGGTGGTCGATTTCGGCAACGCGCCGCAGCAGCAGCCGGCGCCGCAGCCGGGCCACTGACCGATGCGCCTGGCCACTGCGCTGCTGGCCCTGCTGCTGTGGCTGCCGTTGGCGTCGCAGGCGCAGCAGTTGGCGCCGATTCCGGCGCTGGATTCGCCGGTGGTCGATACCACCGGCACGCTCGACGCCGCGCAGAAGCAGGCGCTGGTGCAGCAGGCGACTGACCTGCAGCAGCGCAAGGGCAGCCAGCTGCAGGTGCTGGTGGTGCCCACCACCCAGCCGGAAGACATCGCGCAGTACACCACGCGGGTCTTCGACCAGTGGCAGATCGGCCGCAAGGGCGTGGATGACGGCGTGCTGCTGGTGGTGGCCAAGGATGACCGACGGGTACGCATCGAGCCCGGCTACGGCCTGGAGGGCGCGATTCCCGATGCCATCGCCAACCGGGTCATCCAGGAAAACCTGGTGCCGCGCTTCCGCAGCGGTGACTATGCCGGTGGCATCACTGACGCCACCGGTGTGCTGGTCAAGCTGATCGATGGCGAGGACCTGCCGGCACCCATCAGTGGCCAGCGTGGCGGCGAGCCCGACGGCGGTGGCGATACCTGGTTCCTCGCCCTGTTCATCGGCGTGTTTGCCGGCAGCATCCTGCGCGGGGTGTTCTCGCGCGTGCCACGCCCGCTGCGTGGGCTGCTCGGCGGCGGCGGGGCGGCACTGGCGGCGTTCCTGTTCACCTCCACGCTGTTGGCCAGCGGCCTGGCCGGCATCGTTGGCCTGATTGTCGCCATGCTCTCCGGGCACCCGGGCCGCTTTGCCGGCGGCGGTGGCTGGGGCGGTGGCAGCTGGGGTGGCGGAGGCGGCTTCGGTGGAGGCGGTGGCTTTGGCGGCGGCGGTTGGGGCGGCGGCGGTGGCCGTTCCGGCGGCGGCGGCGCATCGGGAGGCTGGTGATGATCCAACGTCTGTGCCGCCATCTGTTCTCGCCGTCGGTACGGCGCGCGTTCCCGCCGGCTACGCTGCAGGCGATCACCGAGGCCATCGCCGCCGGTGAGCAGCGCCACGGCGGGCAGGTGATGTTCGCCGTGGAGGCCGACCTGCCGCTGGACGCGCTGTGGCGCAAGGTCACCCCGCGCCAGGCCGCCGAACATGCCTTCGCCCGCCTGCGCACCTGGGATACCGCCCACAACAACGGCGTGCTGATCTACCTGCTGCTGGCCGACCACGCGATCGAGATCGTCGCTGACCGTGGCCTGCACGGCAGGATCAGTCCGGCGCAGTGGCAGCGGGTCTGTACCCATCTGCGCGAGGGCCTGCGCGGCCCGAACCCGGTCGAGGCGCTGCGCGGCGCCATCGAAGAGGTTTCGACCCTGGTGGAAGGGCACTTTCCGGCCGCGACGCGGTCAGACGATGACGGCCTGCCCAACACCCCGCAGCTCCTTGGTTGAGCCGGGGCGGCACTGGCCCGAGAATAGGCGTTCAACCGCAAGGCACCTTCCATGATCTATTTCCACGACATCGACCCCATCGCCCTCTCGCTGGGGCCGATCAAGGTGCACTGGTACGGCATCATGTACCTGCTCGGCTTCACTGCTGCCTGGCTGCTGGGCCGCAAGCGCATTGCCGACGGGCGCCTGCCGGGCGTTGATGCCAACGGCTTCTCCGACCTGCTGTTCTACGCCATGCTCGGCGTGGTGCTGGGCGGGCGCATCGGCTACATGCTGTTCTACGCGCTGGGCGATTTCCTGCACAACCCGCTGCTGCTGTTCAAGGTGTGGGATGGCGGCATGAGCTTCCACGGCGGCCTGCTGGGCGTGCTCGGCGCCTGCTGGTGGTGGTCGCGCAAGCACACGCTGCACTTCTTCGACACCATGGACTTCATGGCGCCGCTGGTGCCGCTGGGCCTGGGCTTCGGCCGCATCGGCAACTTCATCGGTGCCGAGCTGTGGGGCAAGTACACCGACGGCAGCTGGGGCGTGGTGTTCCCGTCCGGCCTGCCGGCGCCGCTGAACCAGCTGGACCACGCGACCCTGCAGGCGCAGTTCGCCAGCGGCGCGCTGAACCAGTTCGCCCGCCATCCCTCGCAGCTGTATGAAGCCTTCCTGGAAGGGCTGGTGATGTTCGTGGTGCTGTGGACGGTGTCGGCCAAGCCGCGCCACCGCTATCTGGTCGGTGGCCTGTTCGCGCTGATGTACGGCCTGTTCCGCTTCGCCGTCGAGTTCGTGCGCATGCCTGACAACGGCGTCTACGTGGCCTTCGACTGGCTGACTCGTGGCCAGATCCTCAGCCTGCCGCTGATCGCCTTCGGCCTGGTGCTGCTGGCAATGTCGCGCCGCGCGCCCGTACTGCAGCCGCAGCTGCCGGTGGCTGCCGAGGGTAAGGCATGAAGTCCTACCTGGACCTGCTCTCGCATGTGCTGGAACACGGTGCGGAGAAGAGCGATCGCACCGGCACCGGCACCCGCAGCGTGTTCGGCTGGCAGATGCGCTTCAACCTCAACGACGGCTTCCCGCTGGTCACCACCAAGAAGCTGCACCTGCGCTCGATCATCCACGAGCTGCTGTGGTTCCTGAAGGGCGATACCAACATCGGCTACCTGAAGGACAACCAGGTGCGCATCTGGGACGAGTGGGCCGACGAGAACGGCGATCTCGGCCCGGTGTACGGCAAGCAGTGGCGCAGCTGGGCCACCGCCGATGGCGGTGCGATCGACCAGATGCAGTGGCTGGTGGACGAGATCAAGCGCAACCCCGATTCGCGCCGGCTGGTGGTCAGCGCCTGGAACGTGGGCGAGCTCTCGCAGATGGCGCTGATGCCGTGCCACAACCTGTTCCAGTTCTACGTGGTGGACGGCAAGCTCAGCTGCCAGCTGTACCAGCGCAGCGGCGACATCTTCCTCGGCGTGCCGTTCAACATTGCCAGCTATGCGCTGCTGACCCACATGGTGGCGCAGGCCACCGGCCTGGGCGTGGGCGATTTCGTGCATACGCTGGGTGACGCGCACCTGTACTCGAACCATTTCGAGCAGGCCCGCGAGCAGCTGTCGCGTGAACCGCGCGCGCTGCCGACGCTGTGGTTGAACCCGGACGTGACCGACCTGTTCGGCTTCCAGTTCGACGATATCCGCATCGACGGCTACGACCCGCATCCGTCGATCAAGGCGCCGGTGGCGGTGTGAGCCCGATGAAGCTGTCGATGATCGTCGCGCTGGACCGCAACCGTGGCATCGGCCAGGGCAATGCCATGCCCTGGCACTTGCCGGACGACTTCAAACACTTCAAGGCGCTGACCCTGGGCAAGCCGATCCTGATGGGGCGCAAGACCGCCGAATCGATCGGCCGCGTGCTGCCGGGGCGGACCAACCTGGTGCTGACCCGCAGCGGCCAAGTGCCATTTGAAGGCATGCGCGCGGTGGCGTCGCTGGACGAGGCCAAGGCGATTGCCGAAGGCGAGGGCGCGAGCGAGCTGTGCATCATCGGGGGGGGCGAGATCTTCCGGCAGCTGCTCGACCAGGCCAGCGACCTGTACCTGACCTGGGTCGATGCCGAAGTGCCGGCCGACACCCATTTCCCCGAGGTGGATGCACAGGGCTGGCAGCAAGTGAGCAGCGAGCAGCACCCGGCTGACGAACGCCACGCCTACGCGTTCCGCTTCGTTCACTACGTGCGCCGCTGATCGCAACGCACCTGTAGAGTTGAGCTTGCTCGACTGCTCTTGGTGGATACACAGGGCATAGTCGAGCAAGCTCGACTCTACGGAGTCGGCATCCGGTAATGCCCGATGATCGCGTGCTGGAACAGCAGGTTCTCTTCGCGCGTGCCGCGCGCGATGTTGTGTAGCACCAGCGGCGTGCCATCGGCCAGCCGCCGGTCGGAGACGATGCCGACGTGCAGCAGTCCGTTGCCGTTGAGCTTCCAGGCGACGATGTCGCCGGCCGCGTAGTCGGTGGCGAGGGCGGTGACCGGTTGCTGCCAGCCCTGGCGCTCGAACCAGCGCATCAGGTTGGGGACGCGACGATGATCGATGTTGCGGTCCGGCCGTGACAGGCCCCAGATCGTCGGATAGGCACTGAAATTCCCGCGCATGTCCTCATGCACGCGTGCCTGCAGATCCAGGCCCTGGCTGCGCAGGGCGCGCACCACCACGTCGGTGCACACGCCGCGATCGCGCGCGACGTCACCACCGGGATAGGCGAGTACCTGATAAGCCGGGTCGTAGCGGACGGTGACGCCGATCTGTGCGCGTGCGGCGGCCACCAGTGGTGGCGAAGGCGCCTGCGGTGGTGCCGGCGTGGCTGCGGCGTCCTGCGCGGCCGTGGGAGTTGGAGGCGAACCGGGCTGGCAGCCGCTGGCCAGCGCCAGCGTCAGCAGCAGCACCGTCCCTGGTGCCCGGCCCGGTCGCATCATGCCTGCGGCGGGGCGCCGTTGTTGCCGGGGCCTGCAGAGCCACCGCCACCACCACCGCCGCCACGACGGCGACGACGGCGCGGGCCGCGGGTGCCCGGGTTACCAGAAGGTGTGCCACCGCCCTGTTCCTTGCCCTGTGCCGAGGCGGCAGGACGCTCGTGTGCCGGTCGCGCCGGCGGACGGGCGTTGGCAACGGGGGCCGGCACATCACGGCCCGGCACCTGCACCACGCGCAGCTCATCGGTATCAAGCTGCAGCGCGGTCAACTTCCCGCCCCACACCGCACCGGTGTCGATGGCGTGCACGCCCTGGGTGATGGTCAGGCCCAGCGCGGACCAGTGGCCGCAGACGACCTTCAGGTCGCGCTCGACCCGGCCCGGCACTTCGAACCAGGGGTACAACCCCTGTTCCTGGGTGCCCGGCGTGCCCTTGTCCTCAATGCCGATGCGCCCACGCGGGGTGCAGTAGCGCATGCGGGTGAGCACATTGATGATCGCGCGTGAGCGGTCATAGCCGGACAGGTTGGGTGCCCAGCTCGGCTTGTCGCCGTACATGTTGCGGAACAGCTTGCGGTAGCCGGCGCCGTGCAACTGCGCCTCGACTTCGGCCGCATGTTTTTCGGCCATCTGCGTGGTCCACTTCGGCGCCAGCCCGGCGTGCACCATCATCCAGCCCAGTTCGCGGTCCACGTGCACCAGCTTCTGCAGGCGCAGCCAGTCCAGCAGTTCATCGCGGTCCTCGGCCTGCACGATGCGCAGCAGGTCCGGGTTGACCTTGCGCTGCTCCTCTTCGGTGCGCGCACCGACGGCCAGCAGCGAAAGATCATGGTTGCCCAGCACCACCACGCTGTGCTCGCGCAGCGAATGCACCAGCCGCAGCGTTTCCAGCGACTGGCCACCGCGGTTGACCAGATCGCCGCAGAACCACAGGGTGTCCTGCGCCGGGTCGAAGCGGATCTTCTCCAGCAGTCGCTGGGTGACGTCATAGCAGCCCTGCAGGTCGCCGATCGCCCACACACTCATCGTTCGGCCTCCTTGTCAGTGCAGGGTACGCGGGACGGCTAGCACGAACGGTGCGACCGGCGCGGCGAATTCGGTGCCATCGTCGGCGACCATGTCGTAGTGTCCCTGCATGGTGCCGTGATCGGTCCCCAGCATGACACCGGAGGTGTAACGGAAGTCTTCACCGGGGCGCAGCCGCGGCTGCTCGCCGATCACCCCGTCGCCATCGACATGCTCGACGCGGCCATTGGCATCGGTGATGCGCCAATGGCGTGCGACCAGGCGTGCGGCCACCCGTCCCTGGTTGTGGATGCGGATCGTATAGGCGAACGCAAAGCGACCGTCTTCCGGTGCGGATTGATCGTCGAGGAAGCGCGGCGCGACTTCGACGGAGATGGCATAAACGTCAGCGTCTTCCATACCGGCAGTGTAATCAGGAGGCATTGGCCAGAGCGACGAATTCGGCCACGTCCAGCTGTTCGGCGCGGGCATCGGGACGCACGCCGGCGGCGATGAACTGCTCGGCGGACACCACGTTGTTCAGCGCATTGCGCAGGGTCTTGCGGCGCTGCCCGAAGGCGGCCTTGACCACCTCGGCAAAGCGCCTGTGATCGTTGATGCCGATGCTGGCCGGATTGCGCGGCACCAGCCGCACCACGGCCGAATCGACCTTCGGCGGCGGCCGGAAGGCGCCCGGCGGCACCACGAACAGCGAGGTCACCTGGCAGTACGCCTGCAGCATCACGCTGAGGCGGCCATAGACCTTGCTGCCGGGGCCGGCGGCCATGCGGTCGACCACTTCCTTCTGCAGCATGAAGTGCATGTCGCGGACCACTGCGGCATGTTCCAGCGCATGGAACAGGATCGGCGAGGAGATGTTGTAGGGCAGGTTGCCGACCAGGCGGATCGGCTGGCCGGCGGCCAGCTCGGTGAAGTCCACGCGCAGCACGTCGCGATGGACGATGGTCAGCTCGCCCAGCGGCTCGGCGGCGGCGGTCAGCGGCGCGATCAGGTCGCGGTCGAACTCGATCACCGTCAGCTTCGGATGCACGCGCAGCAGCGGCAGCGTGATCGCGCCCTGGCCGGGACCGATCTCGACCAGGCGGTCGCCGTCTTTCGGATTGACCGCCATCACGATCTTGTCGATGTAGTGGCGATCGGCCAGGAAATGCTGGCCAAGCTGCTTCTTGGCCGGGGCGGTGAACACCGGGCCGGAGGGGGAATGCGGGGAATTCATGCGCTCAGTGTACGTTGCCGCGCCAGCTGCGCACACAGCGTCGTTGCCGCCTGCAGGCTGGAGGGATCGGCGATGCCGCGGCCGGCCAGGTCCAATGCGGTGCCATGGTCCACCGCCACGCGCGGATAGGGCAGGCCCAGGGTCAGGTTCACTGCCTGTTCGAAGCCCGAGTACTTCAGCACCGGCAGGCCCTGGTCGTGGTACATGGCCAGCACGGTGTCGAAGCCGGCCAGCTTGGCCGGCAGGAAGGCGGTGTCGGCGGGCAGCGGCCCGACCAGGTCCATGCCTTCAGCGCGCAGGCGCTGCAGCAGCGGAATCACCAGGTCCAGTTCCTCGCGGCCCAGGTGGCCGTCTTCACCGGCGTGCGGGTTCAGGCCGAGCACGGCAATGCGCGGTGCAGGCACGGCGAACTCGCGCCGCAGTGCGGCATGCACGGTGCGCAGGGTGTGTTCCAGGCCGGGTGCGGTGATCGCATCGGCCACCTCGCGCAGCGGCAGGTGGGTGGTGGCCAGGGCTACGCGCACGATGGGGTTGGCCAGCATCATCACCACCTTTACCCCGGCCTGGTCGGCCAGCAGTTCGGTGGTGCCGCTGTAGGCGATGCCGCCTTCGTTGATGACCGCCTTGTGCACCGGGCCGGTGACCACGCCGTGCAGTTCGCCGCTGAGGCAGGCTCGGCCCGCGCCGAGAAGTGCGTGAATGACCGCGCTGGCGTTGGCCGGGTCGGCGTGGCCAAACCGGCTGGGCACGGCATTGGCGACCACGCGCAGGCGCAGATCACCGGGGACGCGGGCTTCGGCATCCTCGGGCAAGAGCTGCAGGGGCAGGTTCAGCGCGGCTGCCGCCGCGCGCAGGGTGTCCGGATCGCCGAAGGCCAGCAGCCGGCTGTCTTCACGCGGCTGCTGGGCCAGTCGGACACACAGCTCCGGGCCGATCCCGGCGGGCTCGCCCGGTACCAGAGCGAGCTCGGGGCGCATCGGTCAGGACTGCGGCGGCGTGGCGGTGTTTTCCGCGCGGTCGCCGCTGCGGAAGCTCACGTAGGCTTCGCCACGCAGTTCCTGCAGGAAGCGGTTGTACTCGTCTTCCAGCTTGCGGCGGCCGATGGTCTCGCGGACCTGGGCACGCTGGTTGTCGTTGGTCACGTCGGTCTGGCGGGTGGCTACGCGCTGCACGATGTGCCAGCCGGCATCGGTACGGAACGGCTGGCTGATGCCGCCGTCCTGGATGCCGGAGACCTGCTGGCCGAACGCCGGACCGAAGGCGTCGGCCGGGAACCAGCCCAGATCGCCACCCTGACCCTTGCTGTTGTTGTCCTCGGAGGACTCCTTGGCCACCGTCTCGAAGTCCGCGCCACCGGCAATGCGGGCGCGCAGGGTATCGATCTTGGCCTTGGCGGCCGCGTCGGTCTGGTGATCGTCCACGCGCACCAGGATGTGGCGGCCGTGGTACTCGGTGACCGTGCTCGCGCCGGCCGTGGCACTGGCATCACGCACGTCCACCAGCTTCAACAGCTGGAAGCCGCTGGGGCCGCGGATCGGGCCCACCACTTCGCCGGGCTTCATCTTTTCCATCATCTGCGCGAAGGCCTGCGGGATTTCATCCAGGCTGCGCCAGCCCAGATCGCCGCCTTCCAGCGCGTTGGGGCTGTCCGAATAGCGGACAGCAGCGGCGTTGAAGTCCAGCTCGCCCTTGTCCAGCAGGGTCTTCACGCCGTCGGCCTTCTTCTGGCCGGTGGCGATCTGGTCGGCATTGGCGCCGTCGGGCAGGGCGATCAGGATGTGCGCCAGGTGGTACTGGTTGCCCACCGTGGCCTGCTGCTTCAGCGCGGCATCGACCTCGCCCTCGCTGACGCTGATACGGCTCTGCGCGAAGCTCTGGCGCAGGCGCTGCACGGTGATTTCATCGCGCACCGAAGCCCGGAAGTCGTTGAAGTCGATACCGTCATGGGCCAGGCGCTGGCGCAGGGCGTCCAGGGTCGAGCCATTCTGCTGGGCGATGGCATTCATCGCCTGGTTCAGCTCCTGGTCGCCGATGCGGATACCGCTGCTCTGGGCGCGGGCCACCTGCAGCTTGACCAGCACCAGCCGCTCGAGCACCTGGCGGCTGAGCACGTCTTCCGGCGGCAGCTGGTTTTCACGGCCGGTGTACTGCGCCTTGATGTTGGCGATCGCACGCTGGAGCTCGCTCTGCAGGATCACGTCCTCATCGACGACGGCGGCGATGCGGTCAAGCGGCTGCGCCTCCTGGGCAAGCACCTGCAGGGGGGCGGACACGCTGGACACCGCCAGCAGCGAGGCGAGAAGAACGGGGAAGCGCTTGGTCATGGGATCTGATTCGGATCGTAGTCATCGCGGGTCGCCCCGGTGTTGCTGGGCGGCACCAGATAGAGGTCGTCGCGGTTGTAGCCGAGGATAGCACGGCGCAGGGTACG
The DNA here is from genome assembly GCF_001274595.1 of Stenotrophomonas maltophilia. GTDB lineage: Bacteria > Pseudomonadota > Gammaproteobacteria > Xanthomonadales > Xanthomonadaceae > Stenotrophomonas > Stenotrophomonas forensis. The sequence goes on from NZ_CP011010.1 coordinate 812,296, forward strand.
GTCCGTGTCCTGGCCGATGGAGCTCAGGCCCTTGAGCACGAACTCCAGCTGGATGGAGTTGTTCATGTCGCCTTCGCGGTTGCGCACGTAGCGGCGGGCAACGGCGCGCACGGCCAGGCAGCAGCTGTCCCACTGCACACCGGCGATGATTTCCAGCGGTTCCTTGTCCTGCAGGGAGTAGTAGTAGCGGCCAACCACGCTCCAGCGCGCATTCAGCGGGTACAGGAACGACAGGTCGGCCTGCTCCAGCAGGGTCCGGTCATGCTTGTTGGCGTTGGCCGCGGCACCGGCATTGATGCGGTAGCGGTAGCTGAGGTTGACCACGCCGTCGTTGGGCATCAGGTAGCGGGCACGGACGCTGGCCAGGTCCTCGCGCTTGTACTTCGGGTCCCACTGGTAGGTGGCGCCCAGGGTCCAGCGATCGTTGATCATGTAGTTGCCGTCGGCGATCCAGGCCGACTTGCCCTTTTCAACCGGCGCACCGCCCGGGAGCGTCACCCGCGACTCGTCGAAGTACTGGATCTGGCCGATGGCGGCCGAGAACCGTTCCTTGCCGGTGGTCTGGTCGATGAACCGGGTGCCCAGCGCCAGGGTCAGCTGGTTGGCATCGTTCTGGCGATCGGCGCCGGTGTAGCGCGAATCGCGGAACAGCTGGCCCCAGCTGAAGGTGAAGTCACGGGTATCGAAGATTGGCAATTCTTCCTGGTTGCGGTAGGGCGTGCGCAGGTAGAACAGGCGCGGTTCCAGGGTCTGCAGGAACGACTTGCCGCCGATACGGGTTTCGCGATCGAAGAACAGGCCGGCATCGAGGCTGGCGATCGGCAGGCTTCGGCTCGGCGAGGTGTTGCCACGCAGCTGCTCCGGCGTGGCGGTGGCCGGATCGATGCCCTGCGAGCGCAGGATCTGCCCACGGATGCCGTTGGCGCCGTCCACCAGGCTGCGGTCCAGCTGGTAAGCGGTGTAGCGGTAGGCCAGGGTGGGCGTGACGTACCAGGCCGCGCCGCTGATCGGGAACGACACGTACGGTTTCACGTCCAGGCGTGAGCCACCACCGACGCCGATGCCGGATGTCCGCTGCCGGCCATTGCGGGTGTACTGCAGGTCCGGGCCGACCTCGGGACCGTACTTGTAGTTGATATCGTCGTGGGTGAACCGCACGGCTTCGGAGTAGATGCCGGCTTCCAGCCACGGCAGCACCGGCTTGTCCCAGTTGAAGTACAGGCGGGGCTGGCGGTTGTAGGGCAGGGAGCTTTCGTCGAGGGTGTAATCGGTCAGCTGCCAGCGGTCGGCCATGATCCCGGCCGTCCAGGTCTGGCCGGTGCCATACAATCCGATGCTGCTCTGCAGGCTGGAGGCGGTCACACCGACCAGGCGATTGGCGAAGTCCTCGACATAGCGCTCGTCGCTGACCCAGGCCAGGTTGGCGCGGGTTTGCCAGTTGTTGTTCACGTTGTGGTAGCCGGTGAACATCACCCGGCCGCGGTCGCGGTCGCGCAGCTTGTCGTTGGGAATGAACGAGGTCAGCACGTCACCGCGGCCACCTTTGTAGAGGTAGCGGAATTCGTTGTCGAGCAGCAGCCCGCGCTGGCTCATGTAGCGCGGGGTCAGGGTATCGTCGTAGTTCGGCGCCAGATTGAAGTAGATCGGCTGCGCATAGTCGACACCGTTGCGGCCGGACATGCCCAGCTGCGGGAACAGCAGGCCGGTCTTGCGGCGGTCATCGATCGGGAACTTGAAGTAAGGCGCCCACAGCACCGGCACATTGCCGATACGCAGCACGGCGTTGCGGGCGGTGCCGAAGCCTTCGTCGTTGTCCACCTCGATCTGCGGCGCGGACAGCTTCCATACCGGCTGCGAGGGGTCGCAGGTGGTGTAGGTGGAGCGGTGCATCTGGCCGACCGCACCCTGCAGGTCGACCGACTCGGCGTCACCGTTGCCGCGGCGCGACACCAGCTGGTACTTGATGTCGGAGATCTTGTGGGTGTCGCTTTCCTGGTTGCCCTCGGCACGCTTGGCGATCATCCGGATCGACCCGTCCTGGTAGCGGACATTGCCGTCGGCGATGTAGTTGCCGGTCTCGGTATCGAAGCTGAGCTTGTCGGTGCCGACGAACTGATCGCCACGGCGCAGGGCCACGTTGCCCTCGTACTGCGGCACGGTGGTGGTGCCCAGCAGCTGGTCGCCCTCGATGTCGGTCGACTGCTGCTCGCGGGCGGCCGCGGCAGCGGCCTTGTCCTGGCCGGGGACAGGGGTGGGGGCGTCAGTGAACGCGGGAATCACGTCGGTGGCCGGGCACAGGCCCCAGTTGAGCGGCTTGTCGTCGGCCATCGCCGGCAGGCTGATGGCGATGCTCAGAGGCAGGGGAAGCAGTCGGAGGGCTCGGCGCACGCGGTTCGGATTCGGGCGAAAACGGACGGTAGCTTGCCCCATCCCTTGCATAGGGGCAATGAAGGGCGGTGGAGACTGCCGGTTCGGGTTCATCCGGCAACGGTACCACCGGCGCCTGAAATCAGGGTCCGGACATGCGCCACGCTGCATTCGGCCAGTGCCTGCAGGTCGTAGCCCCCCTCCAGCATCGAAACCACCCGGCCGGCCGCGTGGCGGCGTGCCAGCGCATGCAGCTCGCCGGTGATCCAGGCGAAATCGTCGGTTTCCAGCATCAGATCGGCCTGCGGGTCCCGCAGGTGCGCATCGAAGCCGGCCGAGATCAGCAGCAGCTGCGGGCGGAAGTCATCGATGGCCGGCAGCATCTCGTCGGCCCAGACATTGCGGAAGCGGAATCCGCCACTTCCGGGCGGCAGCAGGATGTTCATCAGGTTGCCGGCGCCACGGTCGCGGCGCAGGCCCGAATTGGGGAACAGCCCGGCCTGGTGGGTGCTGTAGTACGAGACCCGGGCATCGTGCTGGAAGATGTCCTGAGTGCCGTTGCCGTGGTGCACGTCGAAGTCGACCACGGCAATGCGTTCCAGGCCGTGGCGGTCGCGGGCATAGGCAGCGGCGATGGCGATGTTGTTGAGCAGGCAGAAGCCCATCGCCGTGCTGCTGGTGGCGTGGTGACCGGGCGGCCGCACGGCGCAGAAGGCCAGCGTATCCTCGCCGAGCATCACCGCATCGACTGCGGCCACGCCGGCACCAGCGGCATGCACGGCGGCGCTGGCCGATCCCGGCGAGGTCCAGGTGTCCATGTCCAGCTGGCGCAGCGGGGCAGTCTGTGGCTGCAGCACGAAGTCGAGCAGGGAACTGTCATGCACCCGGGTCAGTTCGCCGAACTTGGCCGGAGGGGCTTGGCGCCACTGCAGCTGGCCGGGAAAGGCCGCATGCAGGGCATCGAGCACATGCTGCAGGCGTTGCGGGCACTCCGGGTGCCCGGGGCCGGGGTCATGCAGCAGGCAGGACGGATGGGTATAGACCAGCATCGTGCCGACTCAGCGCTGGCGCTGCTGTGGCTGCCACAGCGCCTCGCCGTGGCCATCGGCACGGGCCAGCACCCGGGCCAGCACGAACAGCAGGTCCGACAGCCGGTTGAGGTACTGCAGTGCCTCGCTGCGCACCGCCTCGCGGCGGGCCAGGGCGACGGTCTCGCGCTCGGCGCGACGGACGATGGTGCGCGCCAGGTGGCAGCGCGCGGCAGCTTCGCCCCCGGCCGGCAGGATGAATTCCTTCAGCATCGGCAGGCCGGCGTTGTAGTGGTCCAGCTGCTGTTCCAGCGCCGAGACATCGGCGGCATGGATCGCGGCGTGGCCGGGGATGCACAGCTCGGCACCCAGGTCGAACAACTGGTGCTGCAGGTGCACGACCAGCGCCCGCACGTCCTCGGGCAGCGATGCCGCCAGCAGCAGGCCGAGCGCCGCATTGGCCTCGTCGACCGTGCCGAAGGAGGCAACGCGTGCGTCATCCTTGGCCACGCGCTGGCCGTCGCCGAGGCCGGTGCTGCCGTCGTCGCCGGTGCGGGTGTAGATGCGCGAGAGGCGATGGCCCATGGCGCGGCTCAGTGGCGGATGTCGCGGCGGGCCTGCTGGAGCTTGAGGAACTGCTCCACGGCCAGCTGCAGGGCGGCGGCCAGCGCCACGTAGATCGCGGTGGTGCGCAGGTACGGCCCGAACCACTGCGCGTAGTTCTGCGCCCAGCCGGTCAGGGTCGGTTCGGCCACGTTGCGGCTGGTCCAGTAGAAGCCGCCCTGCGCCAGCAGATGGCAGACCGCCACCGAGGCGACCAGCAGCAGCGCGCCCTTGGCCAGCACCGGCCAGCGCGCGCCCTGGTAGTTGCGGCCAAGCAGCATGCCGCCGGCCCACAGCGAGAAATACGCGGGCAGCAGCAGCCAGTAGCCCGGCGACACGCAGTAGTGCTGCCAGAAATCCAGGCCGCTGCTGCGGATCACGATCCAGTCGACCAGCACCGCGAACACCATCAGCAGCGGGAACGCCCAGCGCGTCCAGCGCGCCAGATAGAAGCCGCCGATGAAGAACACGGCCCAGGAGGCATCGGGAATGGCCGCGAAGTGATTGACCCGGGTCGCCGCCAGCAGCAGTACAAGTACGGACAGGACGAAGGCGCGGTTGGCAGTGTCGGACATGGTGGGGGCCCGGGGCGGATTCAGGTTTCATTCTAGCCCGCCGCACGGGATGGCGCAGGCGTCGTCCCGTTCGGCGTACAGTCGGGACGAGCGCGTATCATGAACGCATGAGTGAACGACATGACGTGCTGATCGTCGGAGGCGGCCTGGTCGGCGCCAGCCTGGCCATTGCCCTGGAGCGCCTGGGCCGCGACGTAGGCCTGCTCGAGGCCAGTCCCGCCGGTGAACTGCCGGCGGTGTTCGACCAGCGCAACCTCAGTTTCGCCGCGGCCACCGTCAACGCGCTGACTGCGCTGGGCGTGATGCAGAAGCTGGCGATGGCGCCGGGACCGATCCGCCGCATCCATGTCAGCCGCGCCGGTGATTTCGGCCGCGTGCAGCTTGACGCCAGTGACTATGACCGGCCCTGGTTCGGCCAGGTGGTGGTCGCGCGCGATTTCGGCCAGGCGCTGGAGGCTCGGCTGCAGGAGCTGCCGCGGCTGCGCCGTTACCGGCCGATGCGTTTCCTGGGGCTGGGCGAGGTGGTCGATGGCTATCGCCAGGTGCGGGTGGCCGATGAGAACGGCGAACACGTGCTGCTGGCCCGGCTGGTGGTCGGTGCCGATGGCACCGCCAGTGCCGTGCGCGGTGCGCTGGGGATCGAGGTCGACCGCCATGATTTCCAGCAGACGCTGTTTGTCGCCCGCGTGCGCAGCCAGCGCGCGCCGGATGGCACGGCGTGGGAGCGCTTCACCGATACCGGCCCGACCGCGCTGCTGCCGCGCGGCGACCGCCACTTCGGCACCGTGCATGGTGTTGCGCGCGACCAGGCCGACGCGGTGATGGCGCTGGATGATGCCGCCTGGCTGCAGCGACTGCAGCACGCGATCGGCTGGCGCGCCGGCCGCCTGCTCGACTCCGGCCCGCGCAGTGCCTATCCATTGATCCAGGTGCTGGCGCGCGCGCTGGCCGGTGAGCGCGCGGTGCTGCTCGGCAATGCCGCACAGACCATCCACCCGTTGGGCGCACAGGGCTTCAACCTGGGCCTGCGCGATGCGCTGACCCTGGCCGAGCTGCTGGAGGATGCGCATGAGGACGCCGGCAGTGACGCATTGCTGCAGGCCTATGTCGCGCGCCGTGAGGAGGACCGCCGGCAGACGGTGGCGTTCTCCGGTGGCCTGGCGCGGCTGACCAGCAACCCGGCACCGCTGATGCGACCGCTGCGCAGCCTCGGCCTGGTGGCCGCGCAACGCGCCTCGGTGCAGTCGATGCTGGTCGGTGGCGCGATGGGCTTCCGCGGCGAAGTGCCTCGGCTGTGCCGCGGAGAAGCCGCATGAGCCGGCACGCGCGTCTGGATGTGACCATCGTCGGTGGCGGCGTGGTGGGTGCGGCCTGCGCGCTGGCACTGGCCGAAGCCGGGCTCTCGGTCGCACTGGTGGAAGGCCGTGAACCGGCGCCCTGGCAGGCTGCGCAGCCGGACCTGCGGGTGTTTGCCTTCGCCGCTGACAATGTGCAGCTGTTGAACCGGCTGGGCGTGTGGCCTGCCATCGCGCAGGCCCGCGCGTGGCCCTATCGGCGCATGCAGGTGTGGGATGCGGCAGGTGGTGAGGATCTGTTGTTCGACGCGGACCGCTTCGGTCGGCGCGAGTTGGGTTACATCGTCGAGAACGGCCTGCTGCAGGATCGCCTGTGGGCGGCGCTGCCGGCCGCGGGCGTGCAGCTGCATTGCCCGGCGCGGGTGGAGACGCTGGAGCAGGACGAGGCCGGCGTGCGCCTGCGCCTCGACGACGGCCGTCGCCTGGAAGCGGCGCTGGCGGTGGCCGCTGACGGCGCCGAATCGACCCTGCGCCGGCTGGCCGGGATCGAGGTCGAGCGGCATGACTACCACCAGCGTGGCGTGGTGGCCTACGTGGACAGTGAACTGCCGAACCAGGCCACGGCCTGGCAGCGCTTCCTGCCGACCGGACCGCTGGCGCTGCTGCCGGTGGCCGAGCGCCGCAGTTCCATCGTCTGGACCCTTCCGGAGGATGAAGCCGCTCGCGTGCTGGCACTGGACGAAGCCGCGTTCAATCGGGAACTGACCCGCGCCTTTGCCGCCCGCCTGGGCGAACTGCGGCTGGCCTCGGCACGTGCGGCGTTCCCGCTGCGTCGTCAGCTCGCTCGCCACTATGTCGCCGGTCGCGTGCTGGCACTGGGCGATGCCGCGCATGTCGTGCATCCGCTGGCCGGGCAGGGCGTGAACCTGGGCCTGCGCGATGTCGCCGCCCTGCAGCAGTGGCTGGCACCTTCCACGGAGCGCCGCGGCCAGCCGCGCCTTTCACCGCAGCGGCTGCAGCGCTGGGCCCGTGAGCGCCGCAGCGACAATCACATCGCCGCCTACAGCTTCGACGCGATCAATCGCCTGTTCTCCAATGATGAGATGCACCTGACTCTGGCCCGTGGCCGCGCGCTGGGCTGCGTCGGCAAATGGCCGCCGCTGGTGCAGGCATTCTGGAAGCGCGCCGCCGGCGTCTGATCGGAGTACAGGCCGTCCTGGTAGGTGCCAACCCTGGTTGGCACGCCTCCGACAGTGTGCCAACCAAGGTTGGCGCCCACCGGGAGCGGGTCGTGTGCCCGCCGTCAGTAGAGCCACGCCATGCGTGGATGAAGATCGCGACGGCGGATCAATCCACCAGCCAACCGGCCAGGTCGGCGCGGTCGAGCTTGCCGCGGTGCTTGCGGTCCAGCGCGTTGAACTCGTCGGCCAACGCCGGGTTGGCCTGTGCTTCCTCGCGGCTGATGAAGCCATCGCCGTTCACGTCCAGGTCGCTGAAGCGGATGCGGTACTGGCCGACCACGCTGCTCGGCTCCAGCGAACGTACGGTCACCTGCGCTTCGCCGGCCGGCTGTGCAATCTCCACGCTGCCGGTGACCCGGCCGGCGCCCAGCGCTTGCTGGCGGATCGCGCCACCGGTCGGGCCGAGCGGTTGGCTCTGCGCGGGCGTATGCGGCAACTGCTGGGCAAGGGCAGGCGCCGCCGCCAGCAGGGCGATCAGTATCGGAGTCGAGCGGTATCGCATGGTTGCATCCCTCGGTAGCGCCGGGCCATGCCCGGCGGGCACGATGGCCTCAGCGCAGCGGCGAAGCCAGTACGGTGATCTCTTCGCGGTCGTGGTACAGCTGCTTGGCGCGCACCACCAGCGGCTTGCCGGCCTGGTCCTGGAACAGGTCCAGGCACAGCCGGGTCTCGTCCCAGCGCTTCTTCATCGGCAGTTTCAGGTTGAAGATCGCGTGCCGGCACCAGCCTTCGCGGAACCAGGTGGCCATGCGCTCGGCCACGCGGCGCGGCTGCTCGACCATGTCGCAGACCATCCAGTCCAGCGGCTGCTCCGGGTGCCAGTGGAAGCCGTCGGCGCGCAGGTGCTCGACCAGTCCGGTATCCAGTACATGCTGGCGCAGCGGGCCGTTGTCGATGCTCAGCACGTGCATGTGCTGGCGGGTCAGCACCCAGGTCCAGCCGCCGGGTGCGGCGCCAAGGTCGGCCGCGCGCATGCCCGGCCTGGCCAGTGCCTCGCGTTCTTCCGGCGTCAGCAGGGTCAACAGCGCTTCGTCCAGCTTCAGTGCCGAACGCGAGGGGGCTTCGGGCAGCAGCTTCAGGCGCGGAATGCCCAGCGCCCACGGCGCGCTGTCGGCCGGGTCGGCGATGCAGACGAAGGCGTGGGTGCCATCGACAAACACCACGTGCAGGCGTGGCAGGCGGTTGTTCGGCTTGTCGGTCAGCTTGCCGGCCTTGCGCAGCGCCGGGCGCAGCGCGTTGCCGAAGGCGCGCGCCAGACCGGACAGCGGCTTGCCCGCATCCGAGTCGGGGTGCTCCACCCACAGGTCGCCGAAGCGCGGCGCATCGGCCAGCACCTCCAGCATCGGCGTGATGCGGTCGGCCGGATCCAGCTGCGGCAGCTCGGCCAGTACCAGCAGTTTCTGCCGCGCGAAGATCAGCTCGCGCCAGCGCAGGCGCGGTGCCAATGCAGCGGCGTCGTCGCACATGAAAAGCACGTAGCCGTCATTGCGCTGGGTGCGGGCATAGCCGGCGAAACCGGCTTCGCCCGCGCGGAACTGCAGCTCGCCGGCCAGTTCGGGCTCGAAGCCCTGCCGGCACAGGCACAGCAGGCCGATGCCGGTCTCAGTAACGGGCGCCATCGCTTTCCCCATAGGCACGCAGCACGCTGCGCGCAGCATCGCGGTTCAGGCCCTGCACCACTTCGATGCCGCGCTTGTTGAGCTCGCCCACCCAGTCGGCCGGCAGCGGGCCTTCATCGAACGGGGTCAGCTCCTCGACGTCGGCCGAGTTGGCGCCGATCAGCAGGCGGTCGATGCCGGCCCACACCGTGGCGCCGTAGCACTGGCAGCACGGCTGCGAGCTGGTGGCCAGGGTGACCGGCGACAGCACCGCGTTCAGGCGCGGGGTCTGCAGGCGCTGCTGGGCCAGCATGTAGGCCATGTTCTCGGCGTGCGCCAGCGAGGTCGCGTGCGGCATCACCCGGTTCACGCCGGCGGCGATCACCTTGTCATCCGGGCCGAACACCACCGCACCGAACGGGCCGCCACTGGCGTGCTCGACGTTCAACCGCGACAGCTCGATCGCCAGCGCGACCTTGGCCTCATCGCCGGGATATCGACGATCCAGGTCGATCTGGTCGTGGATCCAGGCGGGAAGGGTCAGGTGGACTTGCGCGTACAGCATCGCGGGGGTGCCTCGTGTGGGATGGAAGAAGGTGCGGTTGCTTGGGAAACCGGCGCGCAGTGTAGCCGCAGCGGCCTGTACCGGGTGTGGCGGTGGGTCAGCCCGGCGAGCCGGTGCGGATCACCACGTACTGCTTGCGGAACTCCAGCCCGGCCTGTGGCCAGCTGGCGGCATAGGCGCGCAGCAGGGGCAGGGCAGCGGCGAAATCGTGGCCGTTGACCCGGCAATCGGCTTCGCACAGGCCCTCGGCGTCGCGCGAGGCGAACAGGCGGATGGCCAGGAACGGGCGCGCCCTCAGCAGCTCGTCGAAGGCGTCCATGCTGCGGGTGAACAGGCAGCACGGGCAGGAACCGTGGTCGTCCTCGCTGCAGGTGGAGGCATCCACCTCCTGTGCGCGGTAGTGCGCCAGCGGGCCCAGCACCACGGTGCGCTGCAGTTCTTCGCTTTCCTCGGCGCCCGGATAGCTCAGGCCCAGCATCGGCAGGCCCTGTGCGTCTGCGGCGCCGACGGCGGTCTGCAGGGTCGCCAGGTCCACCCGGATCCAGGTCTGGAAGCCGGACAGCAGCGAGGCCTGTTCGTCGGCACCGTTGGCGTGCTGGTACTCGAACAGGCCGTCGGCGAACAGCACGGGGTGCTGGGTCTCGATGACGGTGGAGGTCTGCCAGCCACCGTTGTCGCGTTCATTCGCGGCCACTGCATGTGGGGTCAGGCGCAGGCCGCTGTCCAGCAGCAGTGCGCCATCGTCGACGCGGCTTGCGATGCCGGCGCCCTGCAGCACCTGCTGCAGCAGCGGGAGGAGGGCGGTGGAAGTTGTGGTCATGTCAGGCCTGTGGATGGATGGGGTGGAACATCCAGGCCGTGCCTGGGCTCTAGCGATCGAGCGCGTCGAGTGCGTCGAGTTCGGCGCGATAACGCCGTGCGTCGGGCTGCTGCTGCGGATCATTGCCATGCTCGCGCAACCAGGTCTCCAGCTCGCGGCGATAGTCTGCGCGGAAGTCCGTATTGCCCGGGCTGAAATGCAGCTTGCGTGCGGCCACTTCCACCCGTTCGCGCGCGCTGGCCCGGGCCTGGGCAATGCCGTGCGGTGATTCGTTGGTGAGGATGACGAAGTTGCGCGGGAAGCCCGGGGTGTACTTCACCACGAAGGGCTGGTCCTGCGCCGGAATGCGGATCGCGTTCTCCAGTGGCCACAACGAGGCGGTGTTGGTATGGAACACCACCTCCACGTCACGGCCCTCGGCGGTACGCAGCACCGCTTCGTACCGCCAGATGTACTGTTCGTTGAGGGTGGAGTTGGTTTCCTCGGCCTTGACGATCACCGCTTCACCACGCTCGCCCACCGCATTGAGGAAGGTGGCGTTGAGGAAGTGGCCGAGGAAGATGTTGAGCATCGCCAGCGGGAACACCACGATGGCGTAGCCCGGAAAGCGCCGCCACCACGAGACCAGCCCGGCCAGCACCATCGCTGCAAAGAACGTCAGCAGCGGATGCTGCGAGATGAACCAGAGCAGGGCGGACAGGGCGGTGATCATCGTCGCGGGCGTGCGGGCGCCGTGCTGGCGCCCGCGCAGGTCCTCAGGCCGACCAGGTGTCGCGCAGGGTCACGCTGCGGTTGAACACCGGCTTGGCCTCGGTGTGGTCGCGGCGGTCGGCAACGAAGTAGCCGGTACGTTCGAACTGGAACGACTGCTCCGGGGCAGCGCTGGCCGCGGCCGGCTCGACATAGCCGGTGACGGTGCGGCGCGATTCCGGGTTGAGGTAATCGCGATAGGTCTTGCCTTCCGATTCGTCGTCCGGGTTCGGCACCGAGAACAGACGGTCGTACAGGCGGATCTCGGCCGGCACGCCATGCACGGCGCTGACCCAGTGGATGGTGCCCTTGACCTTGCGGTTGGCGCCTTCCATGCCCGGGCGCGATTCCGGATCCAGCCAGCCGCGCAGCTCGGTGATGGTGCCGTCGGCATCCTTGATCACCTCATCGCAGCGGATGATGCCGGCGCCGCGCAGGCGCACTTCGCCACCCGGGATCAGGCGCTTCCAGCCCTTCGGCGGCACTTCGGCGAAGTCCTCGCGGTCGATCCACACTTCGCGAGCGAACGGCACCTGGCGGCTGCCGAAGCTTTCGTCCTTCGGATGGTTGCTGAAGGTCAGCTGCTCTTCGTGGCCTTCGGGCAGGTTGGCCAGCACCAGCTTGACCGGGTCGACCACGGCCATGCGGCGCGGTGCGGCGCTGTCCAGGTCTTCGCGCAGCGCGCCTTCCAGCACGCTGAAGTCGATCAGCGAATTCTGCTTGCTGATGCCCACGCGCTCGGCGAACAGGCGCATCGCCGCCGGGGTGTAGCCACGGCGGCGCAGGCCCTGCAGGGTCGGCATGCGCGGGTCTTCCCAACCGTCCACCAGCTGCTCGGTGACCAGCGCCATCAGCTTGCGCTTGCTCATCACCGTGTAGTTGATGTTCAGGCGCGAGAACTCGATCTGGCGCGGCTTGGCCGCTTCGCGCGGCAGGCCGGCGTCGACCAGCGGCTGGGTCAGCGCGTCGTCATGGGCGAAATCCACGTTGTCCACGCACCAGTCGTACAGCGGGCGGTGGTCTTCGAATTCCAGCGTGCACAACGAGTGGGTGATGCCTTCGATGGAATCGCCCAGCGCGTGGGCGAAGTCGTACATCGGGTAGATCGGCCACGCATTGCCGGTGTTCTGGTGCTCGACGTGCTTGATGCGGTACAGCGCCGGATCGCGCAGGTTGATGTTGCCGCTGGCCATGTCGATCTTGGCGCGCAGGGTGCGCGCACCATCCGGGAATTCACCGGCGCGCATGCGGCGGAACAGGTCGAGGTTCTCCTCGACGCTGCGGTCGCGCCACGGCGACGGGCGGCCCGGCTCGGTCAGGGTGCCACGGTAGGCGCGCACTTCCTCGGCCGACAGGTCGCAGACATAGGCCTTGCCCTGTTCGATCAGCTTCTCGGCGGCCAGGTAGTAGGTCTGGAAGTAGTCCGAGGCGTGGCGCAGCTCGTTCCACTCGAAGCCCAGCCAGCGCACGTCGTCCTGGATCGCGGCCACGTATTCCGGATCTTCCTTGGCCGGGTTGGTGTCGTCGAAGCGCAGGTTGCAGACACCGCTGAACTCACCGGCGATGCCGAAGTTCAGGCAGATCGACTTGGCATGGCCGATGTGCAGGTAGCCGTTCGGCTCGGGCGGGAAGCGGGTCTTGATCGCCTGGTGCTTTCCGCTGGCCAGGTCCTCGCGCACGATCTGGCGGATGAAATCGCGCTTTTCGTGGCTGTCGGCGGGGGTCTCGGGGCTGGCGGGGGTGTGCTCGGACATGAGTCTGGGGCGAAAAAGGGCAGAAAGACCAACAGTCTAGCGCGTACGGCGCAGAGCTGCCCGGCGGCGCCTGGGTTGCCGGCCAGCGGCCGGCACCCTCCATCCACCTTCCGGCGGAATGGTCATGCGCCGCCACCGCCACCATTCAGCGTCCGGGCGTATGCTGGACCCCATGTCCCATGGAGCCGTCGCATGCACATCGTGTACAAGGCCGACAATCTGTTCGACGCCCACCTGGTCAAGCACGCACTGGAAGACGCCGGCATCCCCGCCTTCGTGTTTGGCGAGCAGCTGCTGGGTGGCATGGGCGAGCTGCCATTGTTCGGCGTACTGCGGGTCGGCATCCCGGATGCGGCGCGGCCGCAGGCCGAGGACATCGTGGCCTCGCTGGACTTGGGCCACGCGCCGGACGACCCCATTTCAGATGCAGACGACATTGCCGGCCTTCCGGCGTAGGAGCGCATCATGTTGGGAATTGGCCAGGGCATCCTCGGCATCGGGGCCTTCAAGCAGCGCCTGCCGCGCCCGGAAGAAGCACTGCCGGGGCGCGAGCAGCCGCTGCCGCTGCACAGCAACCAGCACTTCGTGAACAGTCATCCGCTGAAGGACCGTTTCGCTGGCCTGCAGCAGATCCGCTTTGCGCTGGGCTGCTTCTGGGGCGCCGAACGCAAGTTCTGGAACGAGCCGGGCGTGTACAGCACCTCGGTCGGCTATGCCGGTGGCATCACCCCGAACCCGACCTATGAAGAGGTGTGTTCGGGCCTGACCGGCCACACCGAAGTGGTGCAGGTGGTGTTCGACCCGGCGGTGGTGAGCCTGGAGCGGCTGCTGCAGCTGTTCTGGGAAAGCCACGACCCGACCCAGGGCATGCGCCAGGGCAACGACACCGGCACCCAGTACCGCTCGGCGATCCACGCCACCGACGAGGCCCAGTACGCCGCCGCGCTGGCCAGCCGCGAGGCCTACCAGGCGCAGCTGGATGTGGCCGGTTACGGCCCGATCACCACCGAGATCGTGTACCCGGCACCGACGTACTACTACGCCGAGGATTATCACCAGCAGTATCTGGCGAAGAATCCGAATGGTTACTGCGGCATTGGTGGCACGGGCGTGAGCTGCCCGATCGGGCTGGATGTGGAGGGGCCGCGCTGACGGCGGTGGTCCGCCTGCGGCGGGCAACATCAACATCAACATCAACATCCAAAGCGGCTCTGGGTTGCTGATGGTTTGGCGGGACGGGGGCGGCTGGCAGGACACGCCGTAAACCCGTCCATGGGGGCTCGATGGCGCCATCCATGGCGCCAACGGTCCTGCCAGCCGCCCCCGTCCCACCTTCGACAGTTTCCCGGTGACGGTGGGCAAGAGCATGGGTTACTGACGAACTGAAAGAAAACAAAAAGGACGCGGCCTTCGCCGCGTCCTTTTTGTTTGTATGCAGTGCTTCGTAGAGTCGAGCTTGCTCGACTGCGAGCAAGCGCAGCGCGCGACCCGCTGTTGCTTTTCTTTCTTTCTTCCGTGGCGGGCGGCCACAGGAAACTGTCAGAGGGCGGGCGGGTTGGGTTCGCGGGGGTGTCCGCGGCATGGATGCCGCGGCCAAGCCCCCATGGACGGGTTCACGGCGTCCCCCGCGAACCCAACCCGCCCGACCCAGCACGGCTGTTGCTTCATGCCTTTCGCGACCAACCGACCCGCCACGAGGGGCTCAGCCGTTGGCCGAAATCCTCACAGTTCCGAACGAATCCGCTCGCGCAGCGCCTGCAGATCCTTGGCAAACGCATCGATACCGGTCGCCAGCTTCTCGGTCGCCATCGGATCGGCGGCCAGGTCGGCGGCGAACTTCGCTGCGTCGATCGGGGTCACCGCTGCGCCGTCGGCGGCACCGGCCACCAGCTTGCGCGGCAGCTCGCCATGGTCGGCGTCCAGCTTCTCCAGCAGGTCCGGCGAAATGGTCAGGCGGTCGCAGCCGGCCAGCGCTTCGATCTGCGCGGTCGAACGGAACGAGGCGCCCATCACCACCGTCGGCGAACCGCGGCGCTTGAACTCGGCATACACGCCGCGCACGAACTTCACGCCCGGGTCTTCGTCGATGCTGGCCGGGGTCTGGCCATTGGCCACGTACCAGTCCAGGATGCGACCGACGAACGGCGAGATCAGGAACGCGCCGGCTTCGCTGCAGGCCAGCGCCTGGGTCGGGTTGAAGATCAGGGTCAGGTTGCAGTCGATGCCCTCGGCCTGCAGGATGCGCGCGGCTTCCACGCCTTCCCAGGTCGCAGCGATCTTGATCAGGATCTTCTCGCGCGGCACGCCGGCATCGGCGTACATCTGGATGAACTGGCGGGCCTTGGCCACGGTCGCGGTGGTGTCGTGGGCCTGGTCGGCGTCCACTTCGGTGGACACGCGGCCCGGCACCAGCGTGCTCAGCAGCGCGCCGACGCCGATGGTCAGGCGGTCGGCCACGGCGTGCACCACGGCTTCGCGGTCACCGCTCTGCTGGCGGCCCCAGGCCAGTTCGCGTTCGATCAGTTCGGCGTAGACCGGCAGGTCCAGCGCCTTCTTCACCAGGGTCGGGTTGGTGGTGCAATCCACCGGCTGCAGGCGCTTGATCGCGTCGTAGTCACCGGTATCGGCAACGACCACGGACAGTTCGCGCAGCTGGGACAGTTTGGACGGGGTACTCATTACGGCTCCTGGTGCAGGGGGATCGAATCGCGCGCGGTGCGCAGCGGTAATCAGGGGCGGTCGTTGTGGACCGCGGTCACGCGCAGGCGCAGCTTGCGGCCGCCGGGCGCATTCCAGTCGATGCTCTGGCCGATGGCCAGGCCGAGCAGGGCACTGCCGACCGGGGCCAGCACGGAAACCTTGCCTTCATCGACGTTGGCTTCGCGGGGGAAGACCAGGGTCAGGACGTGTTTTTCGCCCGACACTTCATCTTCGCACTCCACGCGCGAATGCATCATGACGATGCCTTCGGGAATCTGGTCCGGCGCCAGCACGGTGGCCCGGTTGAGTTCTTCAGCAAGCGCGAGCGCGGCAGGCGTCTGGCTCAGCGCAGGGGAGTCGAGCATGGCCTCCAGGCGGTCCATGTCGAAGGTGGAAACAGTGATCGACGGCGGCAGGCCGCTGGCGGTGTTCATGGTGAAGCTCCTTGGTTGAAAACCATGCAAAAGGCGGCACCCGCTGGCGCCGCCTGTCTGTATTGTGGGGACAAATGCGACCGGAATCGACTCCTGCCGATTCCGGGCCGAGGCTGTGGGGGCTCAGCCGTTCAGCGCGGGGCCGGGCAGGGCATTGGCGTCGTCGCCGACGGCATTCACCGCGTCGAGCGTGAACAGTGCATGCGGCAGCCGCTTGAACTGGTCGGCCAGCTCCATCAGGAAGCCATTCATCGCCGAGCTGCGGCGCCAGATCATGGCGATGCGGCGGCTCGGACGACCTTCGCCGGTGAAGTCGAGCAGGCGGATGTTGTTCGAGCGCGGCACCGGCGGCTGCACCGACAGGCTGGGAAGCAGGGTAATGCCGACGTCGGCGGCGACCATCTGCCGCAGGGTTTCCAGGCTGGTGGCGCGGAACTCGGACTTCTCGTTGGCGCCGAACAGGCGGCACACTTCCAGCGCCTGGTCGCGCAGGCAATGGCCGTCTTCCAGCAGCAGCAGCTTCTGCGTGGCCAGCTCCTGCACGTCCAGGTGTTCGCGGCGAGCCAGCGGATGGCGCCCGGACACGGCCAGCAGGAACGGCTCCTCGAACAGGAACTCGGCATGCAGCTGGTCGTCGATCACCGGCAGCGCCAGCAGCGCGGCATCGAGCTTGCCTTCGCGCAGGCGGTCCAGCAGCACGTCGCTCTTTTCCTCGACGAGCAGCAACTCCAGCTCCGGGAAGCGTTCGCGGATGCGGGGGATTACATGCGGCAGCAGGTACGGGCCCAGGGTCGGGAAGATCCCCAGGCGCACCGTACCGGCTTCCGGATCGCGGCTGCGTCGCGCCGCTTCCTTCAGT
The DNA here is from genome assembly GCF_001274595.1 of Stenotrophomonas maltophilia. GTDB lineage: Bacteria > Pseudomonadota > Gammaproteobacteria > Xanthomonadales > Xanthomonadaceae > Stenotrophomonas > Stenotrophomonas forensis. The sequence goes on from NZ_CP011010.1 coordinate 828,885, forward strand.
TGCTCCACTTCGGACACGATCACCCGTGCCCGCGCGGCGGCTTCCTGCCCGGCCGGGGTCAGCATCACCTTGCGCGGCGCGCGTTCCACCAGCGGCAGGCCCAGCTCTTCTTCCAGCTTGCGGATCTGCGTCGACAGCGTGGGCTGGCTGACGAAGCAGGAGGCGGCAGCCCGGCCGAAATGCTTGTGGTCGGCCAGGGCTACCAGGTACTTCAGATCACGTAGGTTCATCCTTACACCCCAGGGGTAACGGACCGGCTGACGGCATGGTTACCCGACAGGCAGACAATGTTCCCGGTGATCTGGGAACGGTGGATCAGGCCGCTTCAGCAACGGCACCGCTGCTGTTGCTCACCGACGAGCGGATCAGGTGATCGAACGCGCTCAGTGCGGCGGTCGAGCCAGCGCCCATGGCGATGATGATCTGCTTGTAGGGTACCGTGGTGCAATCGCCTGCGGCGAACACGCCCGGCAGGTTGGTTTGGCCACGGTCATCGATGACGATCTCGCCGCGCGGCGAAAGTGCCACGGTGTCCTTCAGCCATTCGGTGTTGGGCAGCAGGCCGATCTGCACGAAGATGCCTTCCAGCTCGACGCGGTGGGCATCGCCGCCGACGCGGTCCTTGTAGACCAGGCCGGTGACCCGGCTGCCGTCGCCCAGCACTTCGGTGGTCTGCGCGCTGGTCAGCACGGTCACGTTGCCCAGGCTGCGCAGCTTCTTCTGCAGCACTTCATCGGCGCGCAGGCTGGAATCGAATTCCAGCAGGGTTACATGCGACACGATGCCGGCCAGATCGATGGCCGCCTCGACGCCGGAGTTGCCGCCGCCGATCACCGCCACGCGCTTGCCCTTAAACAACGGGCCATCGCAATGCGGGCAGTAGGCCACGCCCTTGTTGCGGTACTGGTCTTCGCCCGGCACGTTCATCTGCCGCCAGCGCGCGCCGGTGGACAGGATCACCGAACGCGACTTCAGCACCGCGCCGTTCTCCAGCTGCACCTGCACCAGGCCGTCTTCGCCGGCCGGCACCAGAGCGCTGGCACGCTGCAGGTTCATGATGTCCACGTCGTACTCGCGCACGTGCTGTTCCAGCGCCGTGGCCAGCTTCGGGCCTTCGGTCTCCTTCACCGAGATGAAGTTCTCGATCGCCATGGTGTCCAGCACCTGGCCACCGAAACGCTCGGCGGCGATACCGGTGCGGATGCCCTTGCGCGCGGCGTAGATCGCCGCAGCGGCGCCGGCCGGGCCACCACCGACCACCAGCACGTCGAAGGCATCCTTGGCGGCGATTTTCTCGGCATCGCGCTTGCTGGCATTGGTGTCCAGCTTGGCGACGATCTGCTCCAGGGTCATGCGGCCCTGGTCGAACACTTCACCGTTGAGGTACACGGTCGGTACCGACATGATCTCGCGCTTCTCGACTTCGTCCTGGAACAGGGCGCCATCGATGGCCACGTGCTGGATGCGCGGGTTGAGCACGGCGGCCAGGTTCAGCGCCTGCACCACGTCCGGGCAGTTCTGGCAGGACAGCGAGAAGTAGGTTTCGAACTTGAAGTCGCCCTCCAGGTTCTGCACCTGCTCGATCAGCTCGGCGGTGGCCTTGGACGGGTGGCCGCCGACCTGCAGCAGCGCCAGCACCAGCGAGGTGAACTCGTGGCCCATCGGCAGGCCGGCGAAGGTCAGGTGGATGTCCTGGCCCGGGGTGCCGAGGTCGAAGGACGGCACGCGGCCCTGGCCGTCGCGCAGCACCTGCAGCGAGATCTTGTCCGACAGGCTTTCCAGGGTCTGCAGCAGTTCCAGCATCTCCTGCGACTTGGCGCCGTCGTCGGCGTGCGCGGTGATCTGGATCGGGCGGGTCACGCGCTCCAGATAGGTCTTCAGCTGCGACTGCAGGTTGGCGTCCAACATCGGGTCATCTCCTGGCTTCAGGCAAACAGGGGGCGTGGCACCGCTGTAGAAGGTAGCGGACCAGCAGGGGGTAGGGGTGAACCCAAGACAGCGACCGTGGAAGGGGCTGGCTGGCCAAGGCGGGCGAGCGTTGGCTGTCTTGGGTTCACCCCCACGCCGGCGGGGGGACCGGCACGGGGATGAGGGGCGCGCCGTGGCGTGGGGCCACGGCAGGCCGGTACTGCCTTAGATCTTGCCGACCAGGTCCAGCGACGGGGTCAGGGTCTTCTCGCCTTCCTTCCACTTCGCCGGGCACACCTGGTTCGGGTTGGCGGCGGTGAACTGGGCAGCCTTCAGCTTGCGCAGGGTCTCGGAGACGTCACGGGCGATCTCGTTGGAGTGGATCTCCAGGGTCTTGATCACGCCTTCCGGGTTGATGATGAAGGTGCCGCGCAGGGCCAGGCCTTCTTCCGGAATGTGCACGCCAAAGGCGTTGGTCAGCTGGTGGGTCGGGTCGCCGACCAGCGGGAACTGGGCCTTGCCGACGGCCGGCGAGGTTTCGTGCCACACCTTGTGCGAGAAGTGGGTGTCGGTGGTGACGATGTAGACCTCGGCGCCGGCCTTCTTGAACTCGGCGTAATGGTCAGCGGCGTCTTCGATCTCGGTCGGGCAGTTGAAGGTGAAGGCGGCCGGCATGAAGATCAGGACCGACCACTGGCCCTTCAGGGTGCTGTCGGAAACCTTGATGAACTCGCCATTCAGGTAAGCATTGGCTTCGAACGGCTGGATCTGGGTGTTGATCAGGGACATCGTTATTCCTCTGGGTGAAGGGGAGTGGGTGAATCGACAGGAGCTAGGTTACCGACTCGCTGGCGATAAGAACAATCCATTGATTGCATCTATTTGATAGATGGAGTCTATCAAAATGCACTGAGCAGGCACTGAATCCGGCTGCCTCCATCCTGCAACTGCCTGTGTGACAAGGAAAATCTTCCCTGGAGGGTGAAGACGGCCGATAGCCCTTCCTTATCCCGTCCGCCAGAACCTGAACGGATTCCCGCCTTTTGTAGCGTCGAGCCTGCTCGACCATGGGCAGGGAGCAGTCGAGCAAGCTCGACTCTACAATTGCGGCATGTCCGTCAAAACCGAACCCTCCCTGCGCCAGGTCGTGGCCGAGGCCAGTGCCCGCCTGGGCGGCATCGAGGCCCGCCACGAGGCCGAACTGCTGCTGCTGCACGTGCTGGAGCGCCCGCGCAGCTGGCTGTTCGCACACGCTACCGACCCGCTTTCCGCCGCTGACCTCGCCACCTTCGAAGCGCTGCTGGCGCGTCGCGTGGCCGGCGAGCCTGTGGCCTACCTGACCGGCCGCCGCGGTTTCTGGACGCTGGACCTGGAGGTCGACCCGGCCACGCTGATTCCGCGCCCGGAAACCGAACTGCTGGTGGAACTGGCACTGGATCGCCTTCCACTGGGCCGCCCGCTGCAGCTGGCCGACCTCGGTACCGGCAGCGGCGCGATCGCGCTGGCGCTGGCCAGCGAACGGCCGCAAGCGCAGGTACTGGCCACCGATGCCAGCGCGGGTGCGCTGGCCGTAGCCGCGCGCAACGCCGCACGCCATGAACTGCGCAACGTGCGCTTCGCCGAGGGTGGGCATGACTGGTACGCGCCGCTGCAGGCCGCGCGCTTCGACCTGATCGCCAGCAACCCGCCGTACATCGTCAGCGATGATCCGCATCTGCAGCAGGGCGACCTGCGCTTCGAACCGGCTACCGCGCTGGCCTCCGGCGTGGATGGCCTGGATGACATCCGCCGCATCGTCGACGGTGGCCAGGCGCACCTGCTGCCCGGGGGCTGGCTGCTGATCGAACACGGGTGGGACCAGGGCGAAGCGATCCGCGCGCTGTTCGAGGCGGCGCGTTTCGCCGACGTGCAGACCGTGCAGGACCTGGAGCAGCGCGACCGCATCACCCTCGGCCGGCGACCGGCCTAGAATGGGGGTTCTCCTGCCCCGGCAGGGCATCACCCTGGAGCTGCAAGCATGCGTACGCTGTACCCCGCCATCACCCCTTACGACGTCGGCACCCTGAAGGTCGACGACCGCCACACGCTGTACTTCGAACAGTGCGGCAACCCGGACGGCAAGCCGGTGGTGATGCTGCACGGTGGTCCGGGCGGCGGCTGCAGCGACAAGATGCGCCAGTTCCACGACCCGTCCAAGTACCGCATCATCCTGTTCGACCAGCGCGGCGCCGGCCGTTCCACCCCACACGCCGATCTGGTGGACAACACCACCTGGGACCTGGTTGCCGATATCGAAAAACTGCGCGAGCACCTGAAGGTCGATCGCTGGCAGGTGTTCGGTGGCAGCTGGGGCTCGACCCTGGCCCTGGCCTACGCCGAAACCCACCCGCAGCGCGTGACCGAACTGGTGCTGCGCGGCATCTTCATGCTGCGCCGCTGGGAGCTGGAATGGTTCTACCAGGAAGGCGCCAACCGCCTGTTCCCGGATGCGTGGGAGCACTACCTGAAGCCGATTCCGGCCGTCGAGCGCCACGACCTGATCTCGGCCTTCCACCGCCGCCTGACCAGCGAAGACGAAACCACCCGCCTGGAAGCCGCCAAGGCGTGGGCGGTGTGGGAAGGCGCGACCAGCTTCCTGCATGTCGATGATGACTTCATCAACAGCCACGAAGACCCGCATTTCGCGCTGGCCTTCGCCCGCATCGAGAACCACTACTTCGTCAACGGCGGCTTCTTCGAGGTGGAAGACCAGCTGCTGCGCGACGCGCACCGCATCGCCGATATCCCGGGCGTGATCGTGCACGGCCGCTACGACGTGGTCTGCCCGCTGGCCAATGCCTGGGACCTGACCAAGGTCTGGCCGAAGGCGAAGCTGGAAATCACCCCGGCCTCGGGCCACTCGGCGTTCGAAGCGGAGAATGTGGACGCGCTGGTGCGCGCCACCGATGGTTTTGCCTGATCGGTAGTGCCGGCCGCTGGCCGGCAACCCCGAAACGATTGGAGCGACGTGGACGCCGGCCAGCGGCCGGCGCTACCACTCTCCGGCCAGCAGCGCGTCGGCCAGTACCTGCAGCTTTGGTGAGTGCTGGCGCGACGGCGGGTAGATCAACGACAGCGCACGGCTGCGGCCTTCGAACGGCTGCAGCACGCGTTGCAGGCGGCCATCGGCCAGCGCATCGGCCACCGCGAAATCCATCACCTGCACGATGCCGATGCCGGCGATCGCCGCTTCCACCAGCGGATCACCGCTGTCGAACACCATCCGCGTCGGCGGGGTGAACTCACGCAGCTGCCCGTCCTGCAGGAACTGCCAATCCACCTGGCGGCCGCTGCGCAGGTTGCGCACCGCCAGGCAGGCATGTTCCTGCAACGCGGCCACATCGGCCGGCGAGCCACAGCGCTCCAGGTACCGCGGGCTGGCCACGGTTACCCAGCGCAGCGGACGCAGGGGACGCGCGACGATGCGCTGGTCGGCGATGACCCCGGTGCGCAGCGCGGCATCGAACCCTTCTTCAACCAGGTCGACCAGACGATCGCTGAGCACGGCTTCCACCTGCAGCTGCGGATGCTGCTGCAGCAGCGGCGCCAGCAGCGGCACCAGCACCTTGCGCCCGAACATCGACGGCGCGCTGATCTTCAGCGTGCCCGAGGGTGTGCACGGGCGGTCGGCCAGTTGCCGCTCGGCGTCGTCGAGGCCGGCCAGCAGGGGCGAGACCTGATCGACGAACTGGCGGCCATCCGGGGTCAGTGCCACGTTGCGGGTGTTCCGCTGCAGCAGCTTCACCCCCAGCGTGGCTTCCAGCCGGCTGATCGCGCGCGACAGCCCGGACTGGCTCAGGCCGAGCTGGCCGGCAGCGACAGTGAAGCTGCGTGCCTCGGCCACCTGTACCAGCATGCGCACGGCATTGAGGTCCATCGGGGCTTCATTCATGCCGAAAATCATGACAGATATGGTGGATTGGGGGTTTATTGATTCGGCTGCATCAATGAGACTGCGCTCCCCCACCGCGCCAGACCACCGATGCCTCCCCTCAAATACCCGCGCTGGGCGCTGACCCTGCTGGCCACCGCCCAGCTGATCATCGCCCTGGACGCCACCATCATCTTCGTCGCCCTGCATGACATGGGGCGCGCGTTGCAGATCAACGCGCAGCAGCTGCAATGGGTGGTCAGTGCCTACACCGTGGCCTTCGGCGGCAGCCTGCTGCTGGGCGGGCGTGCCGCCGATCTGATCGGCCGTCGCCGCTTCTACCGGCTGGGCATGCTGCTGTTCGCGCTGGCCTCGCTGCTGGGTGCACTGGCGCCCAATGCCACGCTGTTGATCATCGCGCGCGCGGCACAGGGCATCGGTGCTGCATTGTTGTTCCCGGCCACGTTGGCGCTGATCAACACGCTGTACGCGGAGGGCCCGGTGCGCAACCGCGCGCTGGCGATCTGGAGCATGGCCAGCGCGGTCGGGTTGGCGTTGGGCACGTTGCTGGGCGGGGTGCTGACCCAGGCGTTCGGCTGGCCGGCGGTGCTGGCGGTGATCGTGCCGTTGGCAACTGCGTGTGCGGTCGCGGCCGGCGCGTGGCTGCCGGCCGATGGCCCACGGGTGCAGGGCCGTTCATTCGACCTGGCCGGTTGCCTCACCGTCACCGCCGGCGGCAGCCTGCTGGTTACCACCCTGGTTCAGGGCCCGGAGTGGGGCTGGACGGCGCCGGCCACGCTCATCTGCCTGCTGCTTTCAGCCGTACTGTTGACGGTGTTCGTACAGATCGAAAGGCGCAGCCGAGACCCGCTGATGCAGTTTTCGCTGTTGCGCCTGCCTGGCCTGCGCGCGGCACTCGGCCTGACCTTCGCCTTCATGAGCAGCTATGGCGTGCAGTACTACTTCCTGGCGCTGTATTTCCAGGACGGCTATGGCTGGAGCCCGCTGCAGGCCGGGATGGCCTTCCTGCTGCCGACACTGGTGTGCACCTTCGGCATCCGTATTGCCGAACGCATGCTGCGGTGCCGTTCGCCACGGCAGGTGCTGGCCTGGGGATTCGCCGCCGGTGCCATCGGCATCGCCGCGGTGGCGCTGGCGATGCCGCATGGCGCCGGCTACTGGCCGCTGCTGCCGGGCATCGTGGTGCTCAGCATCGGCCAGGGCATGAGCTGGACGGCGATGTGGATCGTGGCCGGGCAGGGAGTGCCGGGTCCGCAGCAAGGTGTCGCGTCCGGCATGGCGGCCACCGCCCAGCAGATCGGCGGCGCCCTGGGATTGGCGGTACTGGTGATGGTCGCCAACGCCGCACGCGGCACGCAGGCAGCAACCAGTCCCGATGCCCTGCAGGGCATGGTCAATGCACAGTACGGCGCCGCGCTGTTCGCCGCGCTCGGCGTGGTGATCGCGCTGGGCCTGCGCCCGGCAGCGGTAGCGGTAGTGCCGGCCGCTGGCCGGCAAACGCAATGATCCAACTGTCCTGAGGTTGCCGGCCAGCGGCCGGCACTACCGATTCGGGGTAGATCCACGCCATGCGTGGACGATCCTCAACCGGCCGCCAGCAACTGCGGCTGCAACGCGCTGAAGATCCGCGCCAGCCGCTCCGCCCATGCCTGCTGTCCGGCGGCATCGGCAATCAGGTCCTGGCGGATTTCCAGCTCCACGTGCACCAGGCCGCGGCCTTCGCCATGCACCGGCACTGCGTAGTCGCTGGTGCTGCTCACCGAGTACGGCTCGTTGTCGCCCACCACCAGGTCGCCTTCGTCGCGCAGCGCCTGCAGCAGTGCATGCGCAAATCGCGTGTCCTGGTGGTACAGCACGCCGGCCTGCCACGGCCGCTGCATGCCGTTCATCACCGGGGTGAAGCTGTGCATCATCACCAGCAGGGTGGGGCGGCCGGCATCTCGGCGCGCGTCCAGTTCGGCGTCGATGCGCGCGTGGTACGGCGCGTGGATCGCATCGATGCGCTGCTGCCGCTGCGCTGTCGACAGCCCGACATTGGCTGGCACCACGGTGTGGTCGCTCACTTCCGGAATCAGCGTGGGCGAGGCCAGCGGACGGTTGCAGTCGATCAGCAGCCGCGAATAGGTCTGTTCGATCGCCCAGGCATCGAGCCGTTCGGCCAATGCGCGGGTGGTGCCGGCAATGCCGATGTCCCAGCCGATGTGGCGGTCCAGTTCGGCCTGCGGCAAGCCCAGGCCGGCGAGGGCGCGCGGCACCTGCTGGCCAGCGTGGTCGGCCAGCAGCAGGAACGGCGAGGCGCCCTGCGGCTGGTGGATCGTGTAGAGCGCCGGGTCATCGGCGCCCAGCAACGCCGGCAGCGCGTGCAGATCGGCGTCAGCCACGCGCGCGCCCGTCCAGGTGGTGCTCGATCATCCACAGGCCGGCCCACAGCTTGGCATCCAGCTCGTAGCCTTCGCCCATCTTCTGCACCAGCCACGCCGCGGCCTGCGCGCGCGGAATCTCGTGCACGGTGATGTCCTCGCTGTCATCGCCGCCGCCTTCGCCGATCCGGCGCAGGCCGGTGGCGCGCACGAAGGCGATCTTCTCGCTGCTGGCACCGGAGGAGGTCGGGCCGATCATCAGCACTTCGGCGTGATCGGCGGTCCAGCCGGTTTCTTCTTCCAGCTCACGCACGGCCGAGACTTCGATCGACTCGCCGGCATGGATGTCGCCGACCAGGCCGGCTGGCATCTCGATGGTGGGTGCCTGCAGTGGCACGCGGAACTGTTCGACGAACAGCACCTTGTCCTCGGGGGTGACGGCGATGATGATCGCCGCCAGGCCACCGGCATGGGTACGTTCGCTGTATTCCCAGGTGCCGCGCACCAGCATGCGCTGGTACTTGCCTTCATAGACGACACGCGGGGCTTCGGTATTGCGCTGGCTCATGCGGGCTCGCTGTGGATGGGAAGAGGGTCGGCCACGCCGGCGGCATCGAACAGCCGGCGGCGGGTCATCGGGCCGAAGCGCAGGGTCTGGCACAGGCCACCGAGCAGCTCCGGGTCGGCCGCCTGGCGCAGCAGTCCGGGCTGGCTGCCTTCCAGCGGCGCATCCAGCGCGATGGTGGTCAGCTGGCGCCACAGCAGGGCGTGCTCGCGCTGCTCGCGCAGGCGCACCGCCATCTGCGCGGCGCCGCGCAGGCGCAGGAACGGCACTTCGTCCAGGCGTTCGTACAGCGCATCCATGCTGCCGAAGTGGGCCAGCAGCACGGCGGCGGACTTGCTGCCGACACCACTGACGCCGGGAATGTTGTCCACCGCATCGCCGCACAGCGCCAGGTAATCGGCGATCTGGTGCGCATGCACGCCATGCCGCGCCTTGACGCCGGCCACGTCCCAGCGCTGGTTGCGCGCGTAGTCCCACTGCTCGTCGTGATCGAGCAGCAGCTGCGACAGGTCCTTGTCGGCGGAAATGATCACGCCACGATGGCTGTGCCGGTGCTGGTGCAGGGCACTGCCGATCAGGTCATCGGCCTCGTAGTCATGATGGGCCAGCACCACCAGGCCCAGCGCGGCGCACAGTGCCTTGCAGTGCACGAACTGGCGCTTGAGTGCTTCCGGCGCCGGGTCGCGGTTGGCCTTGTAGGCCGCGTACAGGCGGTGGCGGAAGCCGCTGTCGAGCGCTTCGTCGAAGGCGATGGCGATGTGCCGCGGGCGCTCGCGCTCAAGCAGGTCCAGCAGGAAGCGGGCGAAGCCGTGCACGGCGTTGGTCGGCCAGCCCTGTGCATCCTGGAACTGGTCCGGCAACGAATGCCAGGCGCGGAACACATAGATGCTGGCATCAACCAGGTACAGCGAGGGCGCCGGTGCCGGCAGGGTCATGCCGGCGGCGTCCAGTCGCGCAGCAGCGCCGCAGGGTCGGGGCGCTCGCGCTCGGGAACCTCGGCCTTCGGCGTACCGATGTGGATGAAACCTGCGATGCTTTCGCCCGCGGCCAGGCCCAGGTGGGCCTGCACGACGGGGTCGAATGCCATCCAAGCGGTCAGCCACTGGGCGCCGAAGCCCAGCGCCTGTGCCGCCTGCAGCAGGGCGAAGCAGACGCAGCCGGCGGTCATCAGCTGCTCCTGCTCGGGCACCTTCGGGTCCGGGCGCGGGCTGGCCACCACCACGATCACCAGCGGCGCGTGGCTGAAGCGCTGGCGGTCCTTCTCGAATACCGCCTCGCCGGCATGCGGGTCGCGCTGGCGGCTGAGTTCGACCAGGAAGTCGCCCAGAGTGTGACGTGCATCGCCGGCGATCTTCAGGAAGCGGAACGGCACGCGCTTGCCGTGGTCGGGCACGCGCACCGCCGAAGCCAGCATCCGCTGCAGGGTGGCCGGGTCCGGTCCGGGCTCGCCGAGCTGCCGCGAGGGCACTGAGCGGCGGGCATCCAGGGCAAGCAGGGCGGCGGGGTCGGGCATGGAGTCTGAACCGGTCATCACGGGTGTTTGATTATAGTCGGGGTGGTCAACGACGCCGTTTGTGTCGCGTCCGGCCTTTGAATATCAAACTGTGATGAACGTCATGCCACTGGCGGGAAACGGACGGCCGCTTCCCCTCGCCTCGCAGGCCTTGCACGGCTTACGATATCTATCTTGCCGGGCCGCCGGTCATGAGGTTTGAAGTGAGGACTGTTTCACTGTCCGTGACGGGCTGGCCGGCCTACCATCGACGTACCGGTGCATGGGGTGTGCCGGCCGTCGCGATGTCCATGCTGTCTGTCGTACCAGAGAAGGTGGGGAGCCTTCCCGAATGATGAGCGTGCCCACACCGATGGGATCGCCGGGGCGTGACCCGGCCCAGCTCCAGCGTGCCCGGGACATGGTCCTGCCGGCGCTGTGCCAGGCCTTCGGGGCCGCACTGGCACGGTTCGACGATGCCCTGTTCGACCGGGCCGGCAATGCCGGTTCGTCGCAGCTGCTGTTCCTGGATGCGATGCGTGAACTGCGCCGCCGCCGCGAGGATATCGCGGCCGCCTTTGCCGGCCATCTGCAGCGGGCCTGGGAGGCGCTGGCCAGCGGTGAACCGCTGTCGGCCGAAACGACCCTGTCCGGCCCGGCCGAGGACGGCCTGAGTCTGTTGGCGGAACATGTGCTGGAATCGCGGCTGGCAGTGCGCAACTTCGCCACCGTGCTGCTGCGTGACTTCAAACCGGTGCTGGCGCGGCTCGACCGCCGCCTGGGCCGGCTGATCGGTGGCAGTGAACTGGATGCCGATCACAACCCGATCAGTCCCGAGCATCTGGGTGTCGCCATCCACGAAGCTTTTGCCGGCTGTGAACTGGCCCCGGAAGTGCACCTGGTGCTGATCAAGCTGTGCGAGCGCGACCTGCGCGCACCGGTCGGCCGCATCTACGAGAAGCTTGACGAACAACTGGCTGCGGCCGGCGTGATGTCGCAGATGGGGGCGCCACGGCGTCCGCCGTCGGCCGCGCCCGACCCGCGCATGGCCTCGGCCCTGGACGACCTGGTGGAACAGCGCCAGGGCGCGGGCTTCGATGCCGACTTCAGTGAAGATGAGCAGGCCGCGCCGGCCTGGGCACAGCGCTTTGCCGCGCGCTGGTCCGAGCGGCGTGGCCACATGCAGCAGCACCTGCCGGGCGAAGACAGCGGTACTGGCGAGGCCTACGCCGGCCAGCAGGGCATGCTGCTGGAAGCGCTGCACGAACTGCTGCAGCAGACCCGCCACGTGCGCGAGGATGCAACGTCGGCCGCGCAGGTGGCGATCGGCCAGCAGCGCCCGCTCAGCCAGCGCGAGATGATGTCGGTGTTGTCGCTCCTGCAGGCCACCCCCAGTGCGACGCTGCGTGCAGCGATCGGCGAGGATGGTGAATCGCTGGCGCAGCGGTTGAAGAGTGAAGTGCTGTCCAGCGCCACCCGCCTCGGCGTCGACCCCGGCCAGACCCGGCTGGACCCGCAGGACGAAGATGCGATCGACCTGGTCGGCATGCTGTTCGACGTGATGCTGGACGAGCGCGAACTGGAAGGCCGCTCGCGCGAGCTGATCGGCCGCCTGGTGGTGCCGTTCGTCAAGGTCGCGATGCTCGACCGCCGCATGTTCGTGCAGAAGACCCACCCGGCCCGCAAGCTGCTCAATTCGCTGGCCGAGGCCTGCGAAGGCAACACCGGCGAGAGCCAGGCCGAGCGCATGCTGATGGCAAAGGTCGAGGAAATCATTGAGCGCCTGGTGGCCGAGTTCAACGAGAACCTGGCGATCTTCCTGACCCTGGAAGAAGAATTCCGCGAGTTCCTGGTGCAGCATCGCCGCCGTGTGGAAATCGCCGAGCGCCGTGCTGCCGAGACCCAGCGCGGCCAGGAAAAGCTGGAAATGGCCCGTACCCGTGCCGGCGCCGAGCTGGATCGCCGTATCGGTGACGCCACTTTGCCGCCGGCCATCGCCGAGTTCCTGCGCCAGCCGTGGCAGCACCACCTGACCCTGGCGCTGCTGCGCGAAGGCGAGGAGGGCGCGTCGGTGGCCGAGGCCCTGGGCCTGGGCGACGGCCTGCTGGAGGAAGTGGCCGAGGCCCGCCGCCAGATCGTCGGCAAGCCGTGGCTGCAGGCCTGGCAGCCGGCGCTGGCCAAGGTGTTCGCCAGTGTCGGCGTACATGGTGACGCGGCCACCGGCGCCATCGACGCCCTGCATGACACCCTGCAGGGCATTGCCGAGTCCCGTCCGGAGCTGCAGCGCGCGCTGCCGGAGCTGCCGCAGGTCGCACTGCCGGCACCGCCGGTGGCCGAGTCGCCGGCAGTGGAACTGGGGGGGCAGATCGATGCCGATGACTTCGACAATGCCGACGCCGATCGCTTCCGTCGCATGGAAATCGGCAACTGGCTGGACTTCGTCGACAAGGATGGCAAGGTCCAGGCCGGCAAGCTGTCCTGGGTCAGTCCGATCTCTTCGCGCCTGCTGTTCGTGAACCGCCGCGGTGTGCGCTTCTGCGTGGCCTCGCCGGAAGAGCTGGCGGTGATGGTGCGGCTGGGCCGCCTGCGTGCCCACGTTGATGATGGCGCCTTCGACAGCGCGATGCAGGGTGTGATCGATCGATTGGACCCGGGCAGCGCCACCCTGCATTGAGCAGGGCCGCCTGCTAGGATCGGGAAAACTCACCGATCAGCGGGGACCTGCATGGCCGTGGCGTTGCTGGGGATCAAGGAGACCGTGCCGGGCGAACGGCGCGTGGCGCTGACGCCGGAGACCGCGCGCAAGCTCGGTGCCCTGGGCATCACCGTCTGGTACGAAAGCGGTGCCGGCCTCGCGGCGGGTTTCACCGATGCCGCCTATGACGATGCCGGTGCCCGTGCGTTCGATGCGCAGCGCTGGGGCGAGATCGACATCCTGCTGTGCGTGCAGGCACCGCCTGCGGGGGTGCTGGAAAAGCTCAAGCCGGGTGCCAGCGTGGTCGGGTTGCTGACCCCGGCCAGCGATCCAGCCCTGGCTGCACTCGCTGCCGAGGATCGTCTGCACCTGTTCCCGCTGCAGCAGCTGCCGCGCACCACCCGTGCGCAGGCGATGGACGTGCTCAGTTCACAGGCCGGCATGGCCGGTTACAAGGCCGCGCTGATCGCCGCCGAGCGCGCGCCGCGCTTCTTCCCGATGCTGACCACCGCCGCCGGTACCGTGCGGCCGGCCAAGGTGCTGGTGATCGGTGCCGGCGTGGCCGGGTTGCAGGCGATTGCCACCGCGCGCCGGCTCGGCGCGCAGGTGGAGGGCTTCGACGTGCGCCCGGAAACCCGCGAGCAGATCCAGTCGCTGGGTGCGCGCTTCCTCGACCTGGGCGTGAGCGCGGCGGGTGAGGGCGGCTATGCGCGCGCGCTCACCGATGAGGAGCGCGCCGAACAGCAGCGCCGCCTGGCCGACCATCTGCGCGGCGTCGACGTGGTGATCTGCACGGCGGCAGTGCCGGGGCGCCCGGCACCGACGATCGTGACCGCCGCGATGGTGGACGGCATGGCCACCGGCAGCGTGATCGTGGACCTGGCGGCGGAGAGCGGCGGCAACTGCGCGCTGACCCAGCCGGGCCAGTGCATCGAGCATCAAGGGGTGACCATCGATGGCCCGCTGGGCCTGGCCAGTCGTGGTGCGACCCAGGCCAGCGAAATGTATGCGCGCAACCTGCTCAACTTCGTCGCGCTGTTCGTGCGCGAGGGCCAGCTCGGCTTCGATTGGGAAGACGAACTGCTGGCGAAGACGCGCTGGCAGTCGTGAATGACGTGGGGTCAGATCCCTTTGCCGCTGGCAAAGGGATCTGGCCCCCGCTATCCCGAAGGTTTACCGCGGCTTCGCCGGCGGCGGATTGTCGCGCACCCAGTCCTTGCGCTGCTCCGGCGTCATCTGCGACCAGCGCTCACGCAGGGCTTCGCGCTGCGCAGGTGGCATGTCGCGCATCTGCCCGAACAGGGCACGCGCCTGCTCGCGCTGTTCCGGGCTCATGTGCTCGAAGCGGCGCAGGCCGCGACGGGCCTTGTCGCGCTCCTCCGGGCTCATCGACTGCCAGCGCTGGCCGTGAGAGAGCATGCGCTGGCGCTGGCCGGCATCGGCGCCGTTCCAGCGGTCGCGCAGCGGTGCCAGCAGGGATTCGCGCTGGGCTTCACTCAGCTGTTCCCACGCTGGCAGGGGCGTGGCCGGCAGGGGGCGCGCGGCAGGCGTGTGCGCGGCGCTCTGCGCCAGCGCCGGGACGGCCGGCAGCAGCGACAGGGTCAGCAACAGCGGCAGGATGTTCAATCGGGGCATGGTTTCACTCCATCGCCAGGTCGGTGTCGCCCAGCCACAGGTACAGATCGGGATTTTCGTCGTACAGCGCGCTGTTGTCTTCCACCGAGGCCAGCACCGGAGCCGGCGCGGGGCCCGTCACGGGGCCGTGGCCGCTGAACTGCAGGCCGATACCCAGTGCCACCACCAGCGAACAGGCACTGGCCAGCCACCAGCGCCAGCGCCCGCGATGGGCCGCCGTGGCGCCGTGGCGGGCCAGGCGCAACCGGGCCAGCGTGGCCGGCGACAGCGCCTGCAGCGACTGCGCGTGCAGGCTGCGCAGGGTGTCATCGGAGGGCAGGGAGCGGTTCACGGGTGGGTCTCCAGGTAGTCCTGCAGCGCCTTCCGGGCGCGTGCCAGATGGGTTTTTACCGCGCCTTCGCTGCAGCCCATGGCGCGGGCGGTGGTGGCCCCGTCCAGGTCCTGCAGCACGCGCAGCGTGAAGGCCTCGCGCTGGCGCGCAGGCAGCGTGCGCAGTGCCTGCACCAGCTGCTGGTACTGCTGGCGCTGCTCATGCGCCTGCGCCGGGTCCGGGCCGGGGTCGGCCCAGTCGATGTCGCCCCCGTCGGCGTCCTGGTTGTCGCGCCAGAACGGCAGGCGGAAGCGGCGCCGGCGCTGCAGGTCGATCACGCGCCGGCGCAGGATGCTCCAGAACAGCGGCGCCCATTCGGTGGCCGGTTTGTCGGCATAGTCCAGCATGCGCATCAGCGCGTCCTGCACCGCGTCCATGGCGTCTTCGCGCTGGCGCAGGCCGGCCTCGGCGAAGCGGAACGCACGCGGGCCGACGCTGGCCAGGAACGCTTCCAGCGACGCCGGCACGGCATCGGTCTCGGCGCTCGGGGGGACGGGGCTGCTCACCAGCACAGGGTACGGTTCCTCGCTCGGGGTCACCATCGACAACGCGTGAGCGTGGCTTCGGTTGACGCGGGGTACGCGCCGGGTTCAGCCCGTGGTTATGATGGGCCGACGAAGACAGAGCGGGAGCGTTGCCAGTGAGTGACGGGTTCGTAGCGCTGTACATCTTCATGCTGGCCGCCATTGCCGGCCACGTGATCATTTCGCGGGTGCCGGTGATCCTGCACACCCCGCTGATGTCGGGTTCCAACTTCATCCACGGCATCGTGCTGATCGGTGCGATGGTGGTGCTGGGGCATGCGCAGACGCCGCTGGAAAAAGCGCTGGGCTTCCTCGCCGTGGTGCTTGGCGCCGGCAACGCCGCCGGCGGCTACGTGGTCACCGCGCGCATGCTGGAAATGTTCAAGCCGAGCGCGCCCAAGGGCGGCAAGGATCAGCCGAAGGAGCCGCAGGCTTGAACATCAGCACCGTCGAACTGCTCGACTGGCTGGTCAAGGCCAGCTACCTCGTCGCCGCTACGCTGTTCCTGCTGGGCCTGCAGCGCATGGCCTCGCCGCTGACCGCGCGCAGCGGCATCCGCTGGGCCGGGCTGGGCATGCTGCTGGCCACGGCGGCGACCTTCTTCCTGCCCGAACTGCACAACGTGCCGTTGATCCTGGTGGCGCTGCTGCTCGGCGCGGGGCTGGCCTGGTGGTCGGCCGGCAAGGTCGCCATCACCGACATGCCGCAGATGGTGGCGCTGTACAACGGCATGGGTGGCGGTTCGGCGGCGGCGATCGGCGCAGTGGAACTGCTGCGCTATGCCTTCCTGGCCCACCGTGACACCACGCACTGGAGCGAGCAGGCACTGGCCGATCTGGCCGCGCGCCAACCGTCGGGCACGGTGTTGCTGCTGGCGGTGGTCGGCGCGGCGATCGGCGCGGTGTCGCTGTCCGGCTCGGTGATCGCCTGGGCCAAGCTGGATGGCCGCCTCGACAAGCGGGTGACCTGGCCGGGCCAGCAGGTGATGAACCTGGTGGTGGCGCTGGCGGTGGTGGTCCTGGCGATCATCGCCGCCAGCACGCTCAGCACCTGGGCGATCGTCGCCTTCTTCGTGCTGGCGCTGGCGTTGGGCGTGTTGATGACGCTGCCGATCGGTGGCGCTGACATGCCGGTGGTGATCTCTCTGTACAACGCGTTCACTGGCCTGGCGGTGTCGTTCGAAGGCTATGTGCTGGGCAACGAGGCGCTGATCATCGCCGGCATGATGGTCGGTGCGGCGGGCATCCTGCTGACCCGGCTGATGGCCAAGGCAATGAACCGGCCGATCCGCAATGTGCTGTTCTCCAACTTCGGCGGTGGTGCCGGCGGTGAAGCACAGGCGATCTCCGGTTCGCAGAAGCCGATTGAAGCGGCCGACGTGGCGGCGATGATGGCCTTCGCCGAGCGCGTGGTGATCGTGCCCGGTTATGGCATGGCGGTCGCGCAGGCCCAGCACAAGATCTGGGAACTGGCGCAGCGGCTGGGCCAGCGCGGGGTGAAGGTGAAGTTCGCCATCCACCCGGTGGCCGGGCGCATGCCCGGGCACATGAACGTGCTGCTGGCCGAAGCGGGCGTGCCCTACGACCTGATCGCTGACATGGACGACATCAATCCCGAATTCGCCAACACCGACGTGGTGCTGGTGATCGGTGCCAACGACGTGGTCAATCCGGTCGCGCGTACCGACCCGGCCAGCCCGATCTACGGCATGCCGGTGCTGGACGTGGTCAACGCGCGCAACGTGGTGGTGATCAAGCGCGGCAAGGGCACCGGCTTTGCCGGCATCGAGAATGCGCTGTTCTACGCCGACAACACCCGCATGCTGTACGGCGATGGTGCTGAAGCGGCGGCCTCACTGGTAAGTGAACTGAAGGCGCTCGACGGCGGGCATTGAAGGCCGGGGTCGGATCCGCCGAGGGCCGGTAGGTGCGGACCTTGGTCCGCACGTTTCTGCCGGCCAGCGGCCGGCACTACCCCCATCCACGCATGGCGGCTGCACTTGGAAGGTGCGGACCTTGGTCCGCACGCCTCTGCCGGCCAGCGGCCGGCACTACCGCATCCCACAGGGGGCGTGGATCTGCGCACTCAGCGCGCCAGCCAGGCGCCGACGATCACGGCCACGGCCAGCCATAGCCATTCCATCGCGCCATTGGCCAGGGTGATCAGGGTCCAGGCCAGGTGCGGGCCCATGCGCAGGCTGGCGTCCCACAAACCCAGCCCGATCGAGCCGCCCATCCACGCACTGGCGATGGTCCAGTTGGCCACGGCGGCGACCAGCAGCGTGCCCAGCACGACCAGCGCGATGCGCAGGCGGCCCGGCCCCAGCGTGCCCATGCGCAGCATGAACACCAGTTCCAGTGCGGTCAGTACCGCCATCCAGCCGACCTGCCGACCGGTCATCAGCGCCAGCACCATCCAGGCAAGGGGAGCAACAACCAGACCCAGCAACAGCATGAAGGGCCAGAGCCAGGTCACGGTCCTGGCACGCGCGGCATTGGAGGACATCGAAGCTCCCAGAAGGTCGCCCACAGGATACTGTGGTTTGCCGCAGTGCACCGGCGGTGGCAGGGCGGCTGGGCTAGAATGCCGTCTTGCGTGGCCTCGGCCGCGGCCCCATATCGGTCCCCATGTATTCCCGTAGCAGCGAACCTGTCCACTTCGAACGCGATTGCGAGGCCGTGATGGTCCCGCAGGGCGATACCGTGACCCTGCCCGCCGGCAGCTATGGGTACATCACCCAGGCGTTGGGCGGCAGTTACTCGGTGTTCGTCGAGGGCAACCTGTTCCGCATCGCCGGCAAGGACGGCGACGCCATCGGCAAGGAGGCCCCGGCACCGCTGGAGCTGCCCGCCGATGCCACCGATGAACAGGTGGAACAGCTGGTGTGGCAGCAGCTTCGCACCTGCTTCGACCCGGAAATTCCGGTGAACATCGTCGAACTGGGCCTGGTCTACGAGGTCGAGATCAAGCATCTGGACGAAGGCCAGCGCGAGATCGACGTGAAGATGACCCTGACCGCACCGGCCTGCGGCATGGGTGACATCCTGGTCGATGATGTGCGCAGCAAGCTTGAAATGATCCCGACGGTGGCCGAGGCCGACGTCGAGCTGGTATTCGACCCGCCGTGGAACCAGCACATGATGTCCGAAGCGGCGCGGCTCGAGACCGGCATGCTTTGACCCACGGCCCGCAGCGACGCGGGCCCGGCACTACCCGCAACCAGAACAGGAAATCTCCGGTGTCCCAGTCCATTCCCAGCTTCGCCGTCACCCGTTCGGACCACCCGCGCAGCGCTGAAGAGCGCGCCCAGATCCTGGAGAAGCCGGGCTTCGGCCTGCACTTCACCGATCACATGGTGGAAGTGCGCTGGGACAAGGATGCCGGCTGGCACAACGCCAACGTGCGCGCCTACGGCCCGCTGCAGCTGGATCCGGCTGCGGCCGTGCTGCACTACGGCCAGGAAATCTTCGAAGGCATCAAGGCCTACCGCCACGCCGACGGTTCGATCTGGACCTTCCGCCCGGATGCCAACGGCCGTCGCCTGCAGCGTTCGGCGCAGCGCCTGGCGCTGCCGGAACTGCCGGTGGAGATCTTCGTTGAATCGCTGAAGCAGCTGATCGCGGTGGACAGCGCCTGGGTGCCGTCGGCCGACGAGTCCAGCCTGTACTTCCGTCCGTTCATGATCGGCGACGAAGCCTTCCTCGGCGTGCGCGGCGCGCACAAGGCCGGCTACTACGTCATCGCCAGCCCGGCCGGCCCGTACTTCGCCAAGGGCGTCGCCCCGGTGTCGATCTGGCTGTCGACCGAGTATGCCCGTGCGGCCAAGGGTGGCACCGGTGCCGCCAAGTGCGGTGGCAACTACGCCGCCTCGCTGCTGCCGCAGCAGAAGGCACAGGCCCAGGGCTGCTCGCAGGTGCTGTTCCTCGACCCGGTCGAGGGCAAGTACCTGGAAGAACTGGGCGGCATGAACGTGTTCCTGGTCTACAAGGACGGCACGCTGGTTACCCCGGAACTGTCCGGCAGCATCCTCGAGGGCATCACCCGCGAGAGCATCCTGCAGCTGGCGCGCGACCGCGGCATGAAGGTCGAAGAGCGCAAGGTCAGCATTGACGAGTGGAAGGACGGCGTGGCCTCCGGTGCGATCAGCGAAGTGTTCGCCTGCGGCACGGCGGCGGTGGTTACCCCGATCGGCCAGCTGAAGGGCGAGGGCTTCTCGGTGGGCGACATCAACGCCCCGGCCGGCGAAGTGACCATGTCGCTGCGCAAGGAGCTGACCGATATCCAGTACGGCCGTCTGCCGGACCGCCACAACTGGCTGGTCAAGCTGGGTTGATCGCTCGCACCGAACGATAGCGTCGAGCCAGGCTCGACCGCGTTCCCGGAAAGCCCGTCCCCGTGACGGGCTTTCTGCGTTATGGGGCCGCCGGATCGCTGCCCGGGAGTGATTGACGCAAATAGGTTTGCAATGCAAACTTAATTCAAACGCCCCCGCTGGAGCATGTCATGCAGCAGCCGTCCGTCATCGACCCTTCCTCGCGCCTGCAGGCGCTGACCCGTGAATACTCGCGGTACTCGCGAAGCGCCGGCGGCCTGTCGGCGATGGCCGGTGGCGTTGCCTGCCTGGCCTCTTTCCTGGCCGGCGCCCTGTTGCCGACCACCCTGGCGCTGCGCATCGTGCTGATCGCCATGCCCATGCTTTGGATCGTCGGCAAGCAGTGGCTTGCGCGCCGCTACTATCAGCGGCTGGGCCAGGTCGAGGAGCAGGTCACGCCGGTCGAGCGCAATTTCCAGCGATTCTTCATCGCCTTCACCGCGCTGGTAAGCGTGCTGGTGGTCGGCAGCGTGCTGACCCGGCTGGCCCCGATGGGGGAGCGGCCCTGGGACCTGCGCGCACTCGGTTACCTCGGGGTGGTGGCGATGCTGCCCTGGGTCGTGTGGCGTTGGCTGCGTACTCCCCTGGAGTTCATCGTGGGCGTGTTCCTGATGTGCCAGGCCGCGCTGGCCTTCACCGGGCAGACCTATGGGTTCGGGCCGAGCACCGCCGTGTTCCCGCTGGCGTCCATCGCGCTGATCGTCGTCGGCTGGCGTGATCACCAGCGCTTCCTCCGCCTGCAGGCCGAGATGCGCATGTTCATGGCGGGGCGGGCACACCCCGAATGAGCAGATTGCCTGATGCCCGCACGCTGCCGCAGCTTGATCGCCTGATCCACGAACCGGCACGCCTGCTGATCCTGTCGATCCTGGCCGGCGCCGAATCGGCCGAGTTCGGTTTCGTCGAACATCTCAGTGGCCTGAGCAAAGGCAACCTGTCCAGCCATCTGAGCAAGTTGGAGGCGGCCGGGCTGGTTGCCATCGACAAGACGTTCCGGGGCAAGCGTCCCCTGACCACCCTGCAGCTGACTCCGGTTGGGCGACAGGCCCTTACCGAATACCGCACGCAGCTGGCGGCGATCGTCGCCGGTATTCCCGTTCCAGATCGCAAGGAGCCCTGACATGACATTGCTTCCACGCCTGATTGCAGTTCTGGTTCTCGCCCTTCCAGCCCTCGGTGGCAGGGCCGCGACGAGCGATCCGCGCCAGCAGGGGGCGGCGTTGACCACGCAGTTCTACGAGGGACACATCGACGCCCTGTGGGAGCGGATGACGCCGCAGATGCAGGCGGCGCTGCAGTCCAGGCAGAACCTGGTGGCACTGCGCGAGCAGGTGATCTCCGGCTGGGGGGCGGAAACGGAAGTGGTCAGCGAGAAGGTCGGCAGTGCAGATGGAAACGACACCTATCTGCGCCAGGTTCGTTTCGAGAAGCGCCCGGGCATCGTCCAGGTGCTGTGGGCACTCGACGCCGAGGGGCGGATCAGCGGCTTCTACATCCGCCCCGAACAGTCCTCGCCCCCACAGGCCGCGGCCAGCCGGTTCCTTGACTACACCACCCGCACGCGCCTGCAACTGCCGTTCGACGACGAGTTCTTCGTGTTCTGGGGTGGGCGCAGCATCGAGCAGAACTACCATGCGGCCCACGCCGGCCAGCGCTTCGCGCTGGACCTGCTGATGGTCCGCGAGGGCCGATCGCACCGGGGCGACGGGCTGCGCAATGAAGACTACTTCTGCTTCGGTCGCCCGATCCTCGCGCCTGCCGATGGCACCGTGGTAGAGGTGGTCGACAGTGTTGCCGACAACGTGCCCGGCCAGATGAATGCGGCGCAGCTCACCGGCAACCGGGTCATCCTCGACCACGGCAATGACGAGTACTCGGTGCTGGCGCACCTGCGGCAGGGCAGCGTGCGCGTCGCACAGGGGCAGGTGGTCCGCAGCGGTGCGCATCTGGCTGACTGTGGCAACAGCGGCAATTCCTCCGAGCCGCACCTGCACTACCAGCTGCAGGCAGGGCCTGCATTCGGCGTCGGCGCGGCGCTGCCGGCGCAGTTCTCCGATTACCTGGCCGATGGCCAGCCCGTCGCGCGCGGTGAGCCGGTCAAGGGGCAGCAGATCCGTCCCGCCGGTGTTGCGCAGGCACAGTAGCGCTGTTCCTGAAGCACATGCGTGATGGCCGTTCCGATGCCGGGCGGCCGTCGTCGTTGGTGAGCGGACGCCGATGTCGGCAAAGTCATGCGTGGACATGACATCCCCCAGTCAGGGCTGTGCAGGGCGCGCGAAAGTTCCTTCACCTTCACAAACCCTCGACCCGGAAAGTCTCAGATCAGACATTTCATCTTGCTGAAAAGACGCTGAAAATCTTGTGGTGTCCGGTTTTGGTCATTAGCGTCATCTGCACGGCGGATCAAAAGGGGGATCCGCTGACTCGCCGGACTTCGAACCTCGCCAACGCAAGCCAGCCCATGGTTCGGGCCGGTGCTTCTGCCGATTCCGGCATTCACACCACTAGAAAGGGAAATACGATGTCCCAGGTAACGCAACCGCGTGTGCGTCGAGTGTGGGTGGTCCTTGGTGCGTCCGTTCTGTCATCGCTGCTGCTGGCCACGCCTGCGCTGGCCGGTGATGTCCAGCTCAGCGGGCTGCAGTCCGCGCCGACGCACCAGCGCTTCATCGTGAAGTACCGTGACGGCAGTGCGCCGGTGGCCAATACCACCGCACTGGCTTCCTCGCTGAAGACGGCCGCCGCCGGCCTGGCCAGCAGCCAGGGCCGCGCGCTGGGCCTGCAGGAAGTCCGCAAGCTGGCCGTCGGCCCGACCCTGGTCAGGACCGATCGTCCGCTCGACCAGGCCGAATCCGAGCTGCTGATGCGCAAGCTGGCCGCCGATCCGAACGTGGAATACGTCGAAGTCGACCAGATCATGCGTGCCACGCTGACGCCCAATGACACCCGTTTCAGCGAGCAGTGGGGCTTTGGCACCTCCAATGCGTCGATCAACGTGCGCCCGGCCTGGGACAAGTCGACCGGCACCGGCGTGGTGGTGGCGGTCATCGACACCGGCATCACCAACCATCCGGACCTCAATGCCAACATCCTGCCGGGCTACGATTTCATCAGCGATGCGGCGATGGCGCGTGATGGCGGTGGCCGCGACAGCAATCCGAACGACGAAGGCGACTGGTACGGTGCCAACGAGTGCGGCCCGGGCATTCCAGCCTCCAACTCCAGCTGGCACGGCACCCACGTCGCCGGCACGGTGGCGGCGGTGACCAACAACAGCACCGGCGTGGCCGGCACCGCGTTCAACGCCAAGGTCGTGCCGGTCCGCGTGCTCGGCAAGTGCGGTGGCTACACCTCGGATATCGCCGATGCGATCGTCTGGGCCTCCGGTGGCACCGTCAGCGGCGTGCCGGCCAACGCCAATCCGGCCGAGGTCATCAACCTCTCGCTGGGCGGCGGCGGCAGCTGCTCGTCCACCTACCAGAACGCGATCAACGGTGCGGTCGGCCGTGGCACCACGGTGGTGGTCGCCGCTGGCAACAGCAACACCAACGTGTCCTCGTCGGTGCCGGCCAACTGTGCGAACGTGATCGCGGTGGCCGCGACCACCTCGGCCGGTGCGCGTGCCAGCTTCTCCAACTATGGTGCCGGCATCGACATCTCCGGCCCGGGCCAGAGCATCCTGTCCACCCTCAACACCGGCACCACCACGCCGGGCAGCGCCACCTACGCGTCCTACAACGGCACCTCGATGGCGGCGCCGCACGTGGCCGGCGTAGTTGCACTGATGCAGTCGGTGGCGCCGAGCGCGCTGAGTCCGGCACAGGTCGAGAGCATCATCAAGAGCACCGCACGTCCGTTGCCGGGTGCATGCTCGGGTGGTTGCGGTGCCGGCATCGTCGACGCCGATGCCGCCGTTGCTGCGGCCATCAACGGTGGTGGGCCGAACCCGGGTGGCAACGTGCTGCAGAACAACGTGCCGGTGACCGGCCTGGGCGCCGCGACCGGTGCCGAGCTGAACTACACCGTCGCGGTTCCGGCCGGCAGCACCCAGCTGCGCGTGGCGATCAGTGGTGGCAGCGGTGATGCTGACCTCTACGTGCGCCAGGGCAGTGCCCCGACCGATACCACCTACACCTGTCGCCCGTACCTGAGTGGCAACAGCGAAACCTGCACCATCAACAGCCCCGCTGCCGGCACCTGGTATGTGCGGGTCAAGGCGTACAGCACCTTCTCGGGCCTGACCCTCAACGCCCAGTACTAAGCCCAAGTCCCTCTCCATGGGCACGCCCCGGCTCCGGCCGGGGCGTTCTTGTCCGGGTGGGTGCCGACCTTGGTCGGCACGGCCTTCGGCTTGGGATGCCTGTGCCGCGCTGGCGCGCGGTTGCCGAGCATGGCTCGGCACTACAAGGGCAGCGCTTTGGTGGGTGCCGACCTTGGTCGGCACGCCGTTCCTCAGACCGACTCGAAGCGGTTCGCCGCCACGTTCTTGCGCACGTGCTGCGGATCAAAGATCCGACCGTTCATCGCGATGTACACGCCGGTCGGCAGCGACTGCACCGCACCGATCGCGCACCCGATGTTGAACTCCGCATCCGAGCCGCGGAAACGGGCCGGGCTCAGCGCGCCGGTCATCACGATGGTCTTGTCCGGGATCGTCGCCAGCACCTTGCCGGTCTGCACCATCGAATCGGTACCGTGGGTCACCAGCACGTGGCGGGTTGGCTGCGCGGCGATGGTGGCGCGGATCAGCTCGCGGTCCTCATCATTGATGTGCAGCGAGTCCTTGCGCAGGATCGGAATCACGTTGAAGCGGAAGGTCACGCCCAGCTCACGCAGGATCATGCCGATCTGCGGATCTCCGATCTGGTAGTCCGACTTGTCGTCGAAGTAGATCTTGTCGATCGTGCCGCCGGTGGTGACGACCAGGAGCTCTTCCATCATGTGCATGCGCGAAACCAGGACAGGTACAGCGGCGCGGGGCCAGGAACACAGATGATACGGCCCGGCGGCCGCAGCGTCAGCGTCGCTTGCCGAAGCGGGCGCGCAGCCCCGGCAGGCTGGCGCTGAAGATCACCAGCAGGGCCAGTGCGATCTCGATCAGCGCCAGCCAGCGTGTTTCCGGGTGGCTCCAGGCACTCATCACGCCGTGGCTGAACCAGCCCAGGGCCAGAACCGAGGCCCAGAAGCCGGCCTTGCGCCAGCCCAGCCGCAGGGCGACGGCCAGCGCCAGCGGCGGCGCGGTGAACACCAGCTGGGTGGCCAGCCAGTGCTTGTCATTGATGAACCAGCCTGCGAACAGCGCGGCCAGCCCCATCAGGGCCAGCAGCAGGACCGTGCGCGGCGCGGCGCTCATCGGCCCAACCGCTGCGCGATGTCGGCCACCCGGCGGCCCAGCGCGCGGGCCAGCACGGCCTCGTCGTCGGTCGGTTGCGGGTCGTCGGCAGCACCGGCCACATGGCTTGCACCATACGGCGTGCCGCCACTGGTGGTATGGCTCAGCGCCGGCTCGGTGAACGGGATGCCGACGATCAGGCAGCCGTGGTGCAGCAGCGGGACCTGCATCGACAGCAGGGTCGACTCCTGGCCGCCATGCATCGAGGCGGTGGAAGTGAACACGCCGGCCGGCTTGCCCGACAGCGTGCCATTGACCCATTCGGCGCCCAGGCCATCGAGGAAGTGCTTCACCGGCGCGGCCATGTTGCCGAATCGGGTCGGGCTGCCGAGCAGCAGGCCCTGGCACTCGACCAGATCCTGCACGCTCACGTAGGGGGCGCCATCGTCGGGTACCGGCGGCTGCGCGGTCTGGGTTACCGCGGCCACCGGCGGTACCGTGCGCAGGCGCGCGGTCATCCCCGGCACCTCGCCGATGCCCCGCGCGATCTGGCGCGCCAGCCGTGCCACCGAACCGCCCCGGCTGTAGTACAGCACCAGAATCTCGCCCATCGTGCCCGCTTCTCCTCGTCGTCTGGCCACCAGTATGGCTATCCTGCGAGCATTCCGCATCGGGTACCCTTTCGCCGATGGAACCTTTGGATACGCTCAACCTGTGGATGGAGCGCGCGCGGGATCGCGCACGGGCCATCAGTTTCGGCCGCTTCCTGTGGCATCGCTTCCTCGACGACCGCCTGTTCCAGGCAGCGGCGGCGCTGGCGTACACCACGGTGTTCGCGCTGGTGCCGCTGGCGATCGTGGTGTTCGGCGTGCTCTCGGCCTTCCCTGTCTTCGACCGCTGGAGCGATCAGCTCAGCGATTACGTCTTCTCCAACTTCGTACCCAATGCCGCGCGTGCGGCCGAGGGCTACCTGCGCCAGTTCTCGGCCAGTGCCGGCCAGCTGACCGCGGCCGGTTTCATCGCGCTGGTGGTGTCGCTGCTGATCACCCTCAACAGCGTTGAAGAAACCTTCAACCAGATCTGGCGGGTCGGCTCGACCCGGCCCAAGCTGACCCGCTTCCTGGTCTACTGGACCGTGCTGACCCTGGGCGCGATGCTCGCCGCCGCTTCGCTGGCGGTATCGGCGCGGGTGTTCGCGATGCCGCTGTTCGGTACCCAGGAGGGCCGCTGGCTGGCCGAACTGGCACTGCGGCTGGCGCCGATCCTGATCGAGTTCGTGTGCATCACGCTGATGTTCCGGGTGGTGCCGCACCACACCGTGAAATGGCGGCACGCGGTGCCCGGCGCGATCCTGGCCGCGGTGATCCTGGAACTGGTGAAGTGGGGCATCGGCGCCTACCTGGGCAGCTTCCAGTCCTACCAGAAGCTGTATGGCACGGTCGCCTTCGTGCCGATCCTGCTGCTGTGGATCTACCTGTGCTGGGTGGCCGTGCTGCTGGGCGCGTCGTTGTCCTCGTCGATGGCCGCCTTCCGCTACCAGCCGGTGGAGCTGCGGCTGCCGCAGGGTTACGAGTTCTACGGCCTGCTGCGCCTGCTCGGCCGCTTCCACCATGCACGCTTGAAGGGCAGGGGCCTGGCCGATGATGAAATCCTGCGGCTGGAGCCGATGCTGACGGACTCCCTGCTGCATGACCTGGCCTGCAACCTGCAGGAGATCGGCCTGCTGCGCCGCGACGAGCAAGGCGAGTGGCTGCTGTCGCGCGACCTGGACCAGGTCAGCCTGGCCGATCTGTACGAATGCACCCAGCTGCGCATCCCGGTAGCCGAGCAGCACCTGCCGTACCGCGACGACAGCCTGGGCCGGGCCGCCCTGGCGGCACTGGACGACCTGCGACTGCCCCTGCGCGAACGCCTCAAGCGCAAGGTCAGCGATATCTATACTGATTCTGGAGACACGCCATGACCCGCAAGACCCCGTTGCTGCTGCTCCCACTGGCCCTGGCGCTGGCCCTTGCCGCCTGCAAGCCGGCGCAGGAACCGGCCCCGGCCAGCAGCCAGCCGCCGGCGCAGGCACCGACACCGAGCACGCCTGCACCGGTCGAGGAGACCCCGGCCGAACGCACCACCGCCGAGTTCCCGGCGCTGAAGATGAAGGCGGTGGATGGCAGCGAGTACGACCTGGCCGCGCATCGTGGCAAGTGGGTGGTGGTGAATTTCTGGGCGACCTGGTGCGCGCCGTGCCGCAAGGAGATGCCGGAGCTGTCGGCGCTGCATGCGATGCGCAGCAACATCGAGGTGGTCGGTCTGGCCTATGAGGACATCGAGGCGCCCGAGATGCAGGCGTTCCTGACCAAGCATCCGGTGACCTACCCGATCGTGATCGTGGATCCGTTCGATCCGCCGGCCGATTTCGCCACCCCGCGTGGGCTGCCGCTGACGCATCTGCTGGATCCGCAGGGCAAGCTGGCGCACAGCTTCCTTGGCCCGGTGACCGCCGCCGACATCGAAAAGCAGATCGCCGCTTCCAAGTAGCGGGTGGGCCGGCAGGGCCCGCAGCCCTGCACCCGCTGGATCAACGTCAACGTCAACGTCAAAAGCGCGCATTCCGTGGGATGGCGGGGTGGGTCCGGTTGCGGGAGACGCCGTAAACCCATCCATGGGGGCTTGGCCGCGGCATCCATGCCGCGGACACTCCCGCAACCGGACCCACCCCGCCTTCGACAGATCTCGGCGATCTGCCCGCTCTTCTGTAGAGCCGAGCCATGCTCGGCTCAGATCTCACAGATATCGAAATATTCGATTTTGATTGGGATTCATCCACACACAGAGTGGATCCATCAGATCGCAGAAATCTGTCAGAGGTGGGGCGGTGTCGGAGTGCGGGGTGTCCGCGGCATGGATGCCGCGGCCAAGCCCCCAGGGATGGGTTCACGGCGTCCCCGCACTCCGGCACCGCCCCGCCATCCCACGTAATGCCTGCTTCTGCTGTTGCTTCGGCCGTTGCTTGAAGGCTTCTGCAGGTGCAGGGCGCAGCCCTGCCGAACAAACCCTATTCCTCGACCGGGAAATCCTCGATCGGCTTCAGCACATCGTAGTGCTCGCGATGCAGCTTGCCCTTCAGCTTCGGCAGTTCCGGCAACGGCGCATCCACCCGCGTGTCCGGCAACCGGTCCAGCAGGTTGCGCACCAGGGTCAGCCGGCCCAGCCGCTGGTCGTTGAAATCCACCAGCGTCCACGGCGCGCCTTCGCGATGGGTGGCGCGCAGCATCGCCTCGCGCGCTTCGGTGTAGGCGCTGTACTTGCTGCGTGACTTCAGGTCGACCGGCGACAGCTTCCAGCCCTTCAGTGGATCGATGTGGCGCTCGGCAAAGCGCTTTTCCTGCTGCTCCTGGTCCACGCACAGCCAGTACTTGAACAACAGGATGCCGTCGTCCACCAGCAGCTGTTCAAACACCGGCGCCTGGCGCAGGAACTGCTGGTACTCGGTCTCGCTGCAGTACCCCATCACCCGCTCGACGCCGGCGCGGTTGTACCAGCTGCGGTCCATCAGCACGATCTCGCCGGCGGCGGGAAGGTGCGATGCATAGCGTTGGAAATACCACTGCGTGGCCTCACGGTCGGTGGGCTTGGGCAAGGCCACCACCCGGCACTGGCGGGGGTTGAGATGCTGGCTGATGGCCTGGATCGCGCCACCCTTGCCCGCCGTATCCCTGCCTTCGAACAGCACCAGCAGGCGTTGGCCACTGTGCTGCACCCAGCGCGCCATCGCGGTCAGTTCCAGCTGCAGCGGCAGCAGCAGTTCGTCGTACTCCTTGCGCTTGAGCTTTGCCATCGTCACACCACGCGGGAAGGAAGCCCGAGCGTAGCGCAGGTGGTGCTCAGGTTCTGTCGACGCCGCGCCAGCCGTGCTCACCGGCCAGCCTCTGCAGCAGCGCTGACAGGTCGCGGGCGAAGCCGGCCATGTCGAACAGGCCGCTGTGTTCGCGTGCCTGCGCCAGCTCGGCGCGCAGCGCGGCCAGCGCCGCCGGGTCGTTGCCCAACGCACTGGCGGTGGCGATGAACGCTGCATCATCGGCGACGTTCATCCGGGCCAGGCCGAGGTGATGGTTGAGGCTGCCGGCCACCCGCGCGGCGAAGGTGTCGCCGGGGCAGGTCAGCACCGGGCAGCCGGCCCAGAGCGCATCGGAGGCGGTGGTGTGGGCGTTGTACGGATGCGTGTCGAGGAACAGATCGGCCAGCTGATAGCGGGCCAGGTACTGCGGATGCGGCAACTTGGCCATGAACACCAGGCGTGCCGGGTCCAGGCCCGCGTTCTGCGCAGCCGCCCGCAGCCGTGCATCGGCCTGGCCCGGGCCGCACAGCAGCCACAGCACGCTGCCAGGCACCGCCTGCAGTACGGCGAAGGCGCGGCCCATGCTGCGCGGGTTGAGCTTGTAGCTGTTGTTGAAGCAGCAGAACACCACGCCGCGTTCGGGCAGGCCGCACTCGGCACGCGTCGGTGCGGACTCCAGCACACGGGTGTTGTCCGAAGGCTGGAAGGCGCGGGGCAGGCGCAGCACGCGTTCGCTGTAGTGCGGTTGCAGTGATGGCGGAAGGGTGAAGTCATCACCGATCACTGCATCCATCCACGGCGCTCCGGACGTGCCTGGATAGGCCAGCCAGTTCAGCTGCAGCGGGGCAGGGCGCATGGCCAGCACCTCCGGCGTGCCGCCACCACCCCAGCCGCGCAGGTCGAACAACAGGTCGATGCCCTGCCCGCGGATGCGGGTGGCCGTGTCGGCATGACGCAGGCCGGCCACGTCGTGCAGTTGCGTCGCCACCTGCAGTCGTTGGCGGATACGGCTGCCATCGTCGCGGTTCAGCGCGAACAGATGCAGCTGCAGCGCAGGGTCGTCGCGCAGCTGCTCGAACAGGGCCACGGTCAGCAGCCCGGTGGGATGGGCGCCGAATCCGTTGGAGAGGAAACCAACCCGCAGCGGGCCCTGGGTACGCACCGTTACCGGTGGCAGCGGTCGCACCGAAGCGGCTACGGCGGATGCACGCGCGCGCGCACAGGCCAGCTGCTCGGCGGCGGAAGCGTCTTCGCTGAGGAAGGCGAACGGTTCGACCACGCCTTGTCCGGAGGCAAGTGCACTGCGCACCTGCGCGGCCATTGCGTCCACGTCCTGCCAGTCACACAGGCGACGCTGCCAGGCCAGGCGTTGTGCGGCGATGTACGGCTCGGACGGCATCAGTGCGTGCGCGCGTCGATACGCCGCCGCCGCGCCTTCGGCATCATCGGCATCTTCCAGCGCGTGGCCCAGCCACAGCGCGATGCCCGGGTGCTGCGGTGCCAGAGCGGCAGCCTGGCCAAGCAGCGTCGCGGCGTCGGCATGCGCGCCGGCCATCCATGCCACGCGACCCAGGCGCGCCAGCGCTTCGGGATGGTTCGGGCGCAGCTGCAGCGCGCGTCGTGCGGCCTGCTCGCCGGCGGCGATGTCGCCGGCTTCCAGTTCCAGGTCGGCCAGCATCACCCAGGCGACGAAATCGCTGGGCTGGCGCGCGATCGCCTGTTGCAGGTGCTGCCGCTGCTGCCAGGCGGACATGCGACTCAGCCCGCCGACAGCTGGGCCAGGGCGTCGACCTGGTGTTCGTGGCTGAGCCGCTGCAGCAGCGGGTCGAGGTCGCCGGCCAGGATGTTGGGCAGGTCGTACAGGGTCAGGCCTTCCACGCGGTGGTCGGTGATCCGCCCCTGCGGGAAGTTGTAGGTACGGATGCGCTGGCTGCGGTCACCACTGCCGACCTGCAGGCGCCGCGACTCGGCCTGCGCCGCGTCCTGGCGCTGGCGTTCGGCGTCGAGCAGCTGCGCCTTCAGGCGCTTCATCGCCTTGTCGCGGTTGGCGTGCTGGCTGCGTTCGGTCTGGCATTCCACCACCACGCCGGTCGGCACGTGGGTGATGCGGATGGCCGATTCGGTCTTGTTGACGTGCTGGCCACCGGCACCGGAGGAGCGGAAGGTGTCCACCTTCAGGTCGGCCGGGTTGATGACGATGTCATCGACTTCGTCGGCCTCGGGAATGATCGCCACGGTGGCGGCCGAGGTGTGGATGCGGCCCTGCGATTCGGTGGCCGGTACGCGCTGCACGCGGTGCGTGCCCGATTCGAATTTCAGGCGCGAGAACGCACCACGGCCGACCACGCGCGCCACCACTTCCTTGTAGCCGCCGTGTTCACCCGGGTTGTCCGATTCAATCTCGACCTTCCAGCCCTGGCGCTCGGAGTAGCGGGCGTACATGCGGAACAGGTCGCCGGCAAAGATCGCCGCTTCGTCGCCGCCGGTGCCAGCGCGCACTTCCAGGAACAGGTTGCCTTCGTCGCGCGGGTCGCGCGGTACCAGCAGCAGCGCCAGCTCCTGTTCCAGTTGCTGCAGGCGCGTCTGCGCGGCGGCGATTTCCTCGTCGGCCAGCTCGCGCAGGTCGGGGTCGGCGCGCATGCCTTCGGCGGCGGCCAGGTCGGCCTTGGCGCGGGCCTCATCGGCGAGTGCGGCAGCGACCGGTTCAAGTTGGGCGAATTCGCGCGAAAGGTCGCGGAAACGGGTGTTGTCGGCGACCACATCGGGTTCGGCGAGCAGGCGTTCCAGTTCTTCGCGGCGCTCGGCCAGCGCTTCCAGCTTACGGCGCAGGGTCGGCGTCATCGGGTCTCACGGGTGGGTGGCGGTAACCCGGCGTGGCCGGGAACAGGCGCTCGGCGGCGCGGGTCAGGTCGGCATCGCCGCTCAGCGCGGCGGCGCGCAGGGCAGCGGTCGGTGGATGCAGCAAGCGGTTGGTCAGGCCGTGGGCCAGCAGTTCCAGTACTTCGTCGGCCGGCTTGCCGTTGGCCAGCTGCTGGCGGGCGCGCTCCAGCAGCTCGGTGCGGGTGGCCTCGCCGAATGCGCGCAGCTGCCGCAGCGGTGCCTGGTGGGCGCTGGCCTGCTGGGTCTCGATGAAGCGCGATACCTGCAGGTCGATGATGGCTTCGGCCTCGGCGGCCGCCTCGCGGCGGCCACGGCGGTTGTCTTCCACCGCGCGTTCGAGGTCGTCGACGGTGTAGAGGAAGGCGTCATTGAGCGTGCCGACCTCGGCCTCGATGTCGCGCGGCACGGCCAGGTCGAACAGCAGCATCGGCTTGTGCCGGCGCGCGCGCAGGGCCTTGGCCACCATCTCGCGATGGATCACCGGTTCGCGTGCGGCGGTGGCCGAGAACACCACATCGGCCTCGCCCAGATGGCGGTCCAGTTCGGTCAGCGGCAGGGCCACCCCGCCATGGCGGGTGGCCAGTTCCTGCGCGTGGGCGAGGGTGCGGTTGGCGATCAGCAGCCGCCGTACCTTGCCTTCACTCAGGTGCCGCGCGGCCAGTTCGATGGTCTCGCCGGCACCGACCAGCAGCACGGTGGAATCGTCCAGGCGCGCGAACGCGTTCTGTGCCAGGCGCACCGCAGCCGACGCCACCGAGACGGGATTGGCGCCGACCTGGGTATCGGTGCGGGCGCGCTTGGCCACCGAGAAGGTCTGCTGGAACAGGCGGTCCAGGCGCTGGCCGAGCAGGCCGTGATCACGCGCGGTCGACCAGGCATCCTTCACCTGGCCCAGGATCTGTGGTTCGCCCAGCACCATCGAATCCAGCCCGGTGGCAACCCGGAACAGGTGGCGCACCGCATCGGCGTCGGCATGCTGGTACAGGTAACCCTGCAGGTCGCCGGCCTGGGCATGCAGCCACTGGTCCAGCGCCTGCGCCGAATCGGCCACGGCGTACAGCTCGGTGCGGTTGCAGGTGGACAGCAGCACTGCCTCGGCGATCTGCGGGGTATCGCGCAGCGAACCGAGCGCGCGCGGCAACGCCTCACCGGCGAAGGCCGCGCGCTCGCGCAGCTCTACCGGTGCGGTCTGGTGATTCAGTCCGAGCACCCACAGGGTCATTGTTCAGTTGCTTGCGATAAGCTGCTGGCCATTGGACGACATTTTAAGGCCCCGATGCCGACGATGCCCGCATTGATTCGCATCCCCAGTGTTCTGCTGCTGTCCCTGGCCTGCGGCCAGGCCCTGGCGGCGGTGCCGGCCAAGGCCCCCGTACGGGCCGCGGCCACTGAGGAACTGGCGCTGGAACCGGTGATGGCCGGTGAGTTCGCGCTGCAGGCCGGCAAGCTGGCCGAGGCCGCACGCGGGTACCTGCAGGCGGCCCAGCAGACCGACGGCGATGCCGGCCTGGCCGAGCGTGCCACCCGCATTTCCATGCTCGCCAACGACGATGCCAGCGCCGCCAAGGGCCTGGCCCTGTGGCAGCAGCGCGCGCCCAGCTCGCTGACCATGCGCAGTGCCGCCGGTGCGCTGGCCATGCGCCAGGGCGATGTGAAGGCCGCCCGCGCCGAGTTGCAGGCCCTGCTGGCCGACCCTGATGAACGTGGCTGGAAGTTCGCCCTGGCCGCGCTGATCGGCGGTGGCCGCGATCCGGCGGTGCCGGCGCAGGTGCTGGGGGAGCTGGTCGATGCCAACGCCATTCCGCCGAAGATCGAGGCCTGGCAGGAATTTGGCCGCCTGGCCCTGCGCATGGACAAGCCCGAGCTGGCGCGGCGCATGATCGACGAAGTGGTCAAGCGGTTCCCCGAGGAGCCGCGCGTGGCGCTGCTGCGCGCCAGCCAGCTGCAGCAGGCCGGCGAG
Organism: Stenotrophomonas maltophilia; assembly: GCF_001274595.1. GTDB lineage: Bacteria > Pseudomonadota > Gammaproteobacteria > Xanthomonadales > Xanthomonadaceae > Stenotrophomonas > Stenotrophomonas forensis. The sequence continues at coordinate 862,741 of NZ_CP011010.1, forward strand.
ACCGACAAGGCGTTGTCGCTGCTGCACGACGTCGAGCCGAAGACCCGCCAGGACCCGGAACTGCGCAACGCGGTGGCCATCGCCTACGACAGCCTCGGCCAGCCGTCCGCGGCCGAGCGCGTGCTGGCGTTCGGCCCGCAAGACGTGCAGACCTGGGGCATGCGCGCCTCGCTGCTGGCCAAGCAGGGTGACAAGGCCGCGCTGTCCAACCTGTACAACGAACTGTCGCGGCAGGCGGCGAAGCCGGACCCGGCGCAGCGCCTGCTGCTGGGCAAGATCGCCGAGTACCTGAAGCGCTATCCCGAGGCGGTGCAGTGGTATCACAGCGTGCCCGGTGGCGATGAGCTGAGCGAGGCGCGCCTGCGTGCGGCCAATGCGCAGGCGTTGGCCGGGCGCCTGCCGCTGGCGCTGGATGAAGTGCATGCCATCCAGTCCGACGCCGTGGTCGACGACGATGTGCGCCGCGATGCCTACCTGCTGGAGGCCGAGCTGCGCCAGCGCGCCGACGACAGCGCCGGCGAGCTGGATGCGCTGGCCCGCGGCCTGGCCGCCTACCCGGATGACAACGGGCTGCTGTACGCCCGTGCGCTCACCTGGGAGCGCCGCGACGACATCCCGCGTGCCGAGGCCGACCTGCGCAAGATCCTGGTGACCGATCCCGAGAACGTGCCGGCACTGAACGCGCTGGGCTACACCCTGGCCGACCGTACCGGCCGTCTGCAGGAGGCGCTGGAGCTGATCGACCGTGCCCGCGTGGCCGAGCCGGACAACGCGGCCATCGTCGACAGCTACGGCTGGGTGCTGTATCGCCTGGGCCGCAAGGAAGAGGCCCTGGTGCAGCTGCGCCGTGCCTGGACCCTGGCCAAGGACCCGGAGATCGCCGCTCATGTCGGTGAGGTGCTGTGGGTGCTGGGCAAGCATGACGAGGCCCGCCACTTCTTCGAGGAAGCGGCCAAGCTCGATCCCGAGAACCGCGCGCTGCTGCGCGCCCGCGAGAAATTCAATCCATGAGTGTTTCCCTTATCCGGTCGCTGCTGTTGGCGGCCGTGAGCCTGGCGGTCAGCGCGTGCACGACGGTGGGTACGCAGAAGACGCCGGCCCCGGCCGTGGTCGAGACGGTGTCAGCCGAAGCGGCGCAGGCCGAGACCGCGCGCGTGGCGACGCTGCAGGCACAGCCGGACTGGGCCTTCCAGGGCCGGGTCGCGGTCAGCAAGGGCAAGGACGGTGGCAGTGGCCGCATCGACTGGAAGCAGGACGGGCGCCGCTACGTGGTCGAGCTGAGCGCACCGGTGACCCGGCAGAGCTGGAAGCTGACCGGCGATACCCATTCCGAGGCTGGCCGCCTGGAAGGACTGGCCGGGGGGCCGCGTGATGGCGAGGACGCCCAGCAGCTGCTGCTGGAAGCGACCGGCTGGGACATCCCGGTCAACCAGTTGCCGGACTGGATCCGTGGCCTGGTGGCCGGCGATGCCGCCGGTCCGGAGAAGGTCGAGCGTGACGGTGAAGGCCGGCCGCGCCGCATGCAGCAGATGGGCTGGCAGGTGCAGTACCTGGACTGGTACCCGGCCGAGGGCGGACGCCCGGCGCTGCCGCGCCGGATCGAGGCCGGCAATGGCGACGCCAAGGTGCGCCTGCTGGTGGACCAGTGGGGACAGGGCGCACCATGAATGGTGCAGCCGACGACGCGGGCTGGTCCTGGTGGCCAGCCCCGGCCAAGCTGAACCTGTTCCTGCACATCACCGGCCGCCGGGCTGATGGCTACCACGAGCTGCAGACCGTGTTCCGCCTGCTGGACTGGGGGGACCGCATTGGCCTGCGCCTGCGTGAAGACGGCCAGGTGCGTCGGCAGGGCGGCGGCCTGGCGGGCGTGGCCGAGGCCGATGACCTGGCGGTGCGTGCCGCCAGGTTGCTGAAAGATGCGGCGAATGTCGCGCAAGGCGCGGACATCATCGTCGAAAAGCATGTTTCCGCCGGTGGCGGTTTCGGCGGTGGCTCGTCGGATGCGGCCACCGTACTGGTCGTGTTGAACCGGCTCTGGCAGGCCGGCCTGGACGAAGACGCGCTGGCCGCGCTGGGCCTGCGCCTGGGGGCTGACGTGCCGGTATTCGTGCGTGGCCGCAATGCCTGGGCCGAAGGGGTGGGGGAGCGGCTGCAGCCGATCACGCTGGCGCCGGCCTGGTATGTGGTGGTCGAGCCGGGCGTTCATGTTCCCACGCCGGCCCTGTTCGCAGACCCGGATTTGACGCGCGACAGCCCAGTGGCGAAAATAGAGGACTTCGCTTCCGGGACCCTGGTCGGGAACGCGTTCGAACCGGTGCTGCGCCGCCGTGAGCCTGCCGTCGAGGCCGCGCTCGCAGCGTTGAGCGGCATCGGCTCCGCGCGGCTGACCGGTTCGGGAAGTGGTTGTTTCGTCGAGTTCGCATCGCAGGCTGCCGCAGAGCAGGGACGGTCGAAGTTGCCGAAGGAGTTGCGGGCAAGGGTGGCAGCGGGCGTTGCGCGTTCGCCACTGCTGGATGCACTCGAGCAACACTGATTTATCAATGCAGGGGCGTCGCCAAGAGGCCCAAGGCACCAGGTTTTGATCCTGGCATTCGTAGGTTCGAATCCTACCGCCCCTGCCAATAGCGGCTGTGTCCGCGCCTTCCAGCGCATCGCCTGCGCGGGACGTGGAAACAACCGCGGTGTTGTCAGCAGCAAGGGTCCATGAGGGTCCTTGCCGACTCCGGATCCCCGCCACTCGTCCCCGCCCGAGACAATCATGATGCAAGAGTCCCCGAACCTGCTGGTCTTTTCCGGCAACGCCAACAAACGTCTGGCGCAGAACATCTGCAAGGAACTGGGGGTTCGCCCGGGCAAGGCGCTGGTCTCGCACTTCTCCGATGGTGAAGTGCAGGTGGAGATCGAAGAGAACGTCCGCAAGCAGGACGTGTTCGTGATCCAGCCGACCTGCGCGCCGAGCGCGGAAAACCTGATGGAACTGCTGGTGCTGATCGACGCGCTCAAGCGCGCATCGGTGGCCAGCGTGACCGCCGTGGTGCCGTACTTCGGCTACTCGCGCCAGGATCGCCGCATGCGTTCCTCGCGCGTGCCGATCACCGCCAAGCTGGCGGCCAAGATGTTCAGCACCGCTGGCGCTGATCGCGTGCTGACCGTCGACCTGCACGCCGACCAGATCCAGGGTTTCTTCGATATTCCGGTCGACAACGTGTACGCCTCTCCGCTGCTGCTGGCCGACATCTGGCGCGCCTACGGCACCGAGAACCTGATCGTCGTCTCGCCGGACGTGGGCGGCGTGGTCCGCGCCCGTGCGGTGGCCAAGCGCCTGGATGACGCCGACCTGGCGATCATCGACAAGCGCCGTCCGCGCGCCAACGTCTCCACCGTGATGAACATCATCGGTGACGTCGAAGGCAAGACCTGCGTGATGGTCGATGACATCGTCGATACCGCCGGCACCCTGTGCGCCGCTGCCGCTGCCCTCAAGGCGCGCGGTGCGCTCAAGGTCGCCGCCTACTGCACCCACGCGGTGCTGTCCGGCCCGGCGGTGGACAACATCACCAATTCCCAGCTCGACGAGCTGGTGGTGACCGACACCATCCCGCTGAAGGACGCCGCGCGGGTGTGCAGCAAGATCCGCCAGCTGAGCGTGGCGGAAATGCTGGCCGAAACGATGCGCCGCATCGCCTTCGGCGAGTCGGTCAGCTCGCTGTACGTCGATTGAGTTTTTCGCCCCTGCCGGCAACGGTGGGGGCATGTCCCGGATGCTTCTGGTCGCGGAAGCATCTTCAACCGCCACGCCGCAAGGCAAGGCAACAACCTGAGTAGTCGAAAATGTCGAAGACCCATGAAATCAAGGTCACCAAGCGTGAACTGCAGCGTAAGGGTGCGAGCCGCCGCCTGCGTCACGCCGGTGTGATCCCGGCCATCGTGTACGGCGGCAACGCCGAGCCGGTCGCCATCAGCCTGGACCACAACGAAATCTGGCTGGCCCAGCAGAACGAGTGGTTCTATGCCTCGATCCTGGACCTGAACCTGGACGGCCAGGTGCAGAAGGTCCTGCTGCGTGACATGCAGCGCCACCCGTACAAGCAGCTGATCATGCACCTGGACTTCCAGCGCGTGAACGAGAACGAAGCCCTGACCGCTTCGGTCCCGCTGCACTTCATCAACGAAGACACCTCGCCGGCCGGCAAGGCTGCCGACGTCGTGGTCACCCACGAACTGAAGGAAGTGACCATCAGCTGCCTGCCGAAGGACCTGCCGGAGTCGATCGAAGTCGACCTGGCTGACCTGGCCGCTGGCGACGTGGTGTACCTGTCCAACATCAAGCTGCCGAAGGGCGTGGAAATCCCGGCCCTGGCGCTGGGCAAGGACCACGACGACGCGATCGTCACCGCCAAGCACGGCAAGGAAGACGCTGCCGACGCTGAAGCTCCGGCTGCCGAGTAATGCAGTGACGGTGCCTGCCTTCGGGCAGGCACCGTTCTGGAAGGAACCATGGCAGGACTGCGACTGATCGTCGGTCTGGGCAACCCCGGATCGGAACACGCCCGGACCCGGCACAATGCCGGGTTTCATTTCGTTGAGGCCCTGGCTGAAAAGGCCGGTGCGCGATGGAATGTGGACAGCAAGCTGTTCGGTGAGACCGCCAAGGTCGAGATCGCCGGGCAGACGGTGTGGCTGCTCAAGCCCGCCACCTTCATGAACCTCAGTGGCAAGTCGGTCACCGCCGCCCAGCGGTTCTGGAAGATCGAGCCGGAAGAAACCCTGCTGGCCCACGACGAACTGGACCTGGCGCCCGGCGTGGCGCGGCTGAAGTTCGACGGCGGCCACGGTGGCCAGAACGGCCTGCGCGACACCATCCGCCTGCTCGGCCACGGCAAGTTCCATCGCCTGCGCGTGGGCATCGGCCATCCCGGGCACAAGGACCGCGTGGTGGGTTGGGTGCTGGGACGCCCGTCCAAGGACGATGACGTGCTGATCGCACGCGCCATCGACGATGCCATCGACGTGATGCCGCTGGCGGTACAGGGTGATTTCAGCGAAGCGATGAAGCGGCTGCACACCCCGAAATAAACGGTAGGTACCGACCGTTGGTTGGTACGGAAACAGGCGGCCGGTAGGTACCGACCGTTGGTCGGTACGGAGAATGATTGGAAAAGCAGCACCCATGCCGCTGCTTTCCCAATCACTTTCACCCCAGAGAGCTGTCACCCATGGGTATCAAATGCGGCATCGTCGGCCTGCCCAACGTCGGCAAGTCGACCCTGTTCAACGCGCTGACCAAGGCGGGCATCGCCGCGGCGAACTTCCCGTTCTGCACCATCGAACCGAACGTCGGCATCGTGCCGGTGCCGGACCCGCGCCTGAACGAACTGGCGGCGATCATCAACCCGCAGAAGGTCATTCCGACCGCGGTCGAGTTCGTCGACATCGCCGGCCTGGTGGCCGGTGCCGCCAGCGGTGAAGGCCTGGGCAACAAGTTCCTCGCCCATATCCGCGAAGTCGATGCGATCACCCACGTGGTGCGCTGCTTCGAGAACGCCGACGTCATCCACGTCAACAACAAGGTCGACCCGATCTCGGACATCGAAACCATCGATACCGAACTGGCCCTGGCCGACCTGGACAGCGTCGAGAAGGCGCTGAACCGCGCCGAGCGCGCCGCCAAGGGTGGCGACAAGGAAGCGGCGGCACGCAAGCCGGTGCTGGCCAAGCTGCAGGCCGCGCTGTCCGACGGCAAGTCCGGCCGTTCGGTCGGCCTGGACGAGGAAGAGAAGGCGCTGGTCCGTGACCTGTTCCTGCTGACCCTGAAGCCGGTGATGTACATCGCCAACGTGCTGGAAGATGGTTTCGAGAACAATCCGCACCTGGACGCCGTGCGCGCCCACGCTGCCGCCGAAGGCGCGCAGGTGGTGCCGGTGTCGGCGGCGATCGAAGAGGAGTTGTCCCAGCTCGACGACGAAGACCGCGACACCTTCCTGGCCGACCTCGGCCTGAGCGAGCCGGGCCTGAACCGCGTGATCAACGCGGCCTACAGCCTGCTCGGCCTGCAGACCTACTTCACTGCCGGCGTGAAGGAAGTCCGCGCGTGGACCGTGCGCAAGGGCGCCACCGCCCCGCAGGCCGCCGCGGTCATCCATACCGACTTCGAGAAGGGCTTCATCCGCGCTGAAACCATCGCGTATGACGACTTCATCAAGTACAAGGGCGAAGCTGGCGCCAAGGAAGCCGGTCGCCTGCGCCTGGAAGGCAAGGAATACCGCGTGCAGGAAGGCGACGTGCTGCACTTCCGCTTCAACGTCTGATCCAGCGGCATCGGATCGACGCCGGACGCCCCGCCTTGTGCGGGGCGTTTGCGTTTCCGGTATCGGTTTCGGGCGTGGACAAAAATTGACCATGCTCCGGAACGGCTGCGGTGCAAGGCTCGCACGCACTTGTCCACACCAAACCCCCACCGCTTTCCACGCCCAATGTGGAAAACCGTGGGGTCGGATCCCTTTCCGCAGGAAAGAGCTCCGACCCCGATCAGTGCGGTCGAATCGTGGACAAAAATTCACCGCGCCTCAAAACACCTGCGGCGCAATGCTCGCACCCACTTGTCCACATCAAGTTCCCATCGCTCTCCACGTCCCGTGTGGAAAACAATCACGGTGATGGATAAAAAATCACCACGTGTGGAAACGCCTGCACTGCAAGCCTCGCGGCCACTTGTCCACACCAAGTTCCCATCGCTTTCCACGCGTGGTGTGGAAAACCCACATGCCATGGCAGCCATCAATTTCGGATTCATTGCATGTAGCACTGGATGGTGTTGCTTCAGACTATCGGCTGACCCTTCCACTCATACGGGCGCGCGATGTCATGCCTGCGCGCTATCCGGAGAATCTCCATGGCACCCCGAGCGTACTGGTGGGTAGTTGCGATCCTTCTCGTCGGCCTCCTTCTGGCTTATGGATATCGATCCATGGTCGCGCGATCCGAGAAGGTCGGAGGAAGCGCGGCAGCACTAGAGTGCAGTGAGGTCATCATGCTGAGTGCAATGCGCAAATGGCTGCGGCCCGAAGCGGACTTCAGCGAGAGCCAGGGTATCTACCTGGACGCCGTCGATGCTGCAGATGAGGAAGCGCTGATCGCCTACGCAGCATTGGCTCGCATCTGCCCTGGGTCATCTGGGCGAGGCGCCAACGAGGAAAGGGCCTTTGCCGAACGGCTCGCCCGGATCGCATCCAGTTTCATGCTGGAGGGCATGCTTGAGCCCGGCAGCTATGTGCTGGCCGAGGCCGCAGGTGGCTCCGGCGGCGGCGAAGCGATCACCGTGACATCGGAGCATCTTTTGCTGCTGCGAAGCATGAACACCCGGGTGCTGGGGCGGGCGGTGATGCTCATGGACAGCAAGCGCCCGTACGGGGATATGTCGCACTTCTACATCGACCTGGCCCGCGCGCTGGGGGAGCCGGTTCCGCTGGATGCAAGCGGCAGAGTATCGTTCCCGCCGGAGGTCATCGCCCGGTATGACGAGTTGCATGGGCAGATGCTGGGCGTGGTGCGCGTTTTCTGGCGCTTTGCAGCGCCGGCGCAGTCGGGGCCTGAGGCGACTCTGTAAAAAAAGACGGAGGCTTGCGCCTCCGTCCTTCCTGCATCCAGTACAGCCCGCGCTTACAGCGCGCTGCCGCCGAACTTGTGGGTGTACTGCAGATTGATCGTGCGGCCGACGCTGTCGAACCAGGACACGTCGTAGTACGGGTACGCGGTGTACGTGGCGTCCTTCGGCGGCATCTTGTTGAACACGTTGACCACCGACAGCGACAGGCGCGAATGGTCGTCGAAGCGGTACTGCAGCGACGCGTTGTAGCGGTAGGTTGCCTTCACGTACGGGCTGTCACCGCTGTCCCACTTGAACACCTGGTCGTAGTTGTCCGAGGTCGGCAGCTTGCCCAGGCGCGAGCCGTAGACCGTGGCCGACCAGGCGTCCTTCTCCCAGGTAACGCTCAGGCTGGTCTTGGTGCGCGGGATGTCGAAGCCGCTGTTGACCGCGAACTGGTCCAGGGTCGGGTCGCCCGGATAGCGCTGGAAATCGTGCTTCTTCACCCAGGTGTGGGTGCCGTTGAGGATGAAGTCGCCGATCCCGGTCTGCAGGCGGTAGCGCAGGCCCACGTCGATGCCGGAGGTGGACTCGCGGGCGACGTTGATCGGCGCCACGCGCACGCCATACAGGCGGCCGTCGCTGGTACGGGTGATGCGGTCGAGCGCGTCCAGGCAGGTCGGCGAGTTGATGTCGGCGCTGCCCAGGCGGCAGTTCGCCTCGCTGGCCAGGATCGTGCGCACGTCCATGTCCTGCACCTGCTTGCGCATGTCGATGTCGAACCAGTCCACCGACAGGTCCAGGCCGATTGCCGGCGACCAGACGAAGCCGGCGCTCCACGAGGTGCTGGTTTCCGGGTCGAGCTGGCGGTTGCCGGTGCGGCTGCGGATCAGGTTGCGCTCGTAATCCGAACAGTCGCTGGCGCCCTCAAGGCGGCAGCTGTACAGGTCTTCGGCGCTGGTCTCGTCGTTGCCCGGGCCGGCGAACACGTAGTGCAGGTCCGGTGCACGGAACGCGGTGCCATACGAACCACGCACCAGCAGGGTATCGATCGGGCGCCATTCCAGGCCGCCGCTCCAGGTCGCCTTGCCGATGGTGTGGCCCGAATAGCGGTACTGGTCGTAGCGACCGGCCACGCTCAGGTTGACCGTGTCGTGCAGCGGCATGCGCAGCTCGGCCGCCGTGGCCCAGCGGTTGCGCGAGCCCTGGCCGTCCGAGTCCTTCCAGCTGTAGTAGTAGTACTGGGTGGCCAGCGGATCGGGATTCAGCGCGTAGGCCTGCTGGCCCACTTCCACGGTCGCGGCAAAGCCGGCATCGCCGCCCGGCAGGCCGAACAGTGCCGAGTTGGTTACGGTGAGCGCGGCCGTCTCGGTGCGCGACTTCGGCGAGTACGTGGTGCGTGCGGCAATCGAATCGTACTCGGCGCGGGTCAGCGGCCGATACAGGCGCGACGGGTCGGCGTTGTAGATCGGGAAGCCGTCATCGTCCACCCCCAGTTGCGGGCCGAGGAACAGGTCATTGGCCTTGGATGCGATGATCTGCGCCCAGCTGATCCGCGACTGGTACTGGGAGTGGCTCAGCGCCGCCTCGTAGTCCCAGTTGCCGGCCAGGTTGCCCTTGAAGCCGGTGGTCACGCTGAAGGTCTTCTGCGTGCTGCGCACCATCGCATTGCGCAGGCCGCCCATTTCCTCGGGCGAGAACTGGCGCTGCCAGAATTCGATTTCGCCGGTGGCCTGGTTGTTGAAGTAGCCCGACTCGTCACCGTTGGCATCCATCCGGCCCCACTTGGTGACGTCGCGCATCAGCGACATCGTGTGGTAACCCAGCTGCACGTCGGCGAACCACTGCTGGCCGTTGTCGAAGTCGTAGCTCAGCGACGCATAGCCATTGGCGCCGCGGCGCTTGCTGAGGATGGTGCCGTAGCCGATCGACGCGTCGCTGCCACAGTAGTAGCCGTACTTCGGGCGGAAGGCGCGGTAGGTGCTGCCCTGGTTCTGCCCGGCCAATGCCTCGCAGGTAGCGGCGCCCGGGTCCAGGTAGTCGTCGTTGTAGTCGGTGCGCAGGTAGGCGCGGCGCGCGATGCGCGAGCCCTCGGTGGGGCCGTCCTGGGTTGAATCCTGGATGTCGCGCTCATAGGCCCACAACGGGGTCTGCGATTGCAGCTCAACGCTGTACACGGCGTTGAAGTTGCCGCGGCTGAAGCCGCTGGCCAGGCTCATGTCGAACGACTCGCCACCGCCCTCGCTGGTGGTGCCCATGCGCATGTCGATCGTGGTGCCGTCGGCCTTCTTCTTCAGGATGAAGTTGACCACGCCGGCGATCGCGTCGGAGCCGTAGATGGCCGAAGCGCTGCCGGTCAGCACTTCGATGCGCTCGATCATGCCAAGCGGAATGTTGGAGACGTCGGTGAAGTTGCTGCGGCCCTTGAACGGCATCGGGAAGTCGGCGATGCGACGGCCATTGACCAGCACCAGCGTGTGGTTCGGGCCAAGGCCGCGCAGGTCCACCTGCTGGGCGCCCGGCGAGAAGTCGGCGCCGCTGGACGATTGCTGGCTCTGGGTCTCACCGCCGTTCTGGGTCATCGACCGCAGCACGTCCGGCACGGTGGTGAAGCCGCTGGAACGGATCTGCTCGGCGCTGATCACAGTGATCGGGGCGGGACCTTCCACCTGGGCGCGCGGAATGCGCGAACCGGTGACCTGCACCGCATCCAGTTGTTGAACCGAAGAGGAAGCCGGTGCCTGGGCCGCCGCGGAAGCAGCCACGCCCATCAACGCCAGCTGGATCGACCACGCCATCGCCTTTCTACGCATGAGGAATTCTCGAAAATGAAGCCGGCCCGCAGAGGAGGGGCCCTGTCCCCCATTCAGATTTCCGGAATGGGCGCGCGCATTTAACGCCTTTTTTATGTCCTTGACTACTGGCTTTCTATCTGGCAAAGAGTGAAAACGCTTGCAAGTCGATTTTGTTCAGGGAGATCAAGATGCGACGCCTCCTCAGCGCCCTGCGAGGGCCCCTCGTCTGGCTGGCCTGCCTGGTTCTGGCCTGGCCGCTCGCCACCCCGGCGCAGGATCTGCAGAGCCCCGGCTTCGCCTACTACGAAGTGGGGGACCTGGAGGCGCCGAGGCCCGGACCGCGCGCGCCGGCGATGATGCTGATGGGCGGCGGCGAATGGGTGCCGGAGGCATTCCAGTGGTGGCTCAGGCAGGCCGGCAATGGCCGCGTGTTGATTCTGCGTGCCTCCGGCCGCGACGAACTGCAGGAACGCCTGTACCGGGAGATTGGCGGTACTACTGCGGTGCAGACCCTGGTCTTCGACAGCCGCCGCGGCGCCGACGATCCGGCCGTGCTGCGGGTGGTTGCAGCGGCCGATGCCATCTTCATCGCCGGCGGTGACCAGTCGCGCTACATCCGCTTCTGGAAGGGCACCGCGCTCAACCGCGCGCTCAATGCCCACGTACGTGCCGGCAAGCCGATCGCCGGTACCAGCGCAGGCCTGGCCATCCTCGGTGGTTATGCCTATGGCGCGATGGACGGAGGCAGTGTCACCTCCGCCGGTGCGCTGGCCGACCCGATGGGCAGCGCGGTCACGATGGACAGCGGCTTCCTGGAGATGCCCTACCTGCAGCGGGTGGTCACCGACACCCACTTCGACAAGCGCGACCGCCTTGGCCGCCTCATCGTGTTCGTGGCCCGTGCCGCGCAGGACAGTGGCGACCCCGACATCGTCGGTATCGGCGTCGACGAGGACACCGCGCTGTGCGTGGAGCCGGATGGCCAGGCCCAGGTCTACAGCGCCGACGGCGAGGGCAAGGTGTGGGTGGTCAGCCCCGGGCGTGATGCCGACCGCCTGGTCGAAGGCGAGCCGCTGCGGTTCCATGCCGTGCCGGTGACGGTGGTCGGCAGTGGCAGCCGCATGCGGCTGGATGACTTCGAGGCCGAGGCCGACTACCAGGCCGTCGCCGATGTCAGCGACGGCGAGATCGACGTCGTGCGCCAATGATGCTCCTTTCCGCTCGTGCTGGCCGTTGGCCGGCACGACCCGTGCAATCCTTTCTTCTGCCCTGCTGGAGACGTACCCGATGAAACTGCGTCTGGCGCTGTCCGCGCTGCTGTCCCTGCCCCTGCTTGCCCAGGCTGCACCGGCCACTTCGCCGCTGCTGGTCATCCATGGCGGCGCCGGCGTCGAGCGCAAGGATCTGTCGCCGGCCGAGGAGAAGGCCGCACGCGAAGCGCTGCGCGCCGCGCTGCTGAAGGGGCACGCCGAACTGGCGGCCGGGCGCCCGGCCCTGGCCGCGGTCACCGCGGCGATCACCGTGCTGGAGGATGATCCCACCTTCAATGCCGGCAAGGGCGCGGTGTTCACCCATGACGGCCACAACGAGCTGGACGCAGCGGTAATGGATGGCGCAAGCCAGGCGGCAGGGGCTGTGGCCGGTGTGCAGCGGGTGCGCAACCCGATCCAGCTGGCGCAGACCGTGATGCAGAAGTCCAGGCACGTGATGATGGTCGGGCAGGGTGCCGAAGCCTTCGCAGTCGAGCAGGGCATCCCGCTGGTGGACCCGTCGTACTTCCGCACCGACAAGCGCTGGCAGCAGCTGCAGCGGGCGTTGAAGGAAGAGGCCAGCGGCCAGGCACATGCCGACCTGGAGACCGCGAAGCACTTTGGAACCGTGGGCGCGGTCGCGCTCGACGCGCAGGGGCACCTGGCCGCCGGCACCTCCACGGGCGGCATGACCAACAAGCGCTACGGACGCGTGGGCGACTCGCCGATCATCGGCGCCGGCACCTGGGCCGATGCCCGTTGCGCGGTGTCGGGCACCGGCTGGGGCGAGTACTACATCCGCACCGCCGCCGCGCATGAGATCTGCGCACGCATGCGCTACCAGGGGCAGACACCGGAGCAGGCCGGCAAGGGCGTGATCAACGAGGCGATTCCGCAGATGGGCGGCGACGGTGGTGCGATCGTGCTGGCCGCAGACGGAAAAATGGCCACGCCGTTCAACACCCAGGGGATGTATCGGGGCTGGATCGGCGCCGATGGTGTACCCCATGTCGCAATTTTCGCCAGCGAGACCCTGCCGGTCCCGGGGCAATAACCTTGCGTATCAATGGGTTTGCGACAACGTGTGAAAAAGATGGAAAAAAGCGTTGACAGGCCCCCATCCCATCAGCAGAATAAGCGGCTCACCACCACACACCGCAACGCTTCGGCGGCAACGGAATGGGGTGGTAAGGAGGGATACCCAAGCGGCCAACGGGGGCAGACTGTAAATCTGCTGGCTTACGCCTTCGGTGGTTCGAATCCACCTCCCTCCACCAGTTTCACGTTGTGACATTCCCGGCGCGGGAGTAGTTCAATGGTAGAACCTCAGCCTTCCAAGCTGATGGTGCGGGTTCGATTCCCGTCTCCCGCTCCATTGAATGAACTTTGAATATTATCGAGTTCATGTCATAATGCAAAACTCGGCTCACGTAGCTCAGTCGGTAGAGCACTTCCTTGGTAAGGAAGAGGTCGAAGGTTCGATTCCTTTCGTGAGCACCATCTTAAGCATCACCTCTCAGACGAATTCGAGATAAGCAGCCATGGCCAAGGGTAAGTTCGAGCGCACCAAGCCGCACGTCAATGTCGGCACCATCGGTCACGTCGACCACGGCAAGACCACGCTGACCGCCGCACTGACCAAGATCGGTGCCGAGCGCTTCGGTGGCGAGTTCAAGGACTACTCCTCGATCGACGCCGCGCCGGAAGAAAAGGCGCGTGGCATCACGATCTCGACCGCGCACGTCGAATACGAATCCCCGGTCCGTCACTACGCCCACGTCGATTGCCCGGGCCACGCTGACTACGTCAAGAACATGATCACCGGTGCCGCCCAGATGGACGGCGCGATCCTGGTGTGCTCGGCCGCTGACGGCCCGATGCCGCAGACCCGCGAGCACATCCTGCTGTCGCGTCAGGTCGGCGTGCCGTACATCGTCGTGTTCCTGAACAAGGCCGACATGGTTGACGACGCCGAGCTGCTCGAGCTGGTCGAGATGGAAGTGCGCGAGCTGCTGAGCAAGTACGACTTCCCGGGCGACGACACCCCGATCATCGCTGGTTCGGCCCGTCTGGCGCTGGAAGGCGACCAGAGCGACATCGGCGTGCCGGCCATCCTGAAGCTGGTCGACGCCCTGGACAGCTGGATCCCGGAGCCGGAGCGCGCAATCGACAAGCCGTTCCTGATGCCGGTGGAAGACGTGTTCTCGATCTCGGGCCGCGGCACCGTGGTGACCGGTCGTATCGAGCGCGGCGTGATCAAGGTTGGCGACGAAATCGAAATCGTCGGCATCCGTCCGGTGCAGAAGACCACCGTGACCGGCGTTGAAATGTTCCGCAAGCTGCTGGACCAGGGTCAGGCAGGCGACAACGCTGGCCTGCTGCTGCGCGGCACCAAGCGTGACGACGTCGAGCGTGGCCAGGTCCTGGCCAAGCCGGGTTCGATCAAGCCGCACACCAAGTTCGAAGGCGAAGTGTACGTCCTGTCGAAGGATGAAGGCGGCCGCCACACCCCGTTCTTCAACGGCTACCGTCCGCAGTTCTACTTCCGTACCACCGACATCACCGGCGCAGCTGCACTGCCGGAAGGCGTCGAAATGGTGATGCCGGGTGACAACGTCAAGATGGTCGTCACCCTGATCAACCCGGTGGCAATGGACGAAGGCCTGCGCTTCGCCATCCGCGAAGGCGGTCGTACCGTCGGCGCCGGCGTGGTCTCGAAGATCATCGAGTAAGCCTGCAGTACCGGTGGTTGCATAGCGCCGCCGGTTACGCGAATGGCGGGCCGGGAACCTCGGTCCGCCTTCGCCGTCTAAGGGAAGGCAAGTTTTAAACGTACGCCAGTAGCTCAATTGGCAGAGCAGCGGTCTCCAAAACCGCAGGTTGGGGGTTCGAGTCCCTCCTGGCGTGCCATCTGCCCACCTTATCCAGCGGCCTGGGCCGCTAAAGCAGACACAGCCGGATGAATAGCAAGATCGAACACTCCAAGGACAACTCCGCCCACGGTGGAGATATCGTCAAGTATGTCGCCGCATCGCTGCTGGTGCTGGCCGGTCTGTTCGTCTGGTTCTGGTTCTCCGCCGACTCCGGTCGCGCCGCCCAGCTGGGTGCGTGGGCGGGTCAGCTGCGTGCGTTGGCGGTCGTGGTCGGTCTGATTGGCGGTATCGGCGTGTTCATGCTGACCGGCAAGGGGCGCGACACCCGCGAATTCCTCTCCGAGTCGCGCTTCGAACTGCGCAAGGTGGTCTGGCCGACGCGCCAGGAAGCCATCCGCATGACGTGGGTCGTGATCGTCGTGGTGCTCATCCTCAGCCTGCTGCTGGGTGGCTTCGACTTCCTGATCCAGAAACTGACTCAGTGGTTCCTGAGCCGCTAAGGAGAATTGCATGAAGCGTTGGTACGTCGTTCACGCCTATTCGGGCTTCGAGAAGTCGGTGGCGCAGGCTCTGCGCGATCGCATCGTCCGTGACGGCATGGAAGAGCGCTTCGGCGACGTCCTGGTCCCGACCGAAGAAGTGGTCGAGATGCGCGCTGGCCAGAAGCGCCGTTCCGAGCGCAAGTTCTTCCCGGGTTACGTGCTGGTCCAGATCGAGACCCACGAAGAAGCCGGTATTCCGCGCATCGACAACGAAAGCTGGCACCTGGTCAAGGAGACCCCGCGCGTGATGGGCTTCATCGGCGGTACCGCCGATCGTCCGCTGCCGATCGCCGATTCCGAGGCCGAAGCCATCCTGAATCGCGTTCAGGAAGGTGTCGAGAAGCCGCGTCCGAAGGTGCTGTTCGAGCCGGGCCAGATGGTCCGCGTTACCGATGGCCCGTTCAACGATTTCAATGGCGTCGTCGAAGAGGTCAACTACGAGAAGAGCCGTCTGCGCGTCTCGGTGCTGATCTTCGGTCGTGCCACCCCGGTCGAGCTCGAGTTCGGCCAGGTCGAGAAGGCCGTCTGACCTGGCGTGTAGAGTCGAGCTTGCTCGACTTTCCGTTCAGTCGAGCAAGCTCGACTCTACAGCTGGAAACCGGGCTTGGCCCGGTTTCTTCCGTTTACGTGCCGCTTCAGGCATGTGAAGAAAAAACCTGATATAGTGCGCGGCTCCCCGCTGGGAAGCCAGCAGCCAGCAGGACGAGGCCACCGCAAGGTGGCCTTCGGCATGATTTCAAAACGCGATGCCGGGACGCGTGATTCCCGGTCCGATGGGGAGCCTGTTGTCGAAAGGCGCTAGCACCCGGAGAGCACTCACATGGCAAAGAAAGTTGTCGGTTACATCAAGCTGCAGGTGAAGGCCGGTCAGGCCAACCCCTCGCCGCCGGTCGGTCCTGCGCTGGGTCAGCGTGGTCTGAACATCATGGAATTCTGCAAGGCGTTCAACGCTGCCACGCAGAAGCTCGAGCCGGGTCTGCCGGTTCCGGTGATCATCACGGCCTACTCGGACCGTACGTTCACCTTCATCACCAAGAGCACCCCGGCTACCACCCTGCTGAAGAAGGCCGCTGGCATCTCGTCGGGCTCCAAGCGCCCGAACACCGAGAAGGTCGGCAAGGTCACCCGTAAGCAGCTGGAAGAGATCGCCAAGGCGAAGGAACCGGATCTGACTGCCGCCGACCTGGACGCCGCCGTGCGTACCATCGCTGGCTCTGCCCGTTCCATGGGCCTCGTGGTGGAGGGTTAATAAGATGGCACAGACCAAGCGTGAGAAGGCCATCAAGGCCGCCGTCGTTCCGGGCAAGGCATACGCCTTCGAGGACGCGATCAACATCCTGAAGAGCGCCACCAAGGCCAAGTTCGTCGAGTCGATCGACGTTGCCGTGCGCCTGGGCGTCGATGCGAAGAAGTCCGACCAGCAGGTCCGTGGCTCCACCGTGCTGCCGGCCGGTACCGGCAAGTCGGTCCGCGTCGCCGTGTTCGCTCCGGCCGGTGCCAAGGCTGACGAAGCCCTGGCCGCTGGCGCCGAAGCCGTCGGCATGGATGACCTGGCCGAGAAGATGCAGGCCGGCGATCTGAACTACGACGTCGTCATCGCGACCCCGGACGCCATGCGCGTCGTCGGTAAGCTGGGCACCGTGCTGGGCCCGCGCGGCCTGATGCCGAACCCGAAGGTCGGCACCGTTTCCCCGAACCCGGGTGAAGCCGTGAAGAACGCCAAGTCGGGTCAGGTCCGTTACCGCACCGACAAGGCCGGCATCATCCACTGCACCATCGGCAAGGCCGACTTCGCCGAAGACGCGCTGAAGTCGAACCTGACCGCGCTGCTGCTGGACCTGATCAAGGCCAAGCCGGCTACCTCGAAGGGCACCTACCTGCAGAAGGTTTCGGTCAGCTCGACGATGGGCCCGGGCGTCACCGTCGACCAGTCGTCGCTGACCCTGAAGTAATTGTTTGAAGCGGTCACGGTGCCCTGGGTGCCGTGACCGTGACATTTGAAGGCATCGCTGGCAGTGCATCGCCCGCGGTAGCCGTCAAAGACCGCAGGCGCGGTCGTGGCAATACCGGCGACGGGCACGGAAGCTCGATCTGGCAAGGAGTCGCCGCCGGAGCAGTCATGAGCGCTTAATCGATTCCCCGGAATCACCCTGCGTAGATGGTGCCCTTCTGGAGTTTTTCTGGTTCACGCATGTCTGGGATTTCCCTGATTGCCTCCAGGTCTGGAACGGCCCACCCCCCGGAACATCATCCCGATGTTCCCGGCGTCCAGGACGGATGCCGCACAGGACCGCACACGGCAGGAGCCGTAAGCGGAGTTCAATAGGAGGAGTGCAATGGCTCTCAATCTGTCCCAGAAGCAAGAAGTAGTCGCCGAGCTGGCAGACGTCGCCGCCAAGGCCCACTCCTTGATCGCAGCCGAATACGCTGGCACCACGGTCGCCCAGATGACCGCGATGCGCAAGCAGGCTCGTGAAACCGGTGTTTTCTTGAAGGTTGTCAAGAACACCCTGGCTTCGCGCGCCGTTGAAGGCACCGAGTTCGCAGTCGCCCAGGACCAGATGGTTGGTCCGCTGCTGTACGCGTTCTCGCTCGAGGAGCCCGGCGCTGCCGGTCGCCTGATCAAGGAAGCCGCCAAGGGCAACGACAAGCTGAAGGCTAAGGTCGTCGCCATCGGTGGCGAAGTGTTCCCGGCAAGCCACGTCGACGTGCTGGCCTCGCTGCCGACCCGCGATCAGGCCCTGGCCATGCTGGCCCGCGTCCTGACCGAGCCGGTCACGATGTTTGCCCGCGCCATCAAGGCCGTTGGCGAGAAGCAGGGTGGTGGCGATGTCGCCGCCGACGCTGCCGAGCCGGCCGCCGAGACCGCCTGAGTTTCGACTTACCGTGGTTCCTGACGGAACCTCAACCCAGAAAATCATCCAAAGGTATTAATCATGTCCCTTACCAACGAACAGATCGTCGACGCCATCGCCGAGAAGTCCCTGATGGAAGTGATGGAGCTGGTCAAGGCCATCGAAGAAAAGTTCGGCGTCTCCGCCGCCGCTCCGGTTGCCGTGGCTGCTGCCGCTGGCCCGGCCGCTGCTGTTGAAGAGCAGACCGAGTTCGTCGTCACCCTGAAGTCGGCCGGCGACAAGAAGGTCGAAGTCATCAAGGCCGTCCGCGCCATCACCGGCCTGGGCCTGAAGGAAGCGAAGGACCTGGCCGAAGCCGGCGGCGTCCTGAAGGACAACGCTTCGAAGGACGAAGCCGAGAAGATGAAGAAGGACCTGGAAGCTGCTGGCGCGACTGTCGAAGTCAAGTAAGCACTTCCTTTGCATCGTCATCGATTCACGGCGATGCAGCCAAGGCTGGGGGCGTAAGCCCCCGGCCTTTGGTCGTTTCATGCAATACAGGTTGTAACTGCGGCAAAAAGCCCAACACGGGCTGCGGTCAGACCCCGGCAGGCCAGCGCACGGCGCGGCAGCGGGGAGTGGTAGCAGACGAGTTGGCAGTTGGAAGTAGCGGGAGAAGGCGTGCTGGTGCCGGCAATACCAGCGACTTCCAACTGACAATTTCAAGTTCCCTTCAGGGTCGTGGACGCACGGCCCGCACAACAAGGTGGAAGACCTCATGACGTCCTATTCGTTCACCGAAAAAAAGCGTATCCGCAAGGATTTCGGCAAGCAGCGCTCGATCCTCGAAGTGCCGTTCCTGCTCGCCATCCAGGTGGATTCCTATCGTGAATTCCTGCAGGAAAACGTCGATCCGGCCAAGCGCACGGACCACGGCCTGCACGCTGCGCTGAAGTCGGTCTTCCCGATCGCCAGCTACAGCGGCAATGCCGCCCTGGAATACGTCGGCTACAAGCTGGGCGAACCGGTGTTCGACGAGCGCGAGTGCCGCCAGCGTGGCATGAGCTACGGCGCCCCGCTGCGCGTGACCGTGCGCCTGGTGATCTACGACCGTGAGTCGTCGACCAAGGCCATCAAGTACGTGAAGGAGCAGGAGGTCTATCTGGGCGAAATCCCGCTGATGACCGAGAACGGCACCTTCATCGTCAACGGCACCGAGCGCGTCATCGTCTCGCAGCTGCACCGCTCGCCGGGCGTGTTCTTCGACCACGACCGTGGCAAGACCCACAGCTCGGGCAAGCTGCTGTACAGCGCCCGCATCATTCCTTACCGCGGTTCCTGGCTGGACTTCGAGTTCGACCCGAAGGACGCGCTGTTCACCCGTATCGACCGCCGCCGCAAGTTGCCGGTGTCGATCCTGCTGCGCGCGCTTGGCTATAGCAACGAAGAGATGCTGGCCGAGTTCTTCGAGATCAACACCTTCCACATCAACCCGGATGAAGGCGTCCAGCTGGAGCTGGTGCCCGAGCGCCTGCGTGGCGAAACCCTGGGCTTCGACCTCGCCGACGGCGACAAGGTCATCGTGGAAGCCGGCAAGCGCATCACCGCGCGCCACATCAAGCAGCTGGAAGCCTCGGGCATCGCTGCCCTGGCCGTGCCGGACGACTACATCGTCGGCCGCATCCTGTCGCACGACGTGGTCGATGCCTCGACCGGCGAACTGCTGGCCCAGGCCAACGACGAAATCACCGACGAGCAGCTGCAGAGCTTCCGCAAGGCCGGTGTCGATGCCGTGGGCACCCTGTGGGTGAACGACCTGGATCGTGGCCCGTACCTGTCCAACACCCTGCGCATCGACCCGACCAAGACCCAGCTGGAAGCCCTGGTCGAGATCTACCGCATGATGCGTCCGGGCGAGCCGCCGACCAAGGATGCCGCGCAGAACCTGTTCCACAACCTGTTCTTCACCTTCGAGCGCTACGACCTGTCCGCGGTCGGCCGCATGAAGTTCAACCGTCGCGTGGGCCGCAAGGAAACCACCGGCGAAGCCGTGCTGTACGACCGCAAGTACTACGGCGAGCGCAACGACGAAGAGTCCAAGCGCCTGGTCGCCGCCCACGGCGACAGCTCCGACATCCTGGACGTGATCAAGGTCCTGACCGAGATCCGCAACGGTCGCGGCGTGGTCGATGACATCGACCACCTGGGCAACCGTCGCGTGCGTTCGGTCGGCGAAATGGCCGAGAACGTGTTCCGCGTGGGCCTGGTCCGCGTCGAGCGCGCGGTCAAGGAGCGCCTGTCGATGGCCGAGTCCGAAGGCCTGACCCCGCAGGAGCTGATCAACGCCAAGCCGGTCGCCGCTGCCATCAAGGAGTTCTTCGGCTCCTCGCAGCTGTCGCAGTTCATGGACCAGAACAACCCGCTGTCGGAAGTCACGCACAAGCGTCGCGTCTCGGCCCTGGGCCCGGGCGGCCTGACCCGTGAGCGCGCCGGCTTCGAAGTGCGCGACGTGCACCCGACCCATTACGGCCGCGTCTGCACCATCGAAACGCCGGAAGGCCCGAACATCGGCCTGATCAACTCGCTGGCCGTGTACGCCCGCACCAACCAGTACGGTTTCCTCGAGACCCCGTACCGCAAGGTCGTGGACGGCAAGGTCTACGACGAAGTCGAGTTCCTGTCGGCCATCGAAGAAAACGAGTACGTCATTGCGCAGGCCAACGCGCTGACCAATGCCGACAGCGTGCTGACCGAGCAGTTCGTGCCGTGCCGCTTCCAGGGCGAATCGCTGCTGAAGCCGCCGGCGGAAGTCCACTTCATGGACGTCTCGCCGATGCAGACCGTGTCGATCGCGGCCGCGCTGGTTCCGTTCCTGGAGCACGATGACGCGAACCGTGCACTGATGGGCGCCAACATGCAGCGTCAGGCCGTGCCGACCCTGCGTGCGCAGAAGCCGCTGGTCGGTACCGGCATCGAGCGCGCCGTGGCGCGTGACTCCGGTGTGACCGTGAACGCCCGCCGTGGTGGCGAGATCGTGCAGATCGACGCGGCCCGCATCGTGGTCAAGGTCAACGAGGAAGAGATCGTTGGCGCCACCGACGCAGGCGTGGACATCTACAACCTGGTCAAGTACACCCGTTCGAACCAGAACACCTGCATCAACCAGCGTCCGCTGGTCCAGGTGGGTGACGTCATCGCCCGCGGCGACGTGCTGGCCGACGGCCCGTCCACCGACATCGGCGAACTGGCCCTGGGCCAGAACATGCTGATCGCGTTCATGCCGTGGAACGGCTACAACTTCGAAGACTCCATCCTGCTCTCCGAGCGCGTGGTGGAAGAGGATCGCTACACCACGATCCACATCGAAGAACTGACCTGCGTTGCGCGTGATACCAAGCTGGGGCCGGAGGAAATCTCCGCCGACATCCCGAACGTCTCCGAGCAGGCGCTGAACCGCCTGGACGAGAGCGGCGTGGTGTACATCGGTGCCGAAGTCCGCGCCGGCGACATCATGGTCGGCAAGGTCACCCCGAAGGGCGAAAGCCAGCTGACCCCGGAAGAGAAGCTGCTGCGCGCGATCTTCGGCGAGAAGGCTTCGGACGTTAAGGACAGCTCGCTGCGCGTTCCGCCGGGCATGGACGGCACCGTCATCGACGTGCAGGTCTTCACCCGCGACGGCATCGAGAAGGACAAGCGCGCCCGCCAGATCGAAGAGTCTGAAATCAAGCGCGTCAAGAAGGACTTCGACGACCAGTTCCGCATCCTGGAAGCCGCCATCTACATGCGTCTGCGTTCGCAGATCGTGGGCAAGGTGGTCAACGGCGGTGCTGGCCTGAAGAAGGGCGACGTCATCAGCGACGCGTTCCTGGACGGCCTGAAGAAGGCTGACTGGTTCGCGCTGCGCATGAAGGACGAGGACGCCTCGGAAGCCATCGAACGCGCGCAGAAGCAGATCCAGGCGCACGAGAAGGAATTCGAGCGTCGCTTCGCCGACAAGCGCGGCAAGATCACTGCCGGTGACGACCTCGCTCCGGGCGTGCTGAAGATGGTCAAGGTGTTCCTGGCCGTGAAGCGCCGCATCCAGCCGGGCGACAAGATGGCAGGCCGCCACGGCAACAAGGGTGTGGTCTCCAACGTGGTGCCGGTCGAGGACATGCCGTACATGGCCTCGGGCGAAACCGTGGACATCGTGCTGAACCCGCTGGGCGTGCCGTCGCGTATGAACATCGGCCAGATCCTGGAAGTGCACCTGGGCTGGGCCGCCAAGGGGCTGGGCCGCAAGATCCAGGCGATGATGGAAGCCCAGGCGGCCGTTGCCGACCTGCGCAAGTTCCTGGACGACATCTACAACCACGACGACACCAACGTGGCCAACCGTGTCGACCTGTCGCAGTTCAGCGACGAGGAACTGCTGCGCCTGGCCCGCAACCTGACCGACGGCGTGCCGATGGCCACCCCGGTCTTCGACGGCGCCACCGAAGCGGAAATCAAGCGCATGCTGGAACTGGCCGACCTGCCGAGCAGTGGCCAGACCCAGCTGTACGACGGCCGCACCGGTGAAGCCTTCGATCGCCACACCACCGTCGGTTACATGCACTACCTGAAGCTGAACCACCTGGTCGACGACAAGATGCACGCCCGTTCGACCGGTCCGTACTCGCTCGTCACCCAGCAGCCGCTGGGCGGCAAGGCGCAGTTCGGCGGCCAGCGCTTCGGTGAAATGGAAGTCTGGGCGCTGGAAGCCTACGGCGCGGCCTACACCCTGCAGGAAATGCTGACGGTGAAGTCCGATGACGTGCAGGGCCGCAACCAGATGTACAAGAACATCGTCGACGGTGAGCACGAGATGGTCGCGGGCATGCCGGAATCCTTCAACGTGCTCGTGAAGGAAATCCGCTCGCTGGCCATCAACATGGAACTGGAAGACAACTGATCCATGCCGGCGCGGCGGTCCGCCGCCGCGCCGCTGGCAGTCAACTGAAAGCCCATCGACACAGCATTCCTCCTTCTGGAGAACACCATGAAAGACCTGCTCAACCTCTTCAACCAGCAGCGCCAGACGCTGGACTTCGACGCGATCAAGATCGCGCTGGCCTCGCCGGACCTGATCCGTTCGTGGTCCTTCGGCGAAGTGAAGAAGCCGGAAACCATCAACTACCGTACCTTCAAGCCGGAACGTGACGGCCTGTTCTGCGCCGCCATCTTCGGCCCGGTGAAGGACTACGAGTGCCTGTGCGGCAAGTACAAGCGCATGAAGCACCGCGGCGTGGTCTGCGAGAAGTGCGGCACCGAAGTGACCCTGGCCAAGGTGCGCCGCGAGCGCATGGGCCACATCGACCTGGCCTCGCCGGTCGCGCACATCTGGTTCCTGAAGTCGCTGCCGTCGCGCATCGGCCTGATGCTGGACATGACCCTGCGCGACATCGAGCGCGTGCTGTACTTCGAAGCGTACGTGGTGACCGAGCCGGGCCTGACCGCCCTGGAGCGCCGCCAGCTGCTGACCGAAGAGCAGTACCTGCAGGCCCGCCAGGAGCACGGTGACGACTTCGACGCCGCGATGGGCGCCGAGGCCGTGTACGAACTGCTGCGCACGATCGACCTGCAGTCGGAAATGACCCGCCTGCGCGAAGAAATCGCCGCCACCGGTTCGGAAACCAAGCTCAAGCGACTGACCAAGCGCATCAAGCTGATCGAAGCCTTCCTGGAATCGGGCAACCGTCCGGAATGGATGGTCATGACCGTGCTGCCGGTGCTGCCGCCGGACCTGCGTCCGCTGGTTCCGCTGGACGGCGGCCGCTTCGCGACCTCCGACCTGAACGACCTGTACCGCCGCGTCATCAACCGTAACAACCGCCTGCGACGCCTGCTCGAACTGAGCGCGCCGGACATCATCGTGCGCAATGAAAAGCGCATGCTGCAGGAATCGGTCGATGCGCTGCTGGACAACGGCCGTCGTGGCCGTGCCATCACCGGCACCAACAAGCGCCCGCTGAAGTCGCTGGCCGACATGATCAAGGGCAAGCAGGGCCGCTTCCGCCAGAACCTGCTCGGCAAGCGCGTCGACTACTCGGGCCGTTCGGTCATCGTGGTCGGCCCGTACCTGCGCCTGCACCAGTGCGGCCTGCCGAAGAAGATGGCGCTGGAGCTGTTCAAGCCGTTCGTGTTCGCCAAGCTGCAGCGTCGTGGCCTGGCCACCACCATCAAGGCCGCCAAGAAGCTGGTCGAGCGCGAAGAAGCCGAAGTCTGGGACATCCTGGAAGAGGTCATCCGCGAGCATCCGGTGATGCTGAACCGTGCGCCGACCCTGCACCGTCTGGGCATCCAGGCGTTCGAGCCGGTGCTGATCGAAGGCAAGGCCATCCAGCTGCACCCGCTGGTCTGCACCGCGTTCAACGCCGACTTCGACGGTGACCAGATGGCCGTCCACGTGCCGCTCTCGCTGGAAGCCCAGCTGGAAGCGCGTGCGCTGATGATGTCGACCAACAACATCCTGTCGCCGGCCAACGGCGAGCCGATCATCGTGCCGTCGCAGGACGTCGTGCTGGGTCTGTACTACATGACCCGCTCGCTGGAAAACAAGAAGGGCGAGGGCATGGCCTTCGCCAACATCGCCGAAGTCAAGCGTGCCTACGACAACCGCGTGGTGGAACTGCACGCGCGCGTCAAGGTCCGCATCACCGAGGTGGTGACCGACGAAGACGGCGTGAAGCAGAACAAGACCTCGATCGTGGACACCACGATCGGTCGCGCCCTGCTGGCTGAAATCCTGCCGGAAGGCCTGCCGTTCGCGCTGGCCAACACCGAGCTGACCAAGAAGAACATCAGCCGCCTGATCAACTCCAGCTACCGCCAGCTGGGTCTGAAGGACACGGTCGTGTTCGCCGACAAGCTGATGTACACCGGCTTCGCCTACGCGACCCGCGCCGGCGTGTCGATCGGCATCGACGACATGCTGATCCCGGACGAGAAGAAGGGCATCCTCACCGAGGCCGAAGCCGAAGTGCTGGAAATCCAGGAGCAGTACCAGTCGGGCCTGGTCACCGCCGGCGAGCGCTACAACAAGGTGGTCGACATCTGGTCGCGCACCAACGAGCGCATCGCCAAGGCGATGATGGACACCATCGGTACCGAGAAGGTGGTCAATGCCAAGGGCGAGACCATCGACCAGAAGTCGATGAACTCGCTGTACATCATGGCCGACTCCGGTGCGCGTGGTTCGCAGGCGCAGATCCGTCAGCTGGCCGGCATGCGTGGCCTGATGGCCCGCCCGGACGGCTCGATCATCGAGACGCCCATCAAGGCGAACTTCCGCGAAGGCCTGAACGTGCAGGAGTACTTCAACTCCACCCACGGTGCCCGTAAGGGTCTGGCCGATACCGCGCTGAAGACCGCGAACTCGGGTTACCTGACCCGTCGTCTGGTCGACGTCGCGCAGGACGTGGTGATCACCGAGGTGGATTGCGGTACCACCGAAGGCCTGATCATGACCCCGATCGTGGAAGGCGGCGACGTGGTCGAGCCGTTGAAGGATCGCGTGCTGGGTCGCGTGGTGGCCGAGGACGTGTTCCTGCCGGGCAACGACGAAGATCCGATCGTCACCCGCAACACCCTGCTGGACGAAGCCTGGGTCGCCAAGCTGGAAGACGCCGGCGTGCAGAGCATCAAGGTGCGTTCGACGATCTCGTGCGAATCGGCCTTCGGTGTCTGCGGTCGCTGCTACGGCCGCGATCTGGCCCGCGGCCACCTGGTCAACATCGGTGAAGCGGTCGGCGTCATCGCCGCGCAGTCGATCGGTGAGCCGGGTACCCAGCTGACCATGCGTACGTTCCACATCGGTGGTGCGGCGTCGCGAGCTGCTGCGGTCGACAACATCACCGTCAAGACCACCGGCTCGGTAAAGTTCAGCAACCTCAAGTCGGTCGAGCACGCCAACGGCTCGCTGGTGGCGGTGTCGCGCTCGGGTGAAATCTCGGTGCTCGATGCCCACGGCCGTGAGCGTGAGCGTTACAAGCTGCCGTACGGTGCGACCATCACGTCCAAGGACGGTGATGCGATCAAGGCTGGCCAGACCGTGGCCAACTGGGATCCGCATAACCACCCGATCGTGTCGGAAGTGGCCGGCTTCATCCGCTTCATCGACTTCGTCGACGGCATCACCGTCATCGAGAAGACCGACGAGCTGACCGGCCTCGCTTCGCGCGAAATCACCGATCCGAAGCGTCGTGGTACCCAGGCCAAGGACCTGCGCCCGATCGTGCGCATCGTCGACGCCAAGGGCAACGACCTGTCGATCCCGGGCACCGACCTGCCGGCGCAGTACCTGCTGCCGCCGCGTTCGATCGTCAACCTGCAGGATGGCGCCCCGGTGGGCGTGGGCGACGTCGTCGCCAAGATCCCGCAGGAAGCGTCGAAGACCCGCGACATCACCGGTGGTCTGCCGCGCGTGGCCGACCTGTTCGAAGCGCGCAAGCCGAAGGATCCGGCGGTGCTGGCCGAGCGTTCGGGCATCATCAGCTTCGGCAAGGACACCAAGGGCAAGCAGCGCCTGATCATCAAGGACACCGATGGTTCGGAGCACGAAGAGCTGATCCCGAAGTACCGCCAGGTCATCGTGTTCGAAGGCGAGCATGTCACCAAGGGTGAAACCATCGTGGACGGCGAGCCGAGCCCGCAGGACATCCTGCGTCTGCTGGGTGTCGAACCGCTGGCGGCCTACCTGGTGAAGGAAATCCAGGACGTGTACCGCCTGCAGGGCGTGAAGATCAACGACAAGCACATCGAGGTGATCACCCGCCAGATGCTGCGCAAGGTCGAGATCACCGACCAGGGCAGCAGCAAGTTCCTGAACGGCGAGCAGGTGGAGCGCCAGCGCGTTATCGAGGAGAATGCGCGCCTGTCGACCCGCAACGAGCTGCCGGCGCACTTCGATCCGGTCCTGCTGGGTATCACCAAGGCATCGCTGGCGACCGAGTCGTTCATCTCGGCCGCGTCGTTCCAGGAAACCACCCGCGTGCTGACCGAAGCGGCCGTCCGCGGCACCTCGGACAACCTGCGTGGCCTGAAGGAAAACGTCATCGTCGGTCGCCTGATTCCGGCCGGTACCGGCCTGGCGTACCACAGCAACCGCCGCCGCGGCGCTTCCGGTCTCACCGAGTCGGAAATGCAGACCCTGGCCGGTACCCCGGCCGCGGTCGAGGCGCCGGTGGTTGAAGCCGAAGCTGAACAGGCATCGGGCGAAGAATGAGGTATCCGGTCCGGCCACAAGGCCGGACCACCCCATCGGTCCATCGATGGGATTGGGAAAGGGCAGGGGAGATCGTCCGCGATCGACCCTGTCAACCTGAACGGGGTACATGGAGGCCCCCCAGTAACGTTCCGGGATCAGGAACGGGCTTGACAGGAGGCGTTTGACTGCTTTCCTGGCAGGTTGCTACAATCGTCTGTCTCAGCAGGCCAAAATTTCGGCCTGCTTTAACATTTCCGCATCTCTGGTCGGATTTTCCGGCCACCAATCAGAAGAACCTACTGATGGCGACGATCAACCAGCTGGTCCGCAAGCCGCGGCAAGCGACCACCTACAAGAGTGCCTCGCCGGCGCTCGACAAGTGCCCGCAGCGCCGTGGCGTCTGCACCCGTGTCTACACCACCACTCCGAAGAAGCCGAACTCGGCTCTGCGCAAGGTTGCCAAGGTCCGCCTGACCAACCAGGAAGAAGTGATTTCCTACATCGGTGGTGAAGGCCACAACCTGCAGGAGCACTCCGTGGTCCTGATCCGCGGCGGTCGCGTCAAGGACCTGCCGGGTGTGCGTTACCACACCGTTCGTGGCTCGCTCGACGCCGCCGGCGTTGCCAAGCGTCGCCAGGCCCGTTCCAAGTACGGCGCCAAGCGTCCGAAGGCATAAGGAGAGAGCACTATGTCGCGTAAGGGTAATACTCCGCAGCGTTCCGTCCTGCCCGATCCGAAGCACGGAAGCGAAACCATCGCCCGCTTCATCAACATGGTCATGCAGAGCGGCAAGAAGTCCGTCGCCGAAAAGATCGTGTACGGCGCCATGGACGTGATCACCGAGAAGAACAGCAGCGCCAACGCCATTGAACTGGTGCAGAAGGCTCTGGACAACGTCGCTCCGGCGGTCGAAGTCAAGTCGCGCCGCGTCGGTGGTGCCACCTACCAGGTGCCGGTCGAAGTGCGTTCGTCGCGCAAGATGGCCCTGGCCATGCGCTGGCTGATCGACTCCGCGCGCAAGCGTGGTGAGAACACCATGCCGAAGAAGCTGGCTGCTGAACTGATCGACGCCTCGGAAAACCGTGGCGGCGCCATCAAGAAGCGCGAAGAAACCCACCGCATGGCCGAAGCCAACAAGGCATTCGCCCACTACCGCTGGTGAGTTTGACGGCCTTGTAAAACAGGCAGGGCAGCACCACTTCGGTGCGTGCTGCCTCGCGGTCCCGGAAGGACTGCGCCAATCCGAAGGCCGCCGAAAGGCGGCGTTCGGCCATCCGAAATCCAAGAAATCTGAGAGGCTCCCGTGGCCCGTTCCACTCCCATCGAGCGTTACCGTAACTTCGGCATCATGGCTCACATCGATGCCGGCAAGACCACCACGTCCGAGCGCATCCTGTTCTACACCGGCAAGAGCCACAAGATCGGTGAAGTGCACGACGGCGCCGCCACCATGGACTGGATGGAGCAGGAGCAGGAGCGTGGCATCACGATCCAGTCCGCTGCCACCACCGCGTTCTGGAAGGGCATGGACAAGTCCCTGCCGGAGCACCGCTTCAACATCATCGACACCCCCGGGCACGTCGACTTCACCATCGAAGTGGAGCGCTCGCTGCGCGTGCTCGACGGTGCCGTCTTCGTCCTGTGTGCCGTCGGTGGCGTGCAGCCGCAGTCGGAAACCGTGTGGCGCCAGGCCAACCGCTACAAGGTGCCGCGCATCGCGTTCGTCAACAAGATGGACCGCACCGGTGCCAACTTCTACAAGGTCCGTGACCAGCTGAAGGCCAAGCTCGGCGCCGTCGCCGTGCCGATGCAGCTGCCGATCGGTGCCGAAGACGGCTTCAAGGGCGTCGTCGACCTGCTGAAGATGAAGGCCATCCATTGGGATGAAGCCTCGCAGGGCATGAAGTTCGAGTACGGCGAAATCCCGGCCGACCTGCAGGAAAAGGCTGAAGAAGCCCGTACCTACATGATCGAAACCGCGGCTGAAGCCAGCGAAGAGCTGATGGAAAAGTACCTGGGCGGCGAAGAGCTGGCCGAGGCTGAAATCATCAACGCGCTGCGTACCCGCACCCTGGCCACCGAAATCGTCCCGATGTACTGCGGTTCGGCGTTCAAGAACAAGGGCGTGCAGGCCATGCTGGACGGCGTGATCCAGCTGCTGCCGTCGCCGGTCGATGTGCCGGACGTGACCGGTACCGACGTGGACGACGAAAACGTCGCCATGACCCGCAAGTCCGACGACAAGGCTCCGTTCTCGTCGCTGGCCTTCAAGATCATCACCGATCCGTTCGTCGGCGCGCTGACCTTCTTCCGTGTCTACTCGGGCACCCTGAACGGTGGTGACACCGTCCTGAACTCGGTGAAGGGCAAGAAGGAGCGCATCGGCCGCATCCTGCAGATGCACTCGAACAACCGCGAAGAAATCAAGGAAGTTCTGGCCGGTGACATCGCCGCTGCCGTGGGCCTGAAGGACACCACCACCGGTGACACCCTGTGCTCGATCGACCAGCCGATCATCCTGGAGCGCATGACGTTCCCGGAGCCGGTGATCTCGATGGCCGTCGAACCGAAGACCAAGTCGGACCAGGAAAAGATGGGCCTGGCCCTGGGTCGCCTGGCGCAGGAAGATCCGTCGTTCCGCGTCAAGACCGACGAAGAATCCGGCCAGACGATCATCTCGGGCATGGGCGAGCTGCACCTGGACATCATCGTCGACCGCCTGAAGCGCGAGTTCAACGTTGAAGCCAACGTCGGCGCGCCGCAGGTTGCGTACCGCGAAACCATCACCCTGGCTGACGTCAAGTCGGACTACAAGCACGCCAAGCAGTCCGGTGGTAAGGGTCAGTACGGTCACGTCGTGATCGAGCTGTCGCCGATCACCGCTGAAGACCGTGCCGATGCCAAGATCGCTCCGCTGATCAAGGACGACTTCCTGTTCATCAACGACATCACCGGCGGCGTGATCCCGAAGGAATTCATTCCGTCGGTCGAAAAGGGCCTGCGCGAAACCATCACCAGCGGCCCGCTGGCTGGCTTCCCGGTCGTGGACGTCAAGGTGAAGCTGGTGTTCGGTTCGTACCACGACGTCGACTCCTCGGAAATGGCGTTCAAGCTGGCTTCGTCGATGGCCTTCAAGCAGGGCTTCGCCAAGGCCAAGCCGGTGCTGCTGGAGCCGATCATGAAGGTCGAGATCGTGACCCCGGAGGATTACCAGGGTGACGTGATGGGCGACGTCAGCCGTCGTCGCGGCGTGCTGCAGGGTTCCGACACCACCGGTGACGGCTCCGCTTCGATCATCAACGCGATGATCCCGCTGGGTGAAATGTTCGGCTACGCCACTGCGCTGCGTTCGCAGACCCAGGGCCGCGCCACCTTCACCATGGAATTCGACCACTACGAGCCGGCGCCGAACAACATCGCCGAAGCCGTCATGAAGAAGGGCTGAGCCTCGCTCAGCCTCTCCTGAAAACCACTTACAAAATCAAGGTATAGAACAATGGCAAAGGGTAAGTTCGAGCGCACCAAGCCGCACGTCAACGTCGGCACCATCGGTCACGTCGACCACGGCAAGACCACGCTGACCGCCGCACTGACCAAGATCGGTGCCGAGCGCTTCGGTGGCGAGTTCAAGGACTACTCCTCGATCGACGCCGCGCCGGAAGAAAAGGCTCGTGGCATCACGATCTCGACCGCGCACGTCGAATACGAATCCCCGGTCCGTCACTACGCCCACGTCGATTGCCCGGGCCACGCTGACTACGTCAAGAACATGATCACCGGTGCCGCCCAGATGGACGGCGCGATCCTGGTGTGCTCGGCCGCTGACGGCCCGATGCCGCAGACCCGCGAGCACATCCTGCTGTCGCGTCAGGTCGGCGTGCCGTACATCGTCGTGTTCCTGAACAAGGCCGACATGGTTGACGACGCCGAGCTGCTCGAGCTGGTCGAGATGGAAGTGCGCGAGCTGCTGAGCAAGTACGACTTCCCGGGCGACGACACCCCGATCATCGCTGGTTCGGCCCGTCTGGCGCTGGAAGGCGACCAGAGCGACATCGGCGTGCCGGCCATCCTGAAGCTGGTCGACGCCCTGGACAGCTGGATCCCGGAGCCGGAGCGCGCAATCGACAAGCCGTTCCTGATGCCGGTGGAAGACGTGTTCTCGATCTCGGGCCGCGGCACCGTGGTGACCGGTCGTATCGAGCGCGGCGTGATCAAGGTTGGCGACGAAATCGAAATCGTCGGCATCCGTCCGGTGCAGAAGACCACCGTGACCGGCGTTGAAATGTTCCGCAAGCTGCTGGACCAGGGTCAGGCAGGCGACAACGCTGGCCTGCTGCTGCGCGGCACCAAGCGTGACGACGTCGAGCGTGGCCAGGTCCTGGCCAAGCCGGGTTCGATCAAGCCGCACACCAAGTTCGAAGGCGAAGTGTACGTCCTGTCGAAGGACGAAGGCGGCCGCCACACCCCGTTCTTCAACGGCTACCGCCCGCAGTTCTACTTCCGCACCACCGACATCACCGGCGCCGCTGCACTGCCGGAAGGCGTCGAAATGGTGATGCCGGGTGACAACGTCAAGATGGTCGTCACCCTGATCAACCCGGTGGCAATGGACGAAGGCCTGCGCTTCGCCATCCGCGAGGGCGGCCGTACCGTCGGCGCCGGCGTGGTCTCGAAGATCATCGAGTAATCTGGTAGTATCTGCGCCCCGATGTTGC
This sequence comes from Stenotrophomonas maltophilia, assembly GCF_001274595.1. GTDB lineage: Bacteria > Pseudomonadota > Gammaproteobacteria > Xanthomonadales > Xanthomonadaceae > Stenotrophomonas > Stenotrophomonas forensis. The sequence continues at coordinate 894,562 of NZ_CP011010.1, forward strand.
CTGGGTAGGGCATCGGGGCGTATCAAATGGGAAAGCAGGCACAGGATGTGCCTTGTGTTCCCCGGACCAGGAAGGGTCAATGCCATTCAGGCGGCGTCAACAGGCGACTGTTGACAGCTGCCTTGCGTGCCATTATGCTTCTACGTCTGGGCAGGCCGGGAAACTGGTCTGCCTACGTTTTTGAGGTCTATGGAGTGACCTTGGCGGCCTGCAGGAGTGCGGGCCGTCCGTATTCAGGAATTTCATGGGGCAAAGCAACCCAGAGGCTTTGTCTGTCGCTCTTTTAACGAAGGAACCTACCGCCATGGCGGACCAAAAGATCCGGATCCGGCTGAAAGCGTTCGATCATCGTCTGATCGACCGTTCGGCCAGCGAGATCGTTGAAACGGCAAAGCGGACCGGCGCGCAAGTGCGTGGCCCGATCCCGCTGCCGACCAAGATCGAGCGTTACACCGTTCTCGTCTCCCCGCACGTCGACAAGGACGCGCGTGACCAGTACGAGACCCGCACGCACAAGCGCGTGCTCGATATCGTTGACCCGAATGACAAGACCGTGGACGCGCTGATGAAGCTCGAACTGGCTGCCGGCGTCGACGTTCAGATCAAGCTGACCTGAGGACTACGACCATGACGAAGAAGTATTCGTTGGGCTTCGTGGGCCGCAAGGCTGGCATGAGCCGCGTGTTCACTGAAGATGGCCGCTCCATCCCGGTGACCCTGATCGAAGCAACCCCGAACCGCATCGCGCAGATCAAGACCGTCGAAACCGACGGCTACAGCGCCGTGCAGGTGACCGTCGGCGCGCGTCGCGCTGCCCTGGTCAACAAGCCGGAAGCCGGCCACTTCGCCAAGGCGAAGGTGGAAGCGGGTCGTGGCCTGTGGGAATTCCGCGTTGAAGACGCGCAGCTCGGCGATTTCGCCGTTGGCGGCGAAGTCAAGGCGGACATCTTCGAAGTCGGCCAGATCGTCGACGTCCAGGGTGTCACCAAGGGTAAGGGCTTCCAGGGCACCATCAAGCGCCACAACTTCCGTATGGGCGATGCAACCCACGGTAACTCGCTGTCGCATCGCGCGCCGGGTTCGCTGGGTCAGCGCCAGACCCCGGGTCGTGTTTTCCCGGGCAAGAAGATGTCGGGCCACATGGGCGCGGTGCAGCAGAGCACCCAGAACCTGGAAGTGGTCAAGGTCGACGTCGAGCGCGGTCTGATCGCGGTTCGCGGCGCCGTTCCGGGCGCGGCGGGTGGCGACGTGATCGTCCGTCCGGCGAGCAAGGCATAAGGAGAGATGACGATGGAACTCGTTATCACGGGTAGCAACAACAAGGTCTCGGTCTCCGACGCCGTGTTCGGTCGCGATTTCAGCGAAGATCTGGTCCACCAGGTCGTCGTTGCCTACCGCAACGCCGGCCGCGCCGGCACCAAGGCACAGAAGACTCGCTCTGAAGTGGCTGGTACCACCAAGAAGTCGAAGAAGCAGAAGGGCGGCGGCGCGCGTCATGGCGCACTGACGGCTCCGATCTTCGTCGGCGGCGGTGTCACCTTCGCGGCCAAGCCGCGCAGCTTCGAGCAGAAGGTCAATCGTAAGCAGTACCGTGCCGCCATGTGCGCGATCCTGTCCGAGCTGAACCGTCAGGGCCGTCTGACCATCGTGGAGTCCTTCGATGTCGAAGTGACCAACACGAAGGGTCTGATCGCCAAGCTGGCCGGCCTGGAAGTGGGCAAGCGCCCGCTGATCGTCACTGAAGAAGCCTCCGAGCACCTGTACCTGTCCGCCCGCAATCTGCCGTACGTGCAGGTGCGTGACGTGCAGGGTCTGGACCCGGTGTCGCTGGTCGGTGCCGACACGGTCGTCATCACCGCTGACGCGGTCAAGAAGGTCGAGGAGTGGCTGGCATGAACAGCAACGAAAAAATCTTCAGCGTGCTGCGTGCCCCGCGTGTCTCCGAAAAGACCGCGCGCCTGCAGGAACTCTCCAACCAGTATGTCTTCGAAGTTTCGAACGAAGCCACCAAGGCCGATGTAAAGGCCGCGGTTGAGCAGCTGTTCGACGTCAAGGTCGAAGCCGTCAACGTGGTCAACGTCAAGGGCAAGAACAAGTCCTTCCGTAACCGTGCTGGCCGCCGCGGCGATTGGCGCAAGGCGTACGTTCGCCTGGCCGATGGCCAGTCGATCGATGTAACGGCCAAGGCCTGAGGTACATCCCATGCCATTGATGAAATTCAAGCCCACCTCCCCCGGCCGCCGTTCGGCCGTGCGCGTGGTCACCCCCGACCTGCACAAGGGTGCTCCGCACGCCGCACTGGTCGAGTCGCAGAGCCGCTCGGGTGGTCGTAACCACCATGGCCGCATCACCGTGCGTCACGTCGGTGGTGGTGCCAAGCAGCACTACCGCATCATCGACTTCAAGCGCAACAAGCTGGGCATCCCGGCGCGCGTGGAACGCATCGAATACGATCCGAACCGCACCGCCCACATCGCCCTGCTGTGCTACGTCGACGGTGAGCGTCGCTACATCATCGCCCCGAAGGGCCTGAAGGCGGGTGATCAGGTGATCGCCGGTTCGGATGCCCCGATCAAGTCGGGCAACACCCTGCCGCTGCGCAACATCCCGGTCGGTACCACCATCCACTGCATCGAACTGAAGCCGGGTAAGGGCGCTCAGATCGCTCGCGCCGCCGGTGCGGCCGTGCAGCTGGTGGCTCGCGAAGGCATCTACGCCACCCTGCGCCTGCGCTCGGGTGAAATGCGCAAGGTTCCGGTCGAGTGCTGCGCCACCATCGGTGAAGTCGGCAACGACGAGCACAGCCTGGAAAAGCTGGGCAAGGCCGGTGCCAAGCGTTGGCGCGGCGTCCGCCCGACCGTTCGTGGTGCTGCCATGAACCCGGTTGACCATCCGCACGGTGGTGGTGAGGCCAAGGCCGGCCAGGGTAACCCGCATCCGGTCACCCCGTGGGGTGTCCCGACCAAGGGTTACAAGACGCGCCATAACAAGCGCACTCAGCAGTTCATCGTCCGCGATCGTAGGGGCTAATCGACCATGGCACGTTCACTCAAGAAGGGCCCGTTCGTCGATCACCACCTCGTCAAGAAGGTGGAGGCCGCTGCGGGCAGCAAGAAGCCGATCAAGACCTGGTCGCGCCGTTCGATGATCCTGCCTGACATGGTAGGCGTCACCATTGCCGTGCATAACGGCAAGAACCACATCCCGGTTCTCGTCAACGAGAACATGGTCGGCCACAAGCTCGGCGAATTTGCCATCACCCGGACCTTCAAGGGTCACGGTGGTGACAAGAAGTCGGGCAAGTAAGGAGAGATGACAATGGAAGCGAAAGCCATCCTGCGCACTGCGCGCATCTCCCCGCAGAAGGCTCGTCTGGTCGCTGACCAGGTGCGCGGTCTGCCGGCCGAGCGTGCGGTCAACCTGCTGAAGTTCTCGGACAAGAAGGCTGCCCACCTGATCAAGAAGGTGGTGGAGTCGGCAATTGCCAACGCCGAGAACAACCAGGGCGCCGACGTCGACGAGCTGAAGGTTCAGACCATCATGGTTGATGAAGGTCCGACCCTGAAGCGTTTCATGGCGCGGGCGAAAGGCCGCGGTACCCGCATCCTCAAGCGCACCAGCCACATCACTGTGGTTGTGGGCGCCGCCAAGTAAGCGGATAAGGAAAAGACCATGGGTCATAAAGTTCATCCGATTGGTATCCGCCTCGGCATTTCCAAGGACTGGAACTCCAAGTGGTACGCCAACAAGGCCGAGTTCGCTGGTTACCTGGCAGCCGACCTGAAAGTGCGCGAAATGCTGCGCAAGAAGCTGGCTCAGGCCGGCATCAGCAAGATCCTGATCGAGCGTCCAGCCAAGACCGCTCGCGTGACGATCCACACCGCCCGTCCGGGCGTGGTGATCGGCAAGCGCGGTGAGGACATCGAGAAGCTGCGCAAGGAAGTGAGCGAGATGATGGGCGTCCCGGCGCACATCAACGTCACCGAAGTGCGCAAGCCGGAACTGGACGCGCAGCTCGTTGCCGAGTCGATCGCCCAGCAGCTGGAGCGTCGCATCATGTTCCGCCGCGCGATGAAGCGCTCGGTCGGCAACGCGATGCGCCTGGGTGCCCTGGGCATCAAGGTCAACGTCGGTGGCCGCCTCAACGGTGCAGAAATCGCCCGTTCGGAGTGGTACCGCGAAGGCCGCGTGCCGCTGCACACCCTGCGTGCCGACATCGACTATGGCTTCGCTGAAGCCAAGACGACCTACGGCATCATCGGCATCAAGGTCTGGATCTACAAGGGCGAGGTCTTCGATTTCTCCCAGGTTGGCCAGGAAAAGCAGGACGACACCCCGTCGCGCAACGATCGTCACGATCGCGGCGACCGTGGTGACCGTCAGCGCCCGGCCCGTGAAGCGAGGTAACGACAATGTTGCAACCCAAGCGAACCAAGTACCGCAAGGTACACAAGGGCCGTAACGATGGCCTGAGCTGGAGCGCCAACGCTGTCAGCTTCGGCGAATACGGCCTGAAGGCAACCGCACACGGTCAGCTGACCGCGCGTCAGATCGAAGCGGCCCGCCGCTCGATCAGCCGCTACGTCAAGCGCGGCGGCAAGATGTGGATCCGCGTGTTCCCCGACAAGCCCATCACCAAGAAGCCCATCGAAGTCCGAATGGGTTCTGGTAAGGGTAACGTGGAATACTGGGTGGCCCAGATCCAGCCCGGCCGCATGATCTATGAAATCGAGGGTGTTTCCGAGGAAGTGGCTCGCGAGGCGTTCCGCCTGGCCGCCGCCAAGCTCTCGGTCACCACCACTTTCGTGACCCGTACGGTGCGCTGATGGATATCAAAACTCTCCGTGAAAAGTCGGCTGACGAACTCAAGGCCCACCTGATCGACCTGCGTAAGGAACAGTTCTCTGTCCGTATGCAGCAGGTCACCGGCCAGCTGCCGAAGACCCACGACATTCGCCGGGTCCGTCGCGAGATTGCTCGCGTCAAGACCCTGCTCGGCAGCACGAAGTAAGGATGGCCGCTATGAGCGACAATACTGAAAAGAAGACGCTGCGCACGGTCGAAGGCCGTGTCGTCAGCAACAAGATGGACAAGACGGTTACCGTCCTGGTTGAGCGTCAGGTCAAGCACGCGCTGTACGGCAAGTACATCAAGCGCTCGACCAAGCTGCACGCCCACGATGCCGACAACGCCTGCAAGGAAGGCGATGTCGTCCGCGTGACCGAGATTGCTCCGATGTCCAAGACCAAGAACTGGCGCGTGGTGGAAGTCATCACGCGTGCGGCTGAATAAGGAGTCTGAATCATGATCCAGATGCAGAGCTACCTTGACGTCGCGGACAATTCGGGTGCCAAGCAGGTGATGTGCTTCAAGGTGCTGGGTGGTTCCAAGCGCCGTTACGCCGGCATCGGCGACATCATCAAGGTCACCGTGAAGGATGCGATTCCGCGCGGCAAGGTCAAGAAGGGTGAAGTGTATGACGCCGTCGTGGTGCGTACCCGCAAGGGTGTGCGTCGCGCCGATGGCTCGCTGATCCGCTTCGACGGCAACGCTGCCGTTCTGCTGAACAGCAAGCAGGAGCCGATCGGTACCCGTATCTTCGGGCCGGTGACCCGTGAACTTCGTTCGGAGAAGTTCATGAAGATCGTCTCGCTCGCTCCCGAAGTGCTGTGAGCGACAGGAGATAATCATGGCTAACCGTATCAAGAAGGGCGACCAGGTTGTCGTCAACGCTGGCAAGGACAAGGGCAAGCAGGGCGAAGTCGTCCGCGTCGACGGCGACCGTGTGGTCGTCGCCAACGTGAACATCGTCAAGCGCCACACCAAGCCGAACCCGCAGGCAGGTGTTGCCGGCGGCGTGGTCGAGCGCGAAGCTTCGATCCATATCTCCAACGTGAATGTTCTGAACCCGGCTTCGGGCAAGGGCGAACGCGTTGGCTTCAAGGTGCTGGAGGATGGACGCAAACTGCGTGTGTTCCGCTCCAGCGGTGAGGCGCTCGACGCCTGAGGAATGAGAAGATGAGTTCCCGTCTCGAAAAGTTCTACAAGGATGAAGTGGTGCCGGCGCTGATGAAGCAGTTCGGCTACACCAATCCGATGGAAGTGCCGAAGCTGGTCAAGGTCACCCTGAACATGGGTGTCGGCGAAGCGGCCACCAACAAGAAGATCCTGGAAAACGCCGTCGGCGACATGACCAAGATTTCCGGCCAGAAGCCGGTTGTCACCAAGTCGCGTGTGTCGGTTGCGTCGTTCAAGATCCGCGATGGTTGGCCGATCGGCTGCAAGACCACGCTGCGTCGCCACAAGATGTACGAGTTCCTGGATCGCCTGATCAACATCTCGCTGCCGCGCGTGCGCGACTTCCGTGGTGTTTCCGGTCGTTCCTTCGACGGCCGCGGCAACTTCAACATGGGTGTGAAGGAGCAGATCATCTTCCCGGAAATCGACTTCGACGCCGTCGACGCGATCCGCGGTATGGATATCGCCATCACCACCACTGCGAAGACCGACGCGGAAGCGAAGGCGCTGCTGGCAGCGTTCAAGTTCCCGTTCCGTAACTGATCCGTCGAGGAAACCGAAATGGCAAAGACCTCCATGGTCAACCGCGACATCAAGCGGGAAAAGCTGGCAAAGAAGTACGCTGAAAAGCGTGCGGCTCTGAAGAAGATCGTGTCCTCCGTGGATGCGACCTACGAAGAGAAGATCGACGCCGCAACCAAGCTGGCCAAGCTGCCGCGCGATTCGTCGCCGAGCCGCCAGCGCAACCGTTGCGAGCTGTCGGGTCGTCCGCGTGGCGTGTACAGCAAGTTCGGCCTCGGCCGCAACAAGCTGCGCGAAGCCACCATGCGCGGCGACGTCCCGGGTCTGCGCAAGGCCAGCTGGTAATCCCAGCCGGCCCTGCGATCAGGAGCCCCCTCGGGGGTTCCTGAACCGGGGCAGGGGAGGCGTTCAGCCTTCCCTGAGCAAAAAAACCGAAGAGCCCGGCGCAAGCCGGGCTCTTTTGGCGTATACTCCCGCGTCTTGCCCTGTGCAAACGGGGTTGCAGGAGCGGGTCTCTGGCCCGCTGCATCAAGGGACCTGGCCCGTTTCCAGGAGACAACAGATTTTCGCGAAAGCGGATATCGGTGCACTCAAAGGTACTCATATGAGCATGACTGATCCCATCGCCGACCTGCTGGTCCGCATCAAGAATGCGGCTGCGGTTGGCAAGCAGACGGTGAAAGCCCCGTCGTCCAAGATCAAGGTTGCGATCGCCCAGGTCCTGAAGGACGAGGGTTACATCACCGACCTGCGCGTGACCCAGCTGGAAAACAACAAGTCCGAGCTGGAAATCGTGCTGAAGTATTTCGAAGGCAAGCCGGTCATCGCGACCCTGAAGCGCTTCTCGCGTTCGGGCCTGCGCCAGTACCGCGGCAAGAGCGAGCTGCCGAAGGTCATGAACGGCCTGGGTATCTCCATCATTTCCACCTCCAAGGGCATCATGACTGATGCGCAGGCGCGCCAGCTGGGCGTCGGCGGCGAAGTCCTGTGCTTCGTGGCCTAAGGCGAAAGGAGTAGAACTATGTCCCGCGTAGCCAAGAAGCCCGTCACCCTGGGTAAGGTTGAACTGAACGTCCAGGCCGAATCGGTCACCGTCAAGGGCCCGAAGGGCACCCTGTCGCTGCCGAAGCCGGCTGGCATTGCCATCAACGTCGACAACGGCGTTGCCACCCTGAGCACCGAGAACGTTGACCTGGTCGCGCTGACCGGTACCGTCCGCGCGATCCTGGCCAACATGGTCAAGGGCGTGTCCGAAGGCTTCGAGCGCAAGCTGGAGCTGGTCGGCGTGGGTTACCGTGCTGCCATGCAGGGCAAGGATCTGAGCCTGTCGCTCGGTTTCTCGCACCCGGTCGTGTTCGTGGCGCCGGAAGGCATCACCATCACCACCCCGACCCAGACCGAGATCCTGGTCCAGGGCGCTGACAAGCAGGTCGTCGGTGAAGTCGCCGCCAAGATCCGTGCGTTCCGCAAGCCGGAACCGTACAAGGGCAAGGGCGTGAAGTACTCCGACGAAGTCATCATCCGTAAGGAAGCCAAGAAGGCGTAAGCGCGAGTCCCTCGCAAGAGCCCGCACATCCTTGTGCGGACTCCTCAGGGAAAAGCCCAACCTTCAGCTTTCAAGGAATAATCAAAATGAACAAGAACATCGCCCGCCTGCGTCGCGCCAAGTCGACCCGCGCCCACATCCGTGAGCTCGGCGTCGCCCGCCTGTCGGTGCTGCGCACCGGCCAGCACCTGTACGCCCAGGTCTTCACCGCCGACGGTTCCAAGGTGCTGGCTGCCGCCAACACCACCCAGACCGACGTCATGGAAGGCCTGAAGAACGGCAAGAACGCCGATGCTGCCGCCAAGGTTGGCCGCATCGTCGCCGAGCGTGCCAAGGCCGCCGGCGTCGAGAAGGTTGCCTTCGATCGTTCGGGCTACCGCTACCACGGCCGCATCAAGGCCCTGGCAGAAGCCGCCCGCGAAGCCGGCCTGCAGTTCTAAGGGATAAGGGCAGGGGGCCTAGGGTCCTCTGCCCGCCTGCTCGCCAGCCTGAGTGAGGCTGGGCGACGCCGCTCTTCTGCAGCGGCTCACCGCAACAACGCAGCACTCCACAACCATAAGCGGCCCCGAGCCGTACATACCCAAACTACCAAGGAATCAAAATGGCAGAAGAGCGTCAGCAGCGGGGTCGCGATCGCGACCGTAACCGCGAAGAGAAAGTCGACGACGGCATGATCGAAAAGCTGGTCGCGGTCAACCGCGTCAGCAAGACCGTCAAGGGTGGCCGCCAGTTCACCTTCACCGCCCTGACCGTGGTCGGCGACGGCGAAGGCAAGGTCGGTTTCGGCTATGGCAAGGCCCGCGAAGTGCCGGTCGCCATCCAGAAGTCGATGGAACAGGCCCGCAAGAACCTGGTCAGCGTTGACCTGAACAACGGCACCCTGTGGCACACCATCAAGGATGGTCACGGCGCAGCCCGCGTGTTCATGCAGCCGGCTTCGGAAGGTACCGGCGTCATCGCCGGCGGTGCCATGCGCGCCGTGCTGGAAGCGGTTGGCGTGAAGAACGTGCTGGCCAAGGCCACCGGTTCGCGCAACCCGATCAACCTGGTGCGTGCCACCGTGAAGGGCCTGACTGCAGCGCAGTCGCCGGCTCGCATCGCGGCCAAGCGCGGCAAGAAGGTGGAGGAACTCAACCATGGCTAATGAGTCCAACAAGACTGTGAAGGTGCGCCTGGTGCGCGGCCTGCGTGGTACCCAGTCGCGTCACCGCCTGTCGGTGCGTGCGCTGGGCCTGAACAAGCTCAACGATGTGCGTGAACTGAAGGACAGCCCGCAGGTTCGCGGTCTGATCAACACCGTTCACTACCTCGTCAAGGTTGAGGAGTAATCGATCATGACTCTGCGTCTCAATGAACTGAGCCCGGCACCGGGCGCCCGCACCGAGCGCACCCGCGTCGGTCGCGGTATCGGCTCGGGCCTGGGCAAGACTGCCGGCCGCGGCCACAAGGGTTCGTTCGCCCGTAAGGGTGGCGGCAAGATCAAGGCTGGCTTCGAAGGCGGCCAGACCCCCATGCAGCGTCGTCTGCCGAAGATCGGCTTCCGTTCGCCGATCGCCAAGGACACCGCTGAAGTGCTGCTGTACGCGCTGGACAAGCTGCCGGCCGGCGAGATCGACTTCGCCGCCCTGCGTGCTGCCAAGCTGGTCCCGAGCACCGCAAAGAAGGCCAAGGTCGTCGTCAAGGGCGAAGTGACCAAGGCGTTCACCCTGAAGGGTATTGCTGCCACGGCTGGTGCCAAGGCCGCGATCGAAGCTGCCGGCGGCAGCGTGACGGAGTAAGAAAATCATGGCGCAAGCTGGCATCGGTAACCTCGCGGGCGGAATGGGCAAGTTCACTGAACTTCGCCAACGTTTGCTGTTCGTCGTCGGGGCTTTGATCGTCTATCGCATCGGCTGCTATGTGCCGGTGCCGGGCGTCAATCCCGATGCCATGCTTGCCATGATGCAACAGCAGGGCGGCGGCATCGTGGACATGTTCAACATGTTCTCGGGCGGCGCCCTGCACCGTTTCAGCATCTTCGCGCTGAACGTGATGCCGTACATCTCGGCATCGATCGTGATGCAGCTGGCCGTGCACATCTTCCCCGCCCTGAAGGCGATGCAGAAGGAAGGTGAGTCCGGCCGCCGCAAGATCACCCAGTATTCGCGCATCGGCGCCGTGCTGCTGGCAGTGGTGCAGGGCGGTTCGATCGCGCTGGCCCTGCAGGGCCAGGTCTCGCCGTCGGGCGCTCCGGTCGTGTACGCGCCGGGCATGGGCTTCGTGCTCACCGCCGTGGTCGCGCTGACCGCCGGCACCATGTTCCTGATGTGGGTCGGTGAGCAGGTCACCGAGCGCGGCATCGGCAACGGCGTGTCGCTGATCATCTTCGCCGGTATCGTGGCCGGCCTGCCGGGTGCGGTCATCCACACCTTCGACGCCTACCGCGACGGCAACATCCAGTTCATCCAGCTGCTGCTGATCGCCATTGTCGTGCTCGCCTTCACCTTCTTCGTGGTGTTCGTCGAGCGTGGCCAGCGCCGGATCACGGTCAACTACGCGCGCCGCCAGGGCGGTCGCAACGCGTACATGAACCAGACCTCGTTCCTGCCGCTGAAGCTCAACATGGCCGGCGTCATCCCGGCGATCTTCGCCTCGAGCCTGTTGGCCTTCCCGGCCACCCTGGCCATGTGGTCCGGCCAGGCCGCCAACCAGAGCAGCTTCGGCCAGATCCTGCAGAAGGTCGCCAACGCGCTCGGCCCGGGCGAGCCGCTGCACATGATCGTGTTCGCTGCGCTGATCACCGGTTTCGCGTTCTTCTATACCGCGCTGGTGTTCAACTCGCAGGAAACCGCCGACAACCTGAAGAAGTCGGGCGCGCTGATCCCGGGCATCCGTCCGGGCAAGGCCACCGCCGACTACATCGACGGCGTGCTGACCCGCCTGACCGCAGCCGGCTCGGCGTACCTGGTGATCGTCTGCCTGCTGCCGGAACTGATGCGCACGCAGCTGAACGCCTCGTTCTACTTCGGCGGTACTTCGCTGCTGATCGTGGTGGTGGTGGTGATGGACTTCATCGCCCAGGTGCAGGCGCACCTGATGTCGCACCAGTACGAGAGCCTGCTGAAGAAGGCCAACCTGAAGGGCGGCAACCGCGGCGGTTTTGCCCGCGGCTGATAGGCCTGTTATACTTTCGTCTTCCTGACGTGATGGTCCCTCCGCTTCGCGGACTCCGGCCACACAAACGAAGGGCGGCCCCCGCAGCGGTTCCGGGTGGGGGTGTGATGAGGTGGTCCCGCGCTGGAGTAGCGCGGGCGGCCCCGGGGGAAACCCCAGGTCCAACCCCATCCGGCGCCGGAGCCTGGGCACACTCCCCAGGCCGGGTTCATGAAACCAATGGTTTCACGGGCTTCCATGTAAACCGGAACCTTGTTAGTATCGCTAGTTCACTTTTTTGATCCATCCTGCCGGATTGGCGTGCCCGAGGCGCGCTGTCGGCCATCACTCAGCTGGAGAACCGCGTCATGGCGCGTATTGCAGGCGTCAACCTGCCAGCCCAGAAGCACGTCTGGGTCGGGTTGCAAAGCATTTACGGCATCGGCCGTACCCGTTCGAAGAAGGTCTGCGAAGTCGCAGGCGTTGCTTCGACCACCAAGATCCGCGATCTGTCGGAGCCGGAAATCGAGCGCCTGCGCGCCGAAGTCGGCAAGTACATCGTGGAAGGCGATCTGCGCCGTGAAATCGGTATCGCGATCAAGCGCCTGATGGACCTGGGCTGCTACCGCGGCCTGCGTCACCGTCGTGGCCTCCCGCTGCGTGGCCAGCGCACCCGTACCAACGCCCGCACCCGCAAGGGTCCGCGCAAGGCGATCAAGAAGTAAGGGACTGAGAAATGGCTAAGCCCGCTGCTAAGACCAAGAAGAAGATCAAGCGCGTCGTCACCGACGGCGTTGCCCACGTCCACGCTTCGTTCAACAACACCATCGTCACCATCACCGACCGTCAGGGCAACGCTCTGTCGTGGGCGACCTCCGGTGGCGCTGGCTTCCGCGGTTCGCGCAAGTCGACCCCGTTCGCTGCCCAGGTGGCTGCTGAAAAGGCCGGTCGTGCTGCGCTGGACTACGGCGTGAAGTCGCTGGAAGTCCGCATCAAGGGCCCGGGTCCGGGCCGTGAGTCGGCCGTGCGTTCGTTGAACAACGTCGGCTACAAGATCACCAACATCATCGACGTGACGCCTATCCCGCACAACGGGTGCCGTCCGCCGAAGAAGCGTCGCGTCTAAAGGGAGCGATAAGAAATGGCTCGTTATATCGGTCCTACCTGTAAGCTCGCCCGTCGCGAAGGCGCCGACCTGTCCCTGAAGAGCCCGGCGCGTGCGCTGGACTCGAAGTGCAAGCTGGAGCAGAAGCCCGGCCAGCACGGCGCCACTGCCCGCAAGGGCAAGCTGTCCGACTACGCCACCCAGCTGCGTGAAAAGCAGAAGGTCAAGCGTATCTACGGCCTGCTGGAGCGTCAGTTCCGCAACTACTACAAGAAGGCCTCGACCAAGAAGGGCAACACCGGCGAGAACCTGCTGCAGCTGCTGGAAACCCGCCTGGACAACGTCGTCTACCGCATGGGCTTCGCCGTGACCCGTCCGGCTGCCCGTCAGCTGGTGTCGCACCGCGGCGTCACCGTGAATGGCAAGTCGGTCAACCTGGCTTCGTACCAGGTCAAGGCTGGCGACGCCATCGCTCTGTCTGAAAAGGCTGCCAAGCAGCTGCGCGTCCAGGAAGCCCTGACCGTCGCCGCCCAGCATGACCTGAGCCCGTCGTGGGTTGAAGTGGATTCCGGCAAGTTCACCGGCATCTTCAAGGCTGTTCCGGATCGTTCGGATCTGCCTGCGGACATCAACGAAGCGCTGATCGTCGAGCTGTATTCGAAGTAATTCATCATTGGAGAGCCCCCGGCGACGGCCGGGGGTTCACTAGGAGAACCCGCAACATGACGGTTACCGCCAACCAGGTTCTGCGTCCTCGCGGTCCGCAGATCGAACGCCTTACCGACACCCGTGCAAAGGTCGTTATCGAACCTTTGGAGCGGGGTTACGGGCATACGCTGGGCAATGCCCTGCGTCGCGTGCTGCTGTCGTCCATCCCGGGCTTCGCCATCACGGAAGTCGAAATCGACGGCGTGTTGCATGAGTACACCACGGTCGAAGGTCTGCAGGAGGACGTGCTCGAAGTCCTGCTGAACCTGAAGGACGTGGCCATCCGTATGCACTCCGGCGACAGCGCCACCCTGTCCCTGTCCAAGCAGGGCCCGGGCGTTGTCACCGCTGCCGACATCAAGGTCGACCACAATGTGGAGATCCTGAACGGCGACCATGTGATCTGCCACCTGACCAAGGACACGGCAGTGAACATGCGTCTGAAGATCGAACGTGGTTTCGGCTACCAGCCGGCTGCCGCGCGTCGTCGTCCGGACGAAGAAACCCGTGCCATCGGCCGCCTGGTCCTGGATGCCTCGTTCTCGCCGGTCCGCCGCGTCGCCTATGCCGTGGAAGCGGCCCGCGTCGAACAGCGTACCGACCTGGACAAGCTGGTCATCGATATCGAGACCAACGGCACCATCGACGCCGAGGAAGCCGTGCGCACCGCCGCCGATATCCTCAGCGACCAGCTGTCGGTGTTCGGTGACTTCACCCACCGCGACCGCGGTGCGGCCAAGCCGGCCAACAACGGCGTGGATCCGGTGCTGCTGCGCCCGATCGACGATCTGGAGCTGACCGTGCGTTCGGCCAACTGCCTGAAGGCCGAAAGCATCTACTACATCGGCGATCTGATCCAGAAGACCGAAGTGGAGCTGCTGAAGACCCCGAACCTGGGCAAGAAGTCGCTCACCGAGATCAAGGAAGTGCTGGCTCAGCGCGGCCTGTCGCTCGGCATGAAGCTGGAGAACTGGCCGCCGGCCGGCGTCGCCAGCCACGGCATGCTGGGCTGATATCGGTAATGCCTGGAGGCTCCACCGGCAACGGTGGAGCCTTCAACGCAACACAACATGCCACGACGAACCCCAGGTTCGCGCGGCAGGTCGTCCAGGACGGGCGGCCAGGACCATCCGCAGTCCGCGCAGCAACGCCAGGATGGCGACAACGATCCACACAGCCTCATCATTAACCAAGGAATATCACCATGCGTCACCAGAAGTCTGGCCGTAAGTTCAGCCGTACCAGCGCCCACCGCGAAGCGATGTTCAAGAACATGGCCGCCTCGCTGTTCAAGCACGAGCTGATCAAGACCACCCTGCCGAAGGCCAAGGAACTGCGCCGCGTTGCCGAGCCGCTGATCACCCTGGCCAAGGTCGACTCCGTCGCCAACCGCCGTCTGGCCTTCGCCCGCCTGCGCGACAACGAAGCCGTGGGCAACCTGTTCACCATCCTGGGCCCGCGCTACGCGAACCGTCCGGGCGGCTACCTGCGCCTGCTGAAGTGCGGCTTCCGCGCCGGCGACAACGCACCGATGGCCTACGTCGAGCTGGTTGACCGTCCGGTCGTGGCCGAAGAAGTGGCCGAGTAATCGGACCGCTCCAACGCGACACAGCGAAAGCCCGGCCTCTGCCGGGCTTTTGCGTTTCCGGGGTTGCTGGGCGCTGCCTGCAACCCACACCGTTCCGACAGGCGTCACCTGCGGCGGTTCGAATGGCGCGCACTCTCGGTTACGCTTGGCGCCTGATCCATTCGAGCGTTGACGATGAATCCACTGCGCTGGCCCTTCCGCGCCCAGTTCTTCCTGGGCTTCCTGATCTGTGCGGGCCTGCTGGGCTACGCGATCTTCCTGCAGTTGAAGATGGGCCTGGAGCCGTGCCCGCTGTGCATCTTCCAGCGCCTGGCATTCGCCGCGCTCGGCCTGCTGTTCCTGATCGGCGCGCTGCACGGGCCGTCCAACCGACCTGGCCGCGCGACCTATGGCGTGCTGGCCTTCATCGCCGCCGCGGTGGGTGTCGGCATCGCCGCGCGCCACGTCTACGTGCAGATGCTGCCGCCGGAGATGGGCGCGACCTGCGGCCCACCGCTGAGCTTCCTGCGCGAGACCATGGGGCCACTGGAAGTGTTCCGCACGGTGCTGACCGGTACCGGCAACTGCGGCAACATCGACTGGACGTTCCTGGGCCTGACCATGCCAATGTGGTCGGGGGTGTGGTTCGTGCTGCTGGCGCTGTGGGCGCTGCTGGTGTCGCTGCGCAAGGTCAAGCGCTGAAGCAAGGTAATGCCGGCCAGCGGCCGGCACTACCACGGTCCGTCCTCAGAAGTCCTGCTGCAGGCTCAGGTAGGCGCCGCGGCGCGGGCCCCATTGCGGGGCGAACACGCCGACACCGCCGCCATCACGCAGCTGGTAGCTGCGATCCAGTGCGTTGATCAGCGCCAGCTGCACATGCAGCGGATGGCCGCTGTCGGCGTTGAAGTCGTGGCCTGCACTGAGATTGACCTGCAGGTACGACGGCAGCTCGCCGCCATTGGGCACGCCCTCGATGTCCGAACGCAGGCCGCTGCCGAACACGTAGTTGGCACCGATCCGGTTGTGGCCCGCGAAGGCGTAGCTGAAGCCGCCCGACGACGTCAGCTTCTGGTCGTGATCCAGGTGGATCCAGTGGTTGGCCACGTAGGCCAGGGCTTCCGGGTCCAGGTTGTACTGCCCGGTGATGACGTCGGTACCGATGGCCTTGTTCAGGGCGGCGTTGAGGTAGGCGCTGAACGGGCCGTTGCTGTAGTCGGCACTGAATTCCAGGCCGCGGATGTGGCCGCGGCGATAGTTGAACGTCGAATAGATGTAGGCGGCGCCGAACTGGCCTTCATCCTGCAGCCGCGCGACGCGGCGGTCATACGCATCCAGGCCCAGTGTGAGGTGTTCACCCAGCTGCTGCGAGACGCCGATGTCGTAGTAATCGCTGCGTTCGGCCAGCGGAATGTTGTTGCCGCCGCTGGGCTGCTGGTTGGTGGTGCCGTCGTAGAGGGCGATGTCGCTGCTGGCGATCAGCTCGCTGGCCGGTGGCGTGAAGTAGCGCGAGTAGCCGGCGTGCACGGTGGTGCTGTCGCTGGCATTCCAGACCACGCCCACGCGCGGGCTGAGCTGGCCTTCGGTGCGCCCAAAGGCCTTGTAACGGTCACCGCGCAGGCCGTAGTTGACGGTCCAGTCGTCGCCGATCTTCCATTCGTCCTGCACGTACAGCGCCAGCGTGCTGGCGTGGAAGGCGCTGCGATCGGGAATCAGCAGCGGCGTGGTGCTGGACTGCTGGCCGGCGTCGTCGACCGGGAACACCCAGCTGTTGTTGCTGGCCCGCGCGTTCTCGTAGTTGCCATACAGGCCATAGCGCAGCGTGTGGTCGTTGCCCAGCGGCGTGGAGAAGTCGGCCTGCAGGGTATTGGCGCGGTTGCTGCGCTGGACCTGTGAGGCGACGCCGCTGAACACCAGGTCGCCCACCACGTCCGGGTTGAATCCCACATCGCTGTAACGCTGCCCGGCCGAGAGCTGGTAGGCGGTGCTGCCCAGCGTGCCCTGCAGCACCAGCATGCCGAAGCGGGTGGTCTCGCGCTGGGTCTCATCCAGCTGGCTGGAGTCGAAGGTGGTGGTGTCGAGATAGCCGAACTGCGGTGTCTGGCCCGGATTGACCGGGATCTGGAAGCGGTTGTTGGCGAAGCCGGCGAATACGCTCAGGCGGGTGTTGTCGTTGACCAGATAGGTCAGGTCGGCGAAGGCCTTGCCCTGGTGGGTGTCGTCGTGCAGCGGCTTGCGCGAGGGGGTCGGATTTTCCAGGCCGACCTCGTTCTGGTCGTAGTTGCCGGTCAGGAACCAGCTCCAACGGCCCTGGTTGCCCCACCATGAGGCATTCGGATTGAGCTTGCCGAACGAGCCGGCAGCGAGGCCCGCGCTGCCACCATTGCCAAGTTCGGCGCCATTGCGCGTAGTGATGTCGACCACCGCAGCGGTGCGCTCGCCGAACTGCGCCGGCAGAGCGCCATCCATCAGGCGGATGCTCTTGATGGTGCGTGCATCCAGGGTCTGGCCAAAGCCGGAGATCGATTCGGGCAGCAGCACGCCGTTGATGCGGTACTGCAGGTTGGCGTGGTCGCCGCGCACATGCACGCCGCCGTACGAATCCTGGACCACGCCCGGCGCCTGCAACAGCACCTGGCTGAGTGGCGCAGACGCACCCAGCGGCTGCTTCTGGATGTCCTCGGCCGTGATCTGGTACTGGCTGCTGCCGATATCCGGCGACAGCATGTTGCGGGCCTGGTCGAGCTGGGCGTGGACGGTCACAGCGTCCAGGTCCTTGACCGGCGCGGAGGTGTCGTCGGCAGCTGCGGCGAAGGCGGGCAGGCTGGCCAGAGCCAGGGCGAGGGTGATGCCGGTAGCGAGCAGGGAGGGCTTCATGGCGATGGGCTGTGGAAGGGGCCGGTCGGGGAATGTGGAGTGTTACTTCGTAACAGTGCGTGGCGAATCATGCGCCTGCCGGGACGGCCATGGCCATGCGGTTTGTGGCCGATCGCGATGCCCTTTCCCCGGCGTTCAGCCATGTGCAGACCACGCCCGGCCCTTTGCGACAGCGGTCGGCTCTGCGACCATGAACGTCCCCCACCTCCGGAAGTCTGCAATGAGCCTGTCCGCCGTTTCGCCTGTCCCCGATCCTGCCGCGACCGCCGCTGGCGCTGCCTGGTCGCCGGAGAGCTGGCGTGGCAAGACCGCGCTGCAGATGCCGACCTACCCGGACCCGGTCGCGCTGGATGCGGCCCTGCACGAGCTGAAGCGGCTGCCGCCGCTGGTTACCTCGTGGGAGATCCTGGCGTTGAAGCAGCAGTTGGCCGAGGCGCAGGAGGGCAAGCGCTTCCTGCTGCAGGGCGGTGACTGCGCGGAGAATTTCAGCGACTGCGAATCGGGCACCATTTCCAACCGGTTGAAGGTGCTGCTGCAGATGAGCCTGGTGCTGGTGCACGGCCTGCGCCAACCGGTGATCCGCGTTGGGCGCTTTGCCGGCCAGTACGCCAAGCCGCGTTCGGCCGATACCGAAACCCGCGATGGCGTGACCCTGCCCAGCTACCGTGGTGACGTGATCAATGCGCCGGCGTTCACCGAAGCGGCGCGCCTGCCGGACCCGAAGCGGATGCTGCAGGCCCACGCGCATTCGGCGATGACGATGAACTTCGTGCGTGCGCTGATCGATGGCGGCTTCGCCGACCTGCACCATCCGGAGTACTGGAACCTGGAGTGGGTAAGCCACTCGCCGCTGGCCGCCGAGTACCAGAAGATGGTGGCCTCGATCGGCGATGCGGTGCACTTCATGGAGACCCTGGCCGGGGCCCGCGTGCACAACCTCAATCGCATCGATTTCTACACCTCGCACGAAGCGCTGCTGCTGCCCTACGAACAGGCGCTGACGCGGCAGGTGCCGCGTCAGCAGGGCTGGTTGAACCTGAGCACGCATTACCCGTGGATCGGCATGCGCACCGCTGCGCTCGATGGCGCGCACGTGGAGTACCTGCGCGGCGTGCGCAACCCGATCGCGATCAAGGTCGGCCCGTCGGTGACGCCGGACCAGTTGCTGCGCCTGATCGATGTGCTCAACCCGCATGATGAACCCGGCCGCCTGAGCTTCATCCATCGCATGGGTGCGGCGCAGATTGCCGAGAAGCTGCCGCCGCTGCTGGATGCGGTCAAGCGTGATGGTCGCCGTGTGCTGTGGGTATGCGATGCGATGCATGGCAATACCGAGAGCACTGCCAATGGTTTCAAGACCCGTCGTTTCGACAATGTGCGCGGCGAGGTTGAGATGTCGTTCGACCTGCATGCGGCCGCGGGCACGCGCCTGGGCGGCGTGCATCTGGAGCTGACCGGCGAGGATGTCACCGAGTGCACCGGTGGCGCGCGCGAGTTGACCGAGCGTGATCTGGAACGTGCATATCGTTCGACGGTGGACCCGCGGTTGAACTACGAGCAGTCGCTGGAGATCGCGATGGCGATCGTGCGCAAGCAGGAACAAGTGCGGTAAGGGTTTTTCGGCAGGGCTTGCAGCCCTGCACCTGCTACAAGCCAGATCAACGTCAAAGTCGGGCATTCCGGGGGATGCTGGGGCGGTGTCGGAGTGCGGGGACGCCGCAAGTACGTCCATGTAGGCTTGGCAGCCGCATCCATGCGGCTGACACCCCGCACTCCGACACCGCCCCACCCTGACAGATCCCTGCGATCTGTCGGTGGGTGCCGACCGTTGGTCGGCACATCTGTCAGATAGCGATACACACAAATGGGGTCAGATCTGTTCCAGCAGATCGCAGAAAACTGTCGAAGGCGGGGTGGGTCCGGTTGCGGGAGTGTCCGCGGCATGGATGCCGCGGCCAAGCCCCCAGGGATGGGTTTACGGCGTCTCCCGCAACCGGACCCACCCCGCCATCCCACGGAATGCCAGCCTCTGGTGTTGCTTGTGCTTCGGCTGTTGCTGTTGCTCCAGCGCAGCCGGGTGCAGGGCTGCAAGCCCTGCCGATCAACACCCTCCTTACGAACGACTGACGTGACGCTCATGCGCCATGCGCGAGGCTGTCCGCTTGCGGTTCGAGTGGAGGTGGCGACCGTGCACTGGGAAAGCGCACAGGCCTATGTGTGGCCGTTGGGGGCGGCGGTGCTGGTGGGGGGCATCGGCGCGTGGTTGATCCTGTGGATCTACCACCGGTTGAAAGGACGCGATCGGCGGCGTGCGCGCATCGGTCGCGTGCTCGGGCTGCCGCTGGCCACCGCCTGGCCGCTGCTGCTGTTGATTCCCGCGCTGCAGGCGACGCCGCTGCAGGACCCAATGCTCGGCAACCTGCAGCACATGCTGCATATCGCACTGACCGCGTGCTTCATCTGGTTGCTGGTGCGGGCGGTGGCCGCCGGCGAGCGCGCTATCCTGCGCAGTCACCCCATCGATGTTTCCGACAACCTTGAAGCCCGCCGCATCCAGACCCAGACCCGGGTGCTCAGCCGCGTGCTGATGGGCGGCATCATCGTGCTGGGGGCATCGCTGGTGCTGCTCACGTTCCCGATGGTGCAGAAGATCGGCACTGCTTTGCTGGCATCGGCCGGCCTGATCGGTCTGGTTGCCGGTATCGCCGCCAAGCCGGTGTTCGGCAACCTGATCGCCGGCCTGCAGATCGCGGTGACGCAGCCGATCCGGCTGGACGACGTGGTGATCGTTGAAGGCGAATGGGGCCGCATCGAGGAGATCGGCAGCAGCTATGTGGTGGTACGCATCTGGGATGAGCGGCGGATGGTGGTGCCGCTGACCTGGTTCATCGAGAACCCGTTCCAGAACTGGACGCGGCGCAGTGCCGACCTGCTTGGCACGGCCTTCCTGTGGCTGGACTACCGGGCGCCGATCGCAGCGATCCGCACCGAGCTGGAGCGGATCTGCCGGGGTGAAGCGCTGTGGGATGGCCGGGTCTGCGTGACCCAGGTGACCGAGACCAGCGAGCGTGCGATCCAGGTGCGGCTGCTGGTCAGCGCGCGCAGCTCTGGCGATGCTTTCGACCTGCGCTGCCTGGTGCGCGAACGCATGCTCGATTTCCTCGCCCGCGAACACCCGCAGTCGTTGCCGCAGGTGCGCGCACGTGTACAGCACGATGATGAGCTGGACATGCCACGAGTACCGCGTACGCGTACTGCAGATGTGCGTTCGCCGGGCGCGGAGGATGGCGAGGCGGCGATCGTGCCGGTGGAATCCCCGGACCGGTAGTGCCGGGCGCTGGCCGGCATCTGCGGGATGATGGGTTGCCGGCCAGCGGCCGGCACGACCGGATCACGGCTCGCCGGCGTCGATCAGGGCGTCTGTATCGAAGTGCGGTGGCCGCCGCGCGCGGGTGCGCTGTTCATAGGCGTAGGCCATCTCGATCAGCTTGGGCTCGCTCCAGGCGGTGCCCATGAACAGCAGGCCGACCGGCAGGCCGTCGATCTGGCCCATCGGCACGCTGAGGCTGGGATAGCCCGCCACAGCCGCGGCGCTGTAGCTCTCGCCCGGGAAGTCGTCGCCTTCGCTGCGGATCGGCCATGCCACACCGGTGGTCGGTGCCACCAGGGCATCGAGCTGCTGTGCGGCGAGGGCGGCATCGATGCCTTCCGGGCCGGCCAGCCGGCGCGCATCACTGCGTGCGCGGATATAGGCGGGGTCGGCCAGCCCGGCGGTGGCGTCGGCCTCGACCAGCAGCTCCTGGCCGAACAGGCCCAGCTCCTGCCTGGCGTGTGCCTGGTTGAAGGCGATCAGGTCGGCAAGGCTGCGCAGCGGCGCGTGGTGGGTGCTGAAGTAGCGCTCCAGCCCTGCCTTGAATTCGTACAGCAGCACGAGGCGTTCGGCCTCGGCCCAGGCGCCCTGGTTGGGCAGCTCCACCGGCACCACAACGGCACCGGCACGGCGTAGCTCGGCGGCGGCCTGGTCGATCAGCGGCGGCATTCCGCGGTATTTCAGCAGGGGCGTCTGCAGCAGGCCGATGCGCTTGCCGCGCAGGCCCTGCGGGTCCAGCCGCGCGGTGTAGTCATAGACCGCGCGGCCGGGCATGGTCGCAGTCGCCGGGTCGGCGTCGTCGCGGCCGGCGATCGCGGTCAGAACGGCCGCCGCATCGGCGACGCTGCGTGCCATCGGCCCGGCGGTGTCCTGGCTGAACGAGATCGGGATGATGCCGTCGCGGCTGACCAGTCCAACCGTCGGCTTCAGGCCGACCACACCGTTGATCGCCGCCGGGCAGACGATGCTGCCGTCGGTCTCGGTGCCGATCGCCACGCTGGCCAGGTTGGCGGCCACGGCCACCGCACTGCCGCTACTGGAGCCGCAGGGCGAGTGGCTGAGTCGATAGGGATTGCGGGTCTGGCCACCGCGCGCGCTCCAGCCCGAGATCGAGTCGTTGCCGCGGAAGTTGGCCCACTCGCTGAGATTGGTCTTGCCCAGCACCACCGCGCCGGCGTCGCGCAGCCGACGCACCAGGTAGGCGTCGTCCGGGCGGAAACCCTGCAGGGCCAGCGAGCCGGCACTGGTGGCCATCGGCGCGGCGTTGATGTTGTCCTTCAGCAGCAGCGGAATGCCATGCAGGGGCCCGCGCAGGCGGCCATCGCGGCGCTCGCGGTCGCGCGCTGCGGCTTCCTTCAGTGCATCCGGGTTGAGCTCGATCACCGCGCGCAGGCGCGGCCCGGTGCGGTCCAGGGCCGCAATGCGCTGCAGGTAGGCCTGGGTCAGGGTGGTGCTGTCCAGCTCACCGGCGGTCATCCGCGCCTGCAGATCGGCGACATCGGTTTCGGCGTACGGGAACGGCACGTTGCGGCTCGCAGGTTCGGCCGCATGCGCGCTGGACGTGGCCGGGCTGCAGCCAGCCGAAAGCAGCGCAGGCAGCGCGGCGAGCAGGCAGGTCAGCAGAGGCGGCAAGGACGGGCGCATGGGGCGGCTTGGTCGGCTCCAATCCCCAGTGTAGCCGCTGCTCAGCGATGGCGCTTGCGCAGGTCGCGGGCGAGGACGTAGACCACGATCAGGTTGATCGCCAGGATCGTCCACGACGGCCAACCCGGGTGCCGGATGATCGCGAAGATGTCGAAGGGCAGGTACAGGGAGGCGGTCAGGCAGCCCAGCCAGGAGGCCCAGGCCTTTGCCCGCCACAGTCCCCAGGCTTCGACCAGGTGCAGCAGGCCGTAGCCGATCATCCCCGCCGCGGCCAGGTGCACCGCGTCGGGGCTGATCATGTGCAGCAGCGAGGGCAGGGTGCCATGGTCCGGATCCAGGCTGAAACGCCGGATCAGGACCATGATGCCGTGCCGCAGCGGCTGCGGTCCGAGCACTTCCAGCCCGGTGGCGGCCAACAGCGCCAGCATCGCCTTGCTCGCTTCGAGCAGGGCGATGACGTGGAGACCCGGATGCCGGTGCGGATCCGGGTTGTAGCCGCTCTGGTTCACGGGGTGCTGGCTCAGCCGCCGCGCGAAGCCTTCTTGCGGTCGCTTTCGGTCAGGAACTTCTTGCGCAGGCGGATCTCCTTCGGGGTGATCTCGACCAGCTCGTCGTCTTCGATGAAGTCCAGGGCCTGTTCCAGCGAGTACTTGATCGCCGGGGTCAGCTGGATCGCATCGTCCTTGCCCGAAGCGCGCATGTTGGTCAGCGGCTTGGTCTTGATCGCGTTGACGGTCAGGTCGTTGTCCTTGGAGTGGATGCCGACCAGCTGACCTTCATACACGTTGTCGCCTTCAGCAGCGAACAGCTTGCCGCGTTCCTGCAGCGGGCCCAGCGAGTAGGCCGGCGTGGTGCCCGGCGCATTGGCGATCATCACGCCGTTGATGCGCTTGGCAATCGCGCCCTGTTCCTTCGGACCGTAATGGTCGAACACGTGGAACAGCAGGCCCGAACCCTGGGTCAGGGTCTTGAACTCGTTCTGGAAACCGATCAGGCCACGGGCCGGGATCGAGTATTCCAGGCGCACGCGGCCCTTGCCGTCCGGCTCCATGTTCTTCAGCTGGCCCTTGCGGGTGCCCAGCTTTTCCATCACGCCGCCCTGGTGGATTTCTTCGATGTCCACCACCAGCTGCTCGATCGGCTCCATCATCTGGCCGTCGATTTCCTTGATGATCACTTCCGGGCGCGACACGGCCAGCTCGTAGCCTTCGCGACGCATGTTCTCGATCAGCACCGACAGGTGCAGTTCGCCACGGCCGGAGACCAGGAACTTGTCGGCGTCTTCCAGCTGTTCGACCTTCAGGGCCACGTTGTGGACCTTTTCACGGTCCAGGCGGTCCTTGATCTGGCGGCTGGTCAGGAACTTGCCACCGGACAGGTCCTTGTTGCCGGCGAACGGCGAGTTGTTGACCTGGAAGGTCATCGAGATGGTCGGCTCGTCGACGGTCAGTGCCGGCAGCGCTTCCGGGGTGTCCGGGTGGCACAGGGTGTCGGAGATGGTCAGCTCCGGAATACCGGAGATGGCGACGATGTCACCGGCTTCGGCGGTGTCCTGCTCGATGCGCTCCAGGCCCAGGAAGCCCAGCACCTGCGCGACCTTGCCGTTGCGCTTCTTGCCTTCGCGGTCGATCACCGCGACCTGCATGTTCTTCTTCAGGGTGCCGCGCTGGATGCGGCCGATGCCGATCACGCCCACGAAGTTGTTGTAGTCCAGCTGGCTGATGCGCATCTGGAAGGCGCCTTCCGGATCGACTTCCGGCTTCGGCGCGTGCTGCATGATGGCTTCGTACAGCGGGGTCATGTCGCCGTCGCGCACGGTGTCTTCCAGGCCGGCATAGCCGTTCAGGGCCGAGGCGTAGACGATCGGGAAGTCCAGCTGCTCATTGGTGGCGCCGAGCTTGTCGAACAGGTCGAAGACCTGGTCGATCACCCACTCCGGACGCGAGCCCGGGCGGTCGACCTTGTTGACCACCACGATCGGCTTGAAGCCCATCGCGAAGGCCTTCTGGGTCACGAAGCGGGTCTGCGGCATCGGGCCGTCCATCGCGTCGACCAGGATCAGCACGGTGTCGACCATCGACAGCACGCGCTCGACCTCACCACCGAAGTCGGCGTGGCCGGGGGTGTCGACGATGTTGATCCGGTTCTTGATGCCGGTCTTCTTGTCTTCCCAGGTGATGGCGGTGTTCTTGGCCAGGATGGTGATGCCGCGTTCCTTTTCCTGGTCGTTGCTGTCCATCACGCGCTCGGCGAGGACGGTGCGCTCGGACAGGGTGCCGGACTGCTTCAGCAGCTGGTCGACCAGGGTGGTCTTGCCATGGTCGACGTGGGCGACGATGGCGATGTTGCGAAGATTTTCGATGGACATACGAAAGGGGGCCAGTCGGCGCCGGATTTGGAAAAAGAAGTCCAACATTATACGTCGAACTTGACGATTCGCGAAAAGGTGGATTTCACGCCGGTCATGGGGCCCATTCAGCTGGGTCCCGCCGCTGCGGTCGAGGCTGCCTGGCGCCGGTGGCTGGGCTGCCCATCCGGCGGCTGAAGCCGGGATCTGCGCCCATGGTCGAAGCCGCCGCCGCCACGAGGCAGGTGTAAACTAGGTGGCTAGACGCGTTCCCCTCTGCATCAAGGATCTTCATGTCCCTCATCGCCACTTTCGACACCACCCAGGGCCCGATCAAGGTCGAGCTGTTCGCCGACAAGGCGCCGCTGACCGTGGCCAACTTCGTGAACCTGGTCAAGCACGGTTTCTATGACGGCCTGATCTTCCACCGCGTGATCGCCGACTTCATGATCCAGGGCGGCTGCCCGCAGGGTCGTGGCACCGGTGGCCCGGGCTACAAGTTCGAAGACGAGAAGAACGGCGTGAAGCACGAGGTCGGCTCGCTGTCGATGGCCAACGCCGGCCCGAACACCAACGGCAGCCAGTTCTTCATCACCCATATCAAGACCGATTGGCTGGACGGCCGCCACACCGTGTTCGGCAAGGTCCTGGAAGGCCAGGCCATCGTCGATTCGGTCAAGCAGGGCGACGTGATCCATTCGATCACCCTGGAAGGCGACGTCGACGCCGTGCTGGCCGCCCAGGCCGAGCGCGTGGCGGAGTGGAACAAGCACCTCGCCGCCTGATCCCCCTTCGAAACGGCCACCCATGGGTGGCCGTTTCCCTGTTCCCCGCCGCCCGCCAGGCCTGCGTGGCCACGCCCGCGGCGTCCCATCAAACGCTTGCAAGCAAGAGGAAACCCCCATGAAAGCACCCGTTCGTGTTGCCGTGACCGGCGCCGCCGGCCAGATCGGTTATGCCCTGCTGTTCCGCATCGCCTCCGGCGAAATGCTGGGCAAGGACCAGCCGGTCATCCTGCAGCTGCTGGAACTGCCGGTCGACAAGGCCCAGGCCGCCCTGAAGGGCGTGATGATGGAACTGGAAGACTGCGCGTTCCCGCTGCTGGCCGGCATGGTCGGCACCGACGACGCCGAAGTCGCGTTCAAGGACGCCGACATCGCCCTGCTGGTCGGCGCGCGTCCGCGCGGCCCGGGCATGGAGCGCAAGGACCTGCTGCTGGAAAACGCCAAGATCTTCACCGCCCAGGGCGCGGCGCTGAACAAGGTGGCCAGCCGTGACGTGAAGGTGCTGGTGGTCGGCAACCCGGCCAACACCAATGCCTACATCGCCATGAAGTCGGCCCCGGACCTGAAGCCGGAAAACTTCACCGCCATGCTGCGCCTGGACCACAACCGCGCGCTGAGCCAGCTGTCGACCAAGCTCGGCAAGCCGGTCGGTGGCATGGAGAAGCTGGTGGTGTGGGGCAACCACAGCCCGACCATGTACCCGGACTACCGTTTCGCCACCGCCGATGGTGCGTCGATCGCCGATGCGATCAACGACCAGGAGTGGAACGCCAACACCTTCATCCCGACCGTCGGCAAGCGCGGCGCGGCGATCATCGAAGCCCGCGGCTCGTCCTCGGCTGCTTCGGCCGCCAACGCTGCCATCGACCACGTGCGTGACTGGGTGCTGGGCAGCAACGGCAAGTGGGTCACCATGGGCGTGCCGTCCGATGGCTCCTACGGCATTCCGGAAGGCGTGATCTTCGGCTTCGCGGTGACCACCGAGAACGGCAAGTACACCCTGGTGAAGGATCTGCCGATCGACGACTTCAGCCAGAAGTACATCGACAAGACCCTGGCCGAGCTGGAAGAAGAGCGCGCCGGCGTCGCCCACCTGCTGGGCTGATGCAGGCGGTACCGGCTCCGGTCGGTACGCAGAAGACGGGGAAGCTTCGGCTTCCCCGTTTTTGTTTGGACGGATACGGAACCCCATGATCCACCTGCACTACTTCGATGACGCGCTGCTGGTGGCCGAGAAGCCGGCCGGCCTGCTGTCCGTGCCCGGCCGCAGCGCCGAGAACCAGGACTGCGTGGTCGCGCGCCTGCAGGCGCTGTACCCGGATGCATTGACCGTGCACCGGTTGGACCAGGTGACCTCCGGCCTGCTGCTGCATGCGCGTGGCAAGGAGATGCAGGCGGCGTTGTCGATGCAGTTCGAGCAGCGCCAGGTCAGCAAGCGGTATGAAGCGGTGGTGCAGGGGCTGCTCGAAGGCGAGGCCGGCGAAGTGGACCTGCCGTTGATCGTGGACTGGCCGAACCGGCCGAAGCAGATGGTCGATCACGAACGCGGCAAGCCGGCGCTGACGCGCTGGCGCGTGCTGGCACGTGATGTTGATGCGCAGCGCACCCGCATGGAGTTGGAACCGGTCACCGGTCGCAGCCACCAGTTGCGGCTGCACATGGCCAGCATTGGCCATCCCATCGTGGGTGACGTGCTGTATGACGCCGCGCCTGCGCAGCGGGTGCATCTGCATGCGAGCAGCCTGCGGTTCACCCATCCGGTGACAGGCGAAGCACTCGCGTTCGAGTCCGCGACGCCGTTCTAGGTGGGGCGGCAGGGCTTGCAGCCCTGCACCTGCAGAATCAACGTCAACGTCAAAAGCTGGGTTACTGGGGGATGGCGGGGTGGGCCCGGTTGAGGGGGACGCTGCAAGTACGTCCATGTAAGCTCGGTCGCCGCATCCATGCGGCTCACGCCCCCTCAACCGGGCCCACCCCGCCTTCGACAGTTTTCCGCGATCTGTCGGAACGGCATTCTGCTCTGGTAGGTGTCGACCTTGGTCGACACGGTAGATCCACGCCATGCGTGGATGAATCATTCGATATCTGACAGATGTGTCGACCAAGGTCGACACCTACCAACAGCCGCGCGGAACCACGGCCGCAGTTACCAACAGCCGCGGAAAACTGTCAGAGGTGGGGCGGTGTCGGAGTGCGGGGTGTCAGCCGCATGGATGCGGCTGCCAAGCCCCCAGGGATGGGTTCACGGCGTCCCCGCACTCCGACACCGCCCCGCCAACCCGCGGATAGCCCGCTTTTGACGTTGACGTTGATTCTGCGGGTGCAGGGCTGCAAGCCCTGCAGGACAAAACCCACCCCCTACCAAGGTAGGGCGGCCCGCGCGGCAGCGCCGGACTATCCTCGAAGCCATGACTTTGTCTGGGAGGGCTGCGTCATGAACTACGAGGAAACCTACCGTCGCTCGATCGACGAGCCGGAGGCCTTCTGGGGCGAAGAAGCCAAGCGCATCCATTGGCACAAACCGCCGCAGCAGGTGCTCGATTACAGCAACCCGCCGTTCCGGCGCTGGTTCGTCGGCGGCGAAACCAATCTCTGCTACAACGCCGTCGATCGGCACCTGGCCGAGCGCGCCGACCAGCTCGCGCTGGTGGCCATTTCCACCGAAACCAACAGCACCCGCGAGATCACCTATCGCCAGCTGTATCGCGAGGTGAATGACTTCGCTGCCGTACTCAGGCACCTCGGCGTCGGTCATGGTGACCGCGTGGTGATCTACATGCCGAACATGGCCGAAGCCGTGTTCGCGATGCTCGCCTGCGCGCGCATCGGTGCGGTGCACTCGGTGGTGTTCGGCGGCTTTGCAGCGCATAACCTGGCGCTGCGCATCGACGATGCGAAACCGAAACTGCTGATTGCCGCTGATGCCGGCATGCGCGGTGGCAAGCTGATTCCGTACAAGGCGATGGTCGATGCGGCCTGCGCCGAGGCCAGTGCACCGCCACCGCACGTGCTGATCGTCTCGCGCGGGCTGGACGCCGCCGAACCGAGGGTGCCGGGCCGCGATGTGGAGTACGCCACGCTGCGCGCGCAGATCGGTGAGGTCGATGTGCCGGTGCAGTGGCTGGAGTCCAGTGAGCCGAGCTACCTGCTGTATACCTCCGGTACCACCGGCAAGCCGAAAGGCGTACAGCGCGATGTCGGCGGCTACGCGGTGGCGATGGCGCAGTCGATGGAGACCGTGTTCGACTGCAAGCCGGGCCAGGTGATGTTCTCCACCTCCGATGTCGGTTGGGCGGTAGGCCATTCCTACAACGTGTACGGCCCGCTGATCGGCGGCTGCACCTCGCTGTTGTACGAAGGATTGCCGACCAACCCGGACCCGGGCATCTGGTGGGCGCTGTGTGAGCAGTACAACGTGCGCACGATGTTCTCCTCGCCCACCGCCATCCGCGTGCTGAAGAAGCACGATGCAGACTTCATCCATCGCCACGATCTGCGTGCGCTGAAGTACCTGTTCCTGGCCGGTGAGCCGCTGGACGAACCGACCGCGCACTGGATCAGCGATGCACTGGGCAAGCCGATCATCGACAACTACTGGCAGACCGAAACCGGTTGGCCGGCGCTGACGCTGTTGCCGGGGCTGGACATGAAGCCGGTGCGCTTCGGTTCGCCGGGCTTCCCCAACCTCGGCTACCGCATGAAGGTGATCGACGAGAACACCGGCGAGGAAGTCGCTGCGGGGCAGAAGGGCGTGCTGGTGGTCACCCCGCCGTTGCCGCCGGGCTGCATGAGCACGGTATGGAACGACGACGGCCGTTTCCTGCAGAGCTACTTCAGCCACTTCAAGGAACTGCTGTACAGCTCGCTGGACTGGGCCATCCGTGATGACGATGGCTACACCTTCATCCTTGGTCGCACCGACGATGTGATCAACGTGGCCGGGCATCGCTTGGGCACGCGCGAGATCGAGGAGGCCATCTCCAGTCATCCGCGCGTGGCCGAGGCGGCCGTGATCGGGGTCAAGGATGAACTGAAGGGGCAGGTGCCGCTGGTGTTCGTCACCCTGAAACAGGGCCTTGGCGGCGAGGATCCGGCGCCGGTGGTGGCCGAGATGATGGCGACGGTGACCACTTCGCTGGGCGCGGTGGCGCGCCCGGCGCACGTGCACGTGGTCAACGCATTGCCCAAGACCCGCTCCGGCAAGCTGCTGCGGCGCTCATTGCAGGCGCTCGCCGAGCAGCGCGATCCCGGCGACCTGTCGACGCTGGACGACCCCGGCGCGCTGGAGGAGATCCGCCGGGCGCTGGGGCGCTGACCCGGTAGTGCCGGCCGCTGGCCGGCAACCTCGGCATGCAGGATTGCCGGCCAGCGGCCGGCACTACCCAAGTCTGCCAGGACTTGCGCTAAGCTCGCCCTGTCATCGGTCTGCAACAGAGCCTGCGCTTCGGGGAAGCTGCGCAGGCTCCGACGGTGGCAACCAGGGGGTGTGCCCGGCACGGGCGCGCTGGCTTTGCGCATCGAGGATTGGGGGGGATGCATGGCATTGCTGCACGCCAAGACGGCCGCTGGCCGTCAGGAAATCGAAGACCGCGGCCGGCGCCTGCCGGCGGCACTGCGTTCGATCCTGTTGATGGTCGATGGCCATCGCGATGACAACGAACTGCGTGGCTTGTTCGAAGGGCTGCGCGCACCACCGGATGCACTGGAACAACTGGTCGCGCAGGGCCTGATCGAAGCCATCGGTGGCAGTGCCGACGCTGTGCCGACGCGTGCGATCAGCACAGGCCGCGAACAGGACCCGGCGTTGTACCAGCAGCTGTACGACGCGATGAGCGAAGCGGTGCGTCGCCATCTCGGCCTGAAGGGCTACTTCATCCAGTTGAAGATCGAGCGTTGCACCGATGCGCTGGCGCTGGAACGCCTGTGCCCGGAACTGCTGGCCGCAGTGGGCAAGGCGCGCAGCCCGGCGTTGGCGCAGCGCTGGTGGCAGGAAACGCAGGCGGCCTTGGTGAATGGTGGCAATGAGGTCGTACAGGCCTGAACCACCGCGTAAAGTGACCGGTTCACTTCCCCACAAGGAGTCCCGCGTGCAGGACGACCACGACGACACCGATACCCCGGGCTGGGACGCGATCAACGCCGCGCTGGCGCAGTTGTATGCAGGCCAGGAACCGCGTCATTACGGCACTGCGCTGCCGTATACGCTGGGCGGGCAGGATCCGCTGGATGGCATCAGTGTGTACTGGGCGGATGCGCCGGTGCCGCACTGGCACTACATCACCTACGGTTTCTCCGAGCTGTACGCCAAAGAGAGCAGTGATGCCGACGCCAGTGGCTACGGGTTCGAGCTCACCTTCCGCCTGGCGGCCGTAGACGGTGAGAGCGCAGGCAGCACGCCGCCGGCGTGGCCGATGAACCTGCTGCAGAACCTGGCGCGCTATGTGTTCGGCAGCGGCAACGTGTTCGAGGATGGCCACCACCTCAACGCCAACGGTCCGATCGCGCTGGAGACCGGCACCCGGCTGTGCCACCTGGCCTTCATTGCCGATCCGCAGTTGCCGGCACGTGATACCACCAACGGCCACCTGCAGTTCCTGCAGCTGGTCGGCTTGACCGATGAAGAGATGGAGGCGGTCAAGCGCTGGTCCACGCGCGGCGTGCTGCAGGCGCTGCAGCCGGCGATGCCGCTGTGGATCAGTGACCTGCAGCGCGGCAATCTGCTGGACGATCCGGCGCTGGCCGCGCAGGTGCAGGCCGGCAGCGAGCGCGAGGGCTCCAGCACCGGCATGCTGTTCATCGAAACGCTTGATTGGCGACAGGAGGCCGGCATCACCACCCTGGTGCTGGGCGCCGGCCAGGTCGCCAGCGTGTGCGAACTGCTGCCGCTGCGCCTGCGCCATGGCAAATCGCTGGAACTGGTCAGCCGCGAACGGCAGTGGGAGTTCATTGCGGCCGGGGGCGGCGAAGCCAGCGAGGTGTCTGCCGACAGCGCGCGCTGGGCGCTGGATGCGGCCGGATTGCAGGCGTTGGCGAGCGTGCGTGCCGAACGCGGGATCTATCCGCTGGCAGGCGCGCTGCGCATTGAAGTGGTGCCGACCTACCTGCGCGATGCCAAGGGCGAGGTGATCCGCCAGATCGGCTGAGATCCCGTTCCCCTCGAGTCAGTTCGGAGCCGCTCGCATCGCGAGCGGCTCCACCCTCATACAGGGTCAGGCCAGGCCCTCTGCCTTCAGTGCGGCCTGCACGCCGGCGTCGGCGTCCATGCGCGCCTTGTAGGCGGCCAGGTTGTCCAGGCCGGACAGGTCGACCTTGGTGCCAGCGGCCCAGCGCAGGGTGATGTAGAAGTACGGATCGGCGTAACTGCGGAAACCGGCCAGCCACGGCTTGTCTGCCAGCTGCTTGTCAGCGGTTTCGAACAGGCCACGCAGGCGCTTGTGTGCAGCGGCGCGGATGGCGTCGAACTGGCTTTCGTCGGCGATGAACTTGCCCGGTGCGAACAGCGGCGAGAAGGCCGGATGCACGTCCGAATTGACGAAGGCCAGCCAGCGGGTGGCTTCGGCGCGCTGGCGCGGGCTGCCGTCACCACCGAGGCCGGCCTGCGGGTAGCTGTCGGCGATATAGCCCATGATGGCGGCGTTCTGCAGCAGCACGAAGTCGCCGTCGACCAGCGCGGGTACCGCACCGGCCGGATTGATCTTGAGGAATTCCGGACCCTTCAGGGTGTCCTTGTTCAGCAGTTCAACCTCGAACGGCTGGCCGGTCCACTGCAGGGCGATGTGGTCGGCGGTGGAACAGGCACCGGGCTTGCTGTACAGCTTCATGGGAACTCCAGGTGATGCGGGCGGGAAGCGCCCACTATCCCAGAGCCTGCCGGCGGGCGGCAACGCTGCCGCCAGCACGGATCGTTACGACTGCCGTGGCTTGAGGTTCTGCACCTTATAGAAGGTGTGATCGCCGATGGTGGCCACCTGGTAGGCGTTGCGCCAGTTCGGGCTGGCGATCGACAGCGCGGCGAAGTGGCTGGCACCGGGCACGATCTCGCGGCGCTCGCCGGCCGGCAGCGCCCAGTTGCGCTCTGCGTCGAAAGCGACGTTCATCGCCTCGCTCCACGCGGCGTCATTGCCCAGCTGGGTGCCGGGGGAGACGATGGTCGGCGCGAACTGCTTGCGCGCGGTGACCACCTGGCACATCGAGTCGCCCCACAGGCCACTGTCGAGGCGGCGCAGGGCGACCTCGGCGACGGCCTGCTGGCCGCGCAGGGTCTGGTCGCGGGCTTCCAGGTACACGGTGGTGCTCAAACACAATGAATCAGCGGCCGGCTGCGGCAACAACTGCGACAGCCAGAGAATCCAGGCCAGTTTCATATAACTCCTTGCTCCGTATGGGCCGCACCTCTCGGTTCCCGCAGCGGGGGCTGCGGGCCGGGGTACGACTTGGCGTCATGGGGAGGCGGCCATCGGGGCCGCCCCGTGGGCGGCCCCAAAAGAAACGATCAATACCGATCGAGGGGGCCGCGCCGGCTCACCGGAAACTGGCTGGTGAGCGGAAAGATGGCGCAAGGTAGGGGGGTATAGCCGAACGCATCATGAATCATCCGGCTTGACATTCAGGTTCGGCAGGGGTGACGAAAATCACATTCCGCCCCCCATTCAGGCACGCATCAGAGCGCGGCGGCAACCCGGCTGCCCTGGTCGATGGCCCGTTTCGCATCCAATTCGGCGGCCACGTCGGCGCCGCCAATCAGCTGTGCGCTGATGCCGGCGGCCTGCAGTTCGGCCTGCAGTGCGCGGTTCGGCTCCTGCCCGGCGCAGATCACCACATGGTCGACCGGCAGCAGCTGCTCGCTGCCTTCGACGCGGATGCGCAGGCCCTCGTCGTCCACGCCGAGGTACTCGACGCCACCCAGCATGCGTACGCCCTTGGCTTTCAACGTGGCGCGGTGGATCCAGCCGGTGGTCTTGCCCAGCCGCGCCCCCGGTTTGCCGGCGCTCCGCTGCAGCAGCCAGAGGCGGCGTGGCGAGGCCTCGGGCTGCGGCCGGGCCAACGCGCCGCGGGCCTCGAAGGTGGCATCCACGCCCCACTCGGCCATCCAGCGCTGCGGGTCCAGCGACGGCGATTCACCGGCGTGGCTGAGGAACTCGCCGACATCGAAGCCGATGCCGCCGGCGCCGATGATCGCCGCGTTGGCACCTACCTCGACCCGGCCCAGCAGCACGTCCAGGTAGCTGACCACCTTGGCGTGGTCGGCACCGGGGAAGTCGACCTTGCGCGGGGTGATGCCGGTGGCCAGCACCACCTCGTCGAAGCCGGCCAGCTGCGCAGCGTCGGCACGGGTGCCCAGGCGCAGCTGCACCCCGGTTTCGGTCAGTTTGTGCCGGAAGTAGCGCAGGGTCTCGTAGAACTCTTCCTTGCCCGGAATACGCTTGGCCACGTTGAACTGGCCGCCGATCTCCTCGTGGGCATCGAACAGGGTGACCTGATGGCCGCGTTCGGCGGCGACGGTGGCACAGGCCAGCCCGGCCGGGCCAGCACCGACCACGGCCACCTTCTTCGGCGTGGTGGTCGGGCGGTAGACCAGCTCGGTCTCGTGGGCCGCACGCGGGTTGACCAGGCAGCTGGCCAGCTTGTTCTCGAACACGTGGTCCAGGCAGGCCTGGTTGCAGGCGATGCAGGTGTTGATCGCCTCGGCGCGGCCGGCGCGGGCCTTGTTGGCCCAGTGCGGGTCGGCCAGCAGTGGGCGCGCCAGCGACACCATGTCCGCACCGCCATCGGCCAGGATGCGTTCGGCCACTTCGGGCATGTTGATGCGGTTGGTGGCCACCAGCGGCAGCGTCACGTGCGGCTTGAGCTTGGCGGTGACGCCGGCAAAGGCCGCACGCGGCACCGAAGTGGCAATGGTTGGAATGCGCGCTTCATGCCAGCCGATGCCGGAATTGATGATCGTCGCGCCTGCGGCCTCGATGGCCTGTGCCTGCTGCACGATCTCCTGCCAGTTGCTGCCGTCCTCGACCAGATCCACCAGCGACAGGCGGTAGATGATGATGAAGTCCGGACCGCAGGCTTCACGGATGCGGCGCACGATCTCCACCGCGAAGCGCATGCGCTGGCTGGCGTCGCCGCCCCAGCGGTCACTGCGCGTGTTGGTGCGCGGCGCGATGAACTCGTTGATGAGGTAGCCCTCCGAGCCCATCACTTCCACGCCGTCGTAGCCGGCCTCGCGGGCCAGCTTCGCGCTGCGCGCGTAGTCGCTGATATGCCGTTCGACGCCGCTGGCCGACAGCGCGCGCGGCGTGAACGGGTTGATCGGTGCCTTCAGCTTCGACGGTGCCACCGACAACGGGTGGTAGGCATAACGGCCGGCGTGCAGCAGCTGCAGGCAGATCTTCGCGCCGTGCTGGTGCGCGGCGGCGGTGAGCTGCCGATGCGGGCGCACCTCCCAGGGCCAGGACAGCTTGCCGCCGAACGGCTTCAGCCAGCCGACCACGTTCGGTGCGAAACCACCGGTGACGATCAGCCCGACGCCGCCTTCGGCGCGTTCGGCGAAGTAGGCCGCCAGCCGCGGGAAGTCGCGCGCGCGATCCTCCAGGCCGGTGTGCATCGAACCCATCAGTACGCGGTTGCGCAGCTGGGTGAAGCCCAGGTCCAGCGGGGTGAACAGGTGGGGATAGGCGCTTTCGTTGGCTGGCGACATGGTCGATACGCTTGCGTACGGAAGCGCGCAGCGTGCCGCGAAACGGCGGCCGGGGCAAGGGTTGCTTCGCTGGGTCGTGCCGGCCGCTGGCCGGGAACGCTCGGCACATGCGTGCTGTCGCTCCCGCAATTCGCTGCGCGAACCGCGGGCCCCACTTATCGGCCTCCACGCCCCCGCGCCTGCGGCGCTGCCCCCGAACTCCGGGGGCGGTAGTGCCGGCCGCTGGCCGGGTACGCTCGGCACATGCGTGCTGTCGCTCCCGCAATTCGCTGCGCGAACCGCGGGCCCCACTTATCGGCCTCCACGCCCCCGCGCCTGCGGCGCTGCCCCCGAACTCCGGGGGCGGTAGTGCCGGCCGCTGGCCGGCATCCCGATCAGCTCAGGGCGATTGCGGTTGCCGGCCAGCGGTCGGCACGACCGGGGCGGGCCGGCCGATGCCGAACCAGCCCAGCGTTACTCCGCACAGCGGACCGATCAGCAGGGCGAAGGCCAGGGTGCCGAGGCCGACGTTGCCGCCCAGCCACCAGCCCAGCAGCAGCACGCTGCCCTCGATCAGGCTGCGCACCTTCCAGATCGGCCAGCCGGTGCGGGCGTGCAGGCCGGTCATCAGGCCATCGCGCGGGCCCGGGCCGAGCTTGGCGCCGATGTACAGGCCGGTGGCCAGGGCGACCAGCAGCATGCCGGCGCAGAACATCGCCAGCTGCCAGCCGAGGCCGACGGCAGGCGGCAGCAGCCACAGCCCGAACTGCGCGGACGGGCCGATCAGCAGCACGTTGAGCACGGTGCCGACGCCCGGCTTCTGCCGCAGTGGCCACCACAGCAGCAGCACCAGAGCACCGATCACGTTGGTGGCGAGGCCAAACGAAAGTGGGGTCTGTGCGGCGATACCCTGTGACAGCACGTCCCATGGCGCGACTCCGATCGCGGCACGGATCATCAATGAGGCGCCGAAGCCGTACAGGAACAGGCCGACAATCAGTTGCAGCAGGCGCAGGGGCAGGGCGGTGGGCATGACGGGGCTCGGGGTGGAGGATCTGTTTCCACCGTAAGCTCGATTCAGCCGCTTCCATAGATACAGATGACGGCCAATCCGACCGCACAGGTGGATGCGCCGCGCCGGCGTCAGTCGTCCCAGCCTGCCAGCGCCAGCTTGCCCACCGTGCGGCCGCTGGCCAGGCGTTGATGCGCGCTGTCCAGGTTGGCTGCATTTATCCTGCCCAGCGTTTCGCCGAGGGTGCCGCGCAGCTGGCCGGCGTCGATCATGCTGGCCGCGCGGCTGAGAATCCGGTGCTGTTCGATGCGGTCGGCAGTGCCGAAGCGCGAGCGCGCGAACATGAATTCCCAGTGGATGCCGATGCACTTGGCCTTGTAGGGATCGCCGATGCGCAGCGCGCCGCGCGGTTCGACGATCAGGCCGACATGGCCCTGCGGTGCCAGCAGCTGGCCCAGCTCATCCCAGTAGTGGTCGGTGTCGGCCAGGTTGAGCGCGACCTGTACCGCATCGATGCCCAGCGCCTGCAACTGCGGGAGCAGCGCATGCCGATGGTCGATCACATGCTGGGCGCCCATCTGCCGGCACCAGTCAACCGAGGTTTCGCGGGACGCCGTGGCGATCACCTCGAAGCCTGCGTGGCGGGCCAGCTGGATCGCCATCGAGCCGACGCCGCCTGCGCCGCCGATCACCAGCAGGTGCTGGCCGGCATGACGGCGGTCATCCAACTGCAGTGGCATGCGCTGGAACAGCAACTCCCAGGCGGTGAGCGTGGTCAGTGGCAGGGCCGCGGCTTCGGCGAAATCCAGCGTGGTCGGCTTGCGTGCGACCAGGCGTTCATCCACCCACTGGTACTGGGCGTTGCAGCCCGGGCGAGTGACATCGCCTGCGTAGTAGACCTCGTCACCGGAGGCGAACAGGCTGACCTCGTCACCGATCGCCTCGACCACGCCGGCGGCATCCCAGCCGAGTACACGGGGCGTTGCGAGCGTGGCCGGATCGGTGGCGGCACGCTGCTTGCTGTCGACAGGGTTGACCGAGACCGCTTCGACCCGGACCAGCAGATCGCGGCCACTCGGAGGCAGCGGTGGTGGCAGGCGGACATCGCACAGGGAAGGGGCGGATTCACGACTCAGGGCGACGGCTTTCATCTCGGCTCCGGCTGGGTTCGTGGTCCCATCATAAGGTTCCTCACCTTTCCGCAAGTGCGCTGAAGGCTGTCGAGCACCGGGTTGGGCAGCATGTCGTTTTTGCCACTTAAACCTCGTCAAACCCTTGCAGCGCGCGGGTCTTGCGGATTTTCATCATCCTGTATAGGGTTTCAACGTCGGACCGGTGGAGGGTCGGGCGCGATATTTCACATGTTACGGGACTGTTAACATGACCTTCACCCGCCTGAGCATAATGTTCGCGGCGGTGGCGTGCTGAATCGGCTGTCGAACATCGACGCACTAGTGCTGGCCCATGCCTCTACCGGTTTCATACCCCCGAAATAGGAGCTGTACTCAATGAACAAGAAGATCCTTACTGCCGCGCTGCTGGGTGGTCTGGCTTTCGCCCAGGCTGCGTCGGCGCAGGAGTTCGATGACCGCTGGTACCTGACCGGTTCGGCCGGCTTCAACTTCCAGGACAACGACCGTCTGACCAATGACGCTCCGTTCGTGACCCTGGGCCTGGGTAAGTTCATCAGCCCGAACTGGTCGCTGGACGGTGAGCTGAACTATCAGAACCCGAACTTCGATTCGAACAAGGACCAGAACTGGTCGCAGTACGGCGTCTCGCTGGACATGCGTCGCCACTTCATCAAGGAAGGCCGTGGCTGGAACCCGTACATCCTGGGTGGCCTGGGCTACCAGAAGTCGGAAGAGACCTACCCGCTGAGCGCCGCTGGCCCGGGTAAGCGCAAGGACGGCAACCTCGCCGCCAAGGTCGGCGTCGGCCTGCAGACCACCTTCGAGAAGCGCGTTGCCGTGCGCGCCGAAGTGGCCTACCGCGCTGACTTCGACGACCAGAGCATCGCTGCACGCGACGAAAGCTGGTTCGGCGACGTGCTGGCTTCGGTCGGCGTCGTGATCCCGCTGGGCCCGGCTCCGGTCGCGGCTGCTCCGGCTCCGGCTCCGGTTGCCCCGAGCTGCGCCGACCTGGATGACGACGGTGACGGCGTCAACAACTGCGACGACAAGTGCCCGAACTCGCAGCCGGGTCAGACCATCGGTCCGGACGGTTGCCCGGTGCCGGTCTCCATCGACCTGAAGGGCGTCAACTTCGACTTCGACAAGTCGAACCTGCGTCCGGACGCCGTGGCGATCCTGAGCGAAGCCACCGAGATCCTGAAGCGTTACCCGGATCTGCGCGTTGAAGTTGCCGGTCACACCGACTCGAAGGGTACCGACGCTTACAACCAGAAGCTGTCGGAGCGTCGCGCCACCGCCGTGTACAACTACCTGACCAAGAACGGCGTTGACGCCGGTCGCCTGGTCGGCCCGATCGGCTACGGCGAGAGCCGTCCGATTGCTCCGAACACCAACCCGGATGGTTCGGACAACCCGGAAGGTCGCGCCAAGAACCGTCGTACCGAGCTGAACGTCCAGAACTAAGTTCTGACGCTCTGCCAGTAAGACACAGCAGGACCCGGCTTCGGCCGGGTCTTGTTGTTTCTGCGGCCCGGAATTCGGCGTTTCCAACGGTATGACGCGACCGTTCGTCGGTATTTTGTTCGTAAAACCAATGGGTTGCCGTATTCATTGAAAGTGGCGCTTGAAAGATGACGTGGCATTGCTAAACTCGCCGCGTCACTTCCTTCCGTGGATGTCCCTCATGCTGCGCTCTGCATCGGCCGCCGTCCTGGCACTGGCCCTGGTTCCCGCCGCCCACGCTGCGGTCGATTGCTCGGTCAACACCAGCGCCGCGCCGCTGCCGTTGCCGGCCACGACCATCGCGCCGGTGGCCGATGAGCTGTACATCCGCGGCAACCAGCTGGGTATGCCCGCCGGCGTGCTGAGCGGCAACTACGATCCGTCGCAGTCGCTGGACCAGGTGCTGCAGCGACTGCGCATCGATGGCTGCCAGAACATCGCCAAGGCCATTCCGAGCGCGCCGGCGGTGAAGCCGAACGATCCGGCCGCCTACAAGCCGCAGACCGAGTTCGACAACACGCCGTGGCGCTTCGACATGAGCCAGAACGGCAAGCGCATGACCGCCGAAGAATTCGACGCCTGGATGAAGGCGCGCGGCGTGCGCGTGGTCAAGGCGCGTCCGGCTCCGGCCGCGACCCCGGCTGCGGCCGAAGCACCGGCTGAGACCAAGCCGGTCGACAAGAAGTAAGCGCCGCGGGGAGCAGAGGCTTGCGCACGCGCCGCCCACCTGCCGCCCCCGCCGCCCGCTCCCACGCACCGCGTGGGCGTGCGACGCCCGCTGCCACCGCCACCGGTGTCCGTCATGGCCTGGCGCGCGTGCTGTCCAAGGCCGGCGTGTGCTCGCGCAGCGAAGCCGCGCGCTGGATCGCCGAAGGCCGCGTTCGGGTGTCCGGGCGCATCGTCCGCGATCCGGAGTTTCCGATTGGCCAGCCGGCGCCGCCGATCGAGGTCGACGGCCAGCCGCTGGCAGCGCCACAACGCCTGTACCTGATGCTCAACAAGCCGCGCGGCGTGGTGACCACCGTGCAGGATGAGCGCGGTCGCGACACCGTGTATCGCTGCTTTGATGGTGCCGGCCTGCCGTGGATCGCACCGGTCGGGCGGTTGGACAAGGCCAGCGAAGGGCTGCTGCTGTTCAGCAATGATCCGCAGTGGGCCGCGCGCCTGACCGATCCGCAGACCGGGCCGATCAAGACCTACCACGTGCAGGTGGATGGCCTGCCCGATGACGCCACCCTGGCGGCACTGCAGGCCGGCGTGGAGGACGAGGGCGAGTTCCTCGTTGCCCAGGCCGTGCGCGTGCTGCGCAGTGGCGACAAGACCGCATGGCTGGAGGTGGTCCTCGACGAGGGCCGCAACCGTCATATCCGCCGCCTGTTGGCGGCCTTCGACCTGCAGGTGCTGCGCCTGGTCCGGGTCGCGATCGGTGGGCTGCTGCTCGGCGATCTCGGCAAGGGCCAGTGGCGGGTTCTGGAGGTCAGCGACCAGCAGCGGCTGGGGGCCGCTGCACCGGGCTGACCATCGCCCGCGGCCGGCGGTTGCCGGCCACCGTTCCAGGCGTAGGGGGCGCCTGGTTGTTGAATTTCCCGAACGGAGCCTGCCCATGTACCACCCGACCCTCAACCAAACCCTGCGCTGCGCAGGCCTGCTGCTGCCGATGGTGCTGCTGACCGCCTGTGGTGGCCACAAGAAGGTGGCCAAGGCGGAAACGCCGGCCGAGACCCCGGTGGTGGAAGTGAAGACCCCGGAGCTGGATGGCCGCGGCAGCTACCGCTTCCTGATGAGCGACGGCGACAGGAAGATGACCGCCGACGAGTTCGATGCCTGGATGAAGGCCAACGGCATCCGCGTTGCCAAGGGCAATGGCCAGGACGCCGCCGCCAAGCCGGTGGTGGTGGCCAGCAAGGATCAGCCCAAGGACAAGAAGAAAAAGAAGTGACGCCTGCGGGTGCCGACCCTGGTCGGCACGCTCTGATTGGGTCGGAACCCTTTCCGTAGGAAAGGGATCCGACCCCGGCCATGATCAGCCCTTGATCACGCCCAGCTCGACGCCGATGCGGGTGAAGGCATCGATCGCGCGGTCCAGGTGCTCGCGGCTGTGTGCCGCACTGATCTGGGTGCGGATCCGGGCCTGGCCCTTGGGCACCACCGGGAAGAAGAAGCCGATCGCATAGATGCCTTCTTCGAGCAGGCGCTCGGCGAACTTCTGCGCCAGCGGCGCGTCGTACAGCATCACCGGGCTGATCGGATGCACGCCCGGCTTCACGTCGAAACCGGCGGCGGTCATCTTCTCGCGGAAGTAGGCGGTGTTCTCGGCCAGCGTGCCGCGCAGGTCGTCAGCGGCGGCCAGCATCTCGAACGCCTTGATGCCGGCGGCGACCACGTGCGGTGGCAGCGAATTGGAGAACAGGTAGGGGCGCGAGCGCTGGCGCAGCAGTTCGATCACCTCGGCGCTGGCGCAGGTGAAGCCGCCCAGTGCGCCGCCCATGGCCTTGCCCAGGGTGCCGGTGATGATGTCGATCTTCTCCAGCACGCCCTTTACTTCGGCCGAGCCGCGGCCGGTGGCGCCGAGGAAGCCGGTGGCGTGGCATTCGTCGATGTGTACCAGCGCGTTGTACTTCTTCGCCAGCGCGGTGATCTCGTCCAGCGGCGCGATGAAGCCGTCCATCGAGAACACGCCATCGGTGGTGATCAGCTTGGTCTTGCAGCCGGCGGCATCGGCGGCCTGCAGCTGGGCTTCCAGGTCGGCCATGTCACAGTTGGCGTAACGGAAGCGCTTGGCCTTGCACAGGCGCACGCCGTCGATGATCGAAGCATGGTTCAGCGCGTCGGAGATGATCGCGTCGTTCTCGCCCAGCAGCGGTTCGAACAGGCCACCGTTGGCGTCGAAGCAGGCGGCATAGAGGATCGTGTCCTGCTTGCCGAAGAAGTCGGCGATCTGCTTCTCCAGCTGCTTGTGCAGATCCTGGGTGCCACAGATGAAGCGCACCGAGGCCATGCCGAAGCCGTGGGTATCCAATGCGTCCTTGGCGGCCTGGATCAGGTCCGGATGGTCGGCCAGGCCCAGGTAGTTGTTGGCACAGAAGTTCAGCACCTTGCGGCCGTCGTCGAGGGTGATCTCGGCCGACTGCGGGCTGGTGATGATCCGCTCGGACTTGAACAGGCCCTGGGCGCGGATGGCGTCCAGTTCCTCGGCGTAGTGGCGGGTCAGGGCGGAGGAGGCGTCGGTCATGGCGTGGGCACGGCTCAGCACGGGGAAACCGCTGATTCTACCGGGCAACGATGGCCATCGACCGGGCCGGGCGGGGCACCGCCATGGCCGGCACATGTTGCATCGCAATAGCAAACGGGTTAAAAATTCGTGAACCACGCCTGTCTGGCGCCGGTTGCCCGCTCCCCCTTCCCGCCCCCGCCACCCTCGGAGACGCCCATGAAGCACGCCCGTGCCTGCCTCGCCATTGCCGCCGCCCTGACCCTCGCGCCGTTCGCCGCCAGCGCCCAGGACAACGAATCGCCCTACAGCTGGAATGTCACTGCGGTGTCGGACTACCTGTTCCGCGGCGTGTCGCAGACCGACGAAAAGCCGACCCTGCAGGCGGGCTTCACCTACACCTCGCCGGTCGGCCTGTACGCCGGTGTCTGGGGCTCGGGCGTGGACTTCGGACCGGGCGACCCGAACACCGAGATCGACTACCAGATCGGCTACGGCGTGGACGTCACCCCGCGCGTCAACTTCGACGTGCTGCTGAACCGCTACACCTACCTCGGTGCCAGCAGCCAGAACTACAACGAGCTGGTCACCACCACCACGCTGGACGAGACCTACAAGCTGATCGTGGCCTACACCAACGACCAGTGGAACAGCGGTACCGACGGCTGGTACTACGGCGTCGGCGGCCAGTGGGGCCTGCCGCAGGACTTCACGCTGAACGCCAATGTCGGCCGCAGCAGCTTCGAGAAGGGCCTGGCCAAGGACTACACCGACTGGAACGTCGGCGTCAGCCGCAAGTTCGGCCTGTTCGATGTCGGCCTGGGCTACTACGGCACCGACGGCAATGGACGCGACAACTCCGGCAAGCTCGCACACAGCCGCGTGCTGCTGACCGTGGCCATCGGCAAGTAACGCCGCAGGCGTTACGGCAGGTGCCAGGCTTGCCTGGCACGCTTTGCGAAAAAGGCGCCCATCGGGCGCCTTTTTCAATTCCGCAGTGTTCCTGATCCCGGCTGGGGGGAGCCCCCTTGTTGTTCAAGGGGGCGCGCCAACGGCGCGGGGATAAGGAAACATGCGCGGACTGATTCAACGTGCCGAAGGCACGATGGATCAGTTCCAGCTGAGCACGACCTTGCCGGCCTTGCCTTGTTCCATCAGGTCGAAGCCCTTCTGGAAGTCATCGATCGGCAGCTGGTGGGTCATCACCTTGCCGAGCGGGAAGCCGGACAGCACCAGCTGGGTCATCTTGTACCAGGTCTCGTACATCTTGCGGCCGTAGATGCCCTGCACGGTCAGGCCCTTGAAGATGATCTTGTCCCAGTCGCAGCCGGCGCCCTTGGGCATGATGCCGAGCATGGCGATCTTGCCGCCGTGGTACATGCAGTCGAGCATGTCGTTGAACGCACGCGGATTGCCGCTCATTTCCAGGCCCACGTCGAAGCCCTCCATGTGCAGCTCCTTCATCACGTCCTTCAGCGACTGGTTGGCGACGTTGACCACGCGCGTCGCGCCCATGTCGGCGGCCAGCTTCAGGCGGAAGTCATTGACGTCGGTCACCACCACGTTGCGTGCACCGATGTGCTTGCAGATGCCGGCGGCGATGATGCCGATCGGGCCTGCGCCGGTGATCAGCACGTCCTCGCCGATCACGTTGAATTCCAGTGCGCAGTGCGCGGCGTTGCCGTAAGGGTCGAAGAACGCGGCCAGTTCCGACGGGATCTGGTCGGGGATCGGCCACAGGTTGCTGGCCGGCATCACCATGTATTCGGCGAAGGCGCCGTTGACGTTGACGCCGATGCCGACGGTGTTCGGGCACAGGTGCGGACGGCCGCCACGGCAGTTGCGGCAGTGGCCGCAGACGATGTGGCCTTCGGCCGAGACGCGCTGGCCGATCTCATAGCCGGTCACCGCCGAGCCGAGCGCGGCGATGCGGCCGACGAACTCGTGGCCGATGGTCAGGCCCGGCTTGATGGTGCGCTGGCTCCACTCGTCCCACAGGTAGATGTGCAGGTCGGTACCGCAGATCGCGGTCTTCTCCAGCTTGATCAGGACCTCGTTCGGGCCCGGGGTCGGCACCGGAACCTCTTCCAGCCAGATGCCCTTGGCCGCTTCGCGCTTGACCAGGGCCTTCATCGTTTGCTGCGCCATCGGGGTGGAACTCGTCAGGGGGAAAGCGCGGATTATAGGGCGCCGCGCGGATTTCCCATGTTGCGCTGCGGGTGCAGTGGCGGAACGAAAGGCGTGCGCCGGGGGGCATTTCGAACATGGACGCTGTGCTCGGCGGGCATGGCCCGGCGGATGCGTGAGTGCCGACCAAGGTTGGCTGCTACCGGGGCGTCGGTGCGCCCGGGCCATGACTTCCGGGGTTCGGGGCGGGGCAGGGTGGCGGGCTACAATCAAGGGTTCCACTACCAGGGGCCGCTCCATGCGCTCGAACCTGCTTGCATTCTCCATCG
The DNA here is from genome assembly GCF_001274595.1 of Stenotrophomonas maltophilia. Taxonomy (GTDB): domain Bacteria; phylum Pseudomonadota; class Gammaproteobacteria; order Xanthomonadales; family Xanthomonadaceae; genus Stenotrophomonas; species Stenotrophomonas forensis. Next base: position 939,165 of record NZ_CP011010.1, read on the forward strand.
TCGCCAGCCTTGGGCTGGTCCAGGTCGCCCATGCCGCTGAAGGCATGTGGGTACCGCAGCAGCTTCCGGAAATCGCCGGCCCGCTGCAGAAAGCCGGTCTGAAGCTGTCCCCGGAGCAGCTGTCCAACCTCACCGGCGACCCGATGGGCGCCGTGGTCGCGCTTGGCGGCTGCACCGCCAGCTTCGTTTCGCCGCAGGGCCTGGTGGTCACCAACCACCACTGTGCCTACGGCGCGATCCAGCTGAATTCGACCGCCGAGAAGAACCTGATCAAGGACGGCTTCAACGCCCCGAAGCACAGCGATGAGCTGAGTGCCGGCCCGAACGCCCGTGTCTACGTGCTCGACCAGATCACCGACGTCACCGCCCAGGCCAAGGCCGCCATTGCCGCTGCCGGCAACGATCCGCTGGCCCGCAGCCGCGCGCTGGACGCCTTCGACAAGGCCCAGGTCGCCGCCTGTGAAGCCGAGGAAGGCTTCCGCTGCCGCCTGTACACCTTCTCCGGCGGCAACACCTACCGCCTGTTCCGCAACATGGAAATCAAGGACGTGCGCCTGGTCTACGCGCCCCCGGGCAGCGTCGGCAAGTACGGCGGCGACGTCGACAACTGGATGTGGCCGCGCCACACCGGCGACTTCTCGTTCTACCGCGCCTACGTCGGCAAGGACGGCAAGCCGGCGGCGTTCTCGGCCGACAACGTGCCGTACCAGCCCAAGCACTTCCTGAAGTTCACCGACCAGCCGCTGGGCGCCGGCGACTTCGTGATGGTGGCCGGCTATCCGGGCCGCACCAACCGCTACGCGCTGGCCGGTGAATTCAACGAAACCGCCAGCTGGACCTACCCGACCATCGCCAGGCACTACAACGCGGTGCTGAAGATGATCGACGAGGCCGGCAAGGCCGACGCCGACGTCAAGGTGAAGTACGCCGCCACCGCGGCCAGCATGAACAACGTGGCCAAGAACTATGCCGGCCAGCTGGAAGGCTTCAAGCGCATCGACGCCGCTGGCCAGAAGCAGGCTGAAGAAGCCGCTGTGCTGGCCTGGCTGAAGAAGCAGGGCGCCGCCGGCAAGCCGGCCCTGGCCGCACACGCGCAGCTGATCAAGCACCTGGACGCCAGCAAGGCGACCCGCGAGCGTGACCTGTTCGTCGGCCAGTTCAACAACACCTCGGCGGTCAGCGCCGCCATCGGCCTGTACCGCCTGTCGATCGAGCGCACCAAGCCGGATGCCGAGCGTGAAGTCGGCTACCAGCAGCGCGACCTGCCGACCCTGGAAGGTGGCCTGAAGCAGATGGATCGCCGCTATGTGGCGAAGATGGACCAGCAGCTGCAGACCTACTGGCTGGACCAGTACGTCGCCCTGCCGGCCGCGCAGCGCAACAACGATGTGCTGAACACCTGGCTGGGCGGCAGCGATGCCAACGCAGTCAAGGCGCTGGTGGGCAAGCTGTCGGGCACCGAGCTGGGCAGCCTGGACGCGCGCCTGAAGTGGTTCAAGGCCGACCGCGCCGCGTTTGAAGCCAGCACCGATCCGGCCATCCAGTACGCGGTGGCGATCATGCCGTCGCTGCTGAAGCAGGAAGAGCAGAAGAAGATCCGCGAAGGCGAGTCGTTGACCGCGCGCCCGCTGTACCTGCAGGCACTGGCCGACTACAAGAAGAGCCAGGGCGAGTTCGTGTACCCGGATGCCAACCTGTCGCTGCGCATCACCTTCGGCAACGTGATGGGCTATGAGCCCAAGGACGGCGTGGCCTACACCCCGTTCACCACGCTGGAGGGCATCGTCGCCAAGGACACCGGCGTGGATCCGTTTGATGCGCCCAAGGCCCTGCTCGACGCGGTCAAGGCCAAGCGCTACGGCGGCCTGGAAGACAAGCGCGTCGGCTCGGTGCCGGTGAACTTCCTGTCCAACCTGGACATCACCGGCGGCAACTCCGGCTCGCCGGTGCTGGATGCGAATGGCAAGCTGGTCGGCCTGGCCTTCGACGGCAACTGGGAATCGGTCAGCTCCAACTGGGTGTTCGATCCGGTGATGACCCGCATGATCGCGGTCGACAGCCGCTACATGCAGTGGATCATGCAGGAAGTGGCGCCGGCACCGGAGCTGCTGAAGGAACTGAACCTGGCGAAGTAAGCCGGTTGCGGTAGTGCCGGCCGCTGGCCGGCAAATCCCAAAGCCCCGCGACCCACGTCGCGGGGTTTTTTCATGCCCGGCCCGGTGCGCCGAACGGGTATCATCCGTGTTCCGCGTACTTCACAGGATGTGAACGAAACGCGGAACCTCCTCCCCCCAGGACCCCTTGCACGCATGCGCATCCTGCTTGCCCGCCACGGCGAAACGCCGTGGAACGCCGAAGGCCGCTACCAGGGCCAGATCGACATCCCGCTTTCGCCGATCGGTGAAGCCCAGGCCCAGGCACTGGGTGCCCGCCTGGCCTCGGTGGACATTACCCGTGCCGTCGCCTCGCCGCTGTCGCGCGCGCAGCGCACCGCGCAGCTGGCGCTTGGCGCTGCCCGCGCCGACATGCTGCTGACCGAGCCGGAGCTGCAGGAAATCGCCCACGGCGAATGGGAAGGGCTGCTGGCCAGCGAGATCCACGAGAAGGACCCGTCGCGCCTGCAGGCCTGGCGCGAGGAGCCGGACACCGTGCTGATGCCCGGCGGCGAATCGCTGCGGCTGGTGCTGGAACGCAGCTGGCGTGGCCTGGCGCGTGCCACCGAAGGTCTCGGTGAGCACGACACCCTGCTGGTGGTCGCCCATGACGCAGTCAACCGGGTGATCCTGTGCAAGGTGCTGGGCCTGCCGATCTCCCGCCTGTGGACCTTCCGCCAGGCCCCGACCACGCTCAACCTGCTTGAAGGCGCCGACCTGGACAGCCTGGAAGTGGTGCGCCTGAACGACTGCGCCCACCACACGCCGTTCTTCGGCGAAGCCAAGCATCGCGCCCTCTGATCCATCCCTTCGCATCAACTGCTTCTGCTGGAACCGCTGCCGTGACGAACACCCCGACCACCCTGGCCGACTGGCTGGACTACATTGAACGCCAGCACCCGGCGACCATCGACATGGGCCTGGAGCGCGTGCGCGCCGTGGCCACGGCAATGGGACTGGACGTGCCGGCCAAGCGCACCATCGTGGTCGGTGGCACCAATGGCAAGGGTTCCACCGTGGCCTTCATCGAAGCCATCGCGCGTGCCGCCGGCTGGAAGGTCGGCGCGTACACCTCGCCGCACCTGCTGCGCTACAACGAGCGCGTGCGCATCGACGGCCAGGACGTGGACGATGCGGCGCTGGTCGCTGCGTTCAACGCCATTGAAGCGGCGCGCGGCGACATCACGCTGACCTATTTCGAGTACGGCACGCTGGCCGCACTGCGGCTGTTCGCCGATGCCGGACTGGATCTGGCGGTGCTGGAAGTGGGCCTGGGTGGCCGTCTCGATGCGGTCAACATCGTCGATGCCGATGTCGCGGTGATCACCACCGTCGACATCGACCATGCCGAGTGGCTGGGCGAGGATCGCGAAGCGATCGGCACCGAGAAGGCCGGCATCATCCGCGGTTGGAAGCCGGTGATCCTGGGCGAGACCGACCCGCCGTCGAGCGTGCTCGCACGTGCCTATCTGGTCGGTGCCAATGCAATCCGCGGCGGCAGCGACTACTTCTACGAGCCGATCGATGCCCAGCGCTGGCGCTGGCGTGATGTCGGCATGCGCATGGAACTGCCGACCCCGGCCCTGGCCGGCCCGATCCAGCTTGCCAATGCCGGTGCCGCCATCGCCGCGCTGCGCGCGCTGGACAAGCCGGTGCCGCGTGCCGCCTGGGCCGCCGGTATCGCCGCGGCGCGCATCGCGGGCCGGATGCAGGCGTTCGAGCGTGATGGCGTGCAGATCCGGGTCGATGTCGGCCACAACCCGCAGGCCGCGGGCCAGCTGGCGCGCGCATTGAAGGCCGAAGTGATGCCCGGGCGCACCCTGGCGGTATACGCCGCGCTGCAGGACAAGGACGCAGTGGGCGTGGTGCAGGCCCTGCAGGACGTGGTGGGCGAGTGGACCCTGGCCGGGCTCGATGGCCCGCGTGGGCAGGATGCTACCCAGCTGCAGGCACGCCTGGCCGGTACCGTGGCCGCCTCGGCAGCACTGGCCGGCAGCGTCGAGCAGGCGCTGGCACAGGTGCTGGCGCAGGCCGGGCGCGGCGACCGCGTGCTGGTGTTCGGCTCGTTCCATACCGCTGCGGCCGCCCTGCACTGGTTGAGCGGCGAAGCCTGATCTGCGTTCAGCCAACGCCGACGCCGTCCGGTCCGGCACCCGTATAATCGATGGCAACCTCCGGACAGTTGCCTGCCTCACGTGGATACGCCCCTGAAACAGCGTCTGATTGGTGCCATCGTGCTGGTGGCGCTGGCCGTGATTTTCTTGCCGATGCTGGTCAAGGGGCCGGCACCTGACAGTGGTGTCGCCAATGTGCCGATCGCCGCACCCAATGCGCCGGCCGATGGCCAGTTCGAAACCCGCGAGCTGCCGCTGGTCGCGCCGGCAGGCGGCGCCACCGGGCTGCAGACCGGCCAGGCCAGGCCGGTGCAGGAGGCTGCAACGCCTGCCTCACCGCCGACCGTGGACACCTCGCCGGCGGTTGCCGCCGGCAACTATGCGGTCACCTTCGGCGCTTACGGCAGCAAGGCCGACGCCGATGCGGTGATTGCCTACCTGAAGCGCTCGCAGCTGCCGGGCTTCGCCGAGACGGCCACCATCAACGGCCGCCAGGCGTGGCGCGTGCGCGTCGGGCCGTATGCGGACCGTGCCCAGGCCGAGGCCGCGCGCCTGCAGGCGGTGAAGATCCGCGCCGACGTGAAGGCCGAAGTCATTGCCCTGGATGCGCCTGCGGCCAACAGTGCCGCCGTTGCCGCGACTACGGCCCCGGCTGCATCCAGCGCCAGCACACCGGCTGCAGCCACTGCACCGTCGGCCAGTAGCAATCCGGTGCGCAGCGAAAGCCTGCCGCCGAGCACGCCGACGGCCACCACCACTCCGGCAACCAGGCCGGAACCGCCGAAGCCGGCGCCGAAGCCCGAGGCGGCGAAGCCGGAAGCCAAACCCGAGCCGAAGCCCGATGCGACGGCCAGCAAGCCGGCGACGGCCCCGGCGACGCCGGCGGCACCGGCCGCCAGCGGCGTCGGCTTTGCCGTGCAGCTGGGCGCGTTCGGCCAGGCCAACGATGCCAACGCGCTGCGTGACAAGGTCCGCGCCGCCGGCTTCAGTGCCTTCGTCGAGCAGGTGCGCACCGAAAAGGGCACCCTGCACCGCGTCCGCGTCGGGCCGGTGGCCAACCGCGCCGATGCGGAGCAGCTCAAGGCCCAGGTCGCCGCCAAGGTCGGCGTGGCCGGCATGGTCCGACCGCACCCGTGACCGCGCGCGTCGCCCGCTGCAGCCACCGGCAGGAGCGGGCGGCGTGATCGATATCGTGCTGGGCGTGCTGATCGGCGCCTCCGTACTGTTCGGTTTCATCCGCGGCTTTGTCGGCACGGTGGTCGCGCTGGTGTCATGGTTGCTGGCCGGCTGGATGGCCTTCACCTTCGGCAATCAAGCCTCGCACTGGTGGGCGGCCCCCCAGGCACCGGGTACCGGCCACTATCTGGCCGGATACCTGGGCGTGTTCGTTGTGACCGTGGTGGTGGTGGGGCTGATCGGCCTGCTGCTGAAGGCCGCCATCAAGCTGACCCTGCTCGGCGGCGTCGACCGCCTGCTCGGCGGTACCCTGGGCCTGGTCCGCGGGCTGTTCCTGTCCAGTGTGCTGTTGCTGTTGGCCGGTTTCACGGCGCTGCCGGGCGAACCGGCCTGGCAGCAGTCGCAGCTGCGGCCCGTGCTGCAGCCGGCCGTGGCCTGGATGCAGGCCCAGCTGCCGCAACTGGACGAACTGTTGCCGCAGGCCCTGCCACTGGACGGCCTGTTGCCTGTGCAGCTGCCCTTGCCCCTGGCCGAGAATGCCCCATCTACACCGCAGGTGTTGGGCAAGCCGACGGCGACAGGCGATAATGGTGTCCTCAACGCGGTAGTGGCGGGTGGCGGATGGCCGCAGCCCGTGGACGTGGAGCGGGAGCCCCGGCCGGCCCCCACACTGCCCAGCAACATCGAGCCGGCGCCTGCGCGTCCGGCGCGGCCCGCGCCTGCTGCGGGCGCCCCCCCAGGCCAGGTACGGCCACCTTCCCTGTAACTGGGCACAGCCCAGCGGAGACCTCGCACCATGTGTGGCATCGTCGGAATCGTCGGCAACCAGAACGTCGCCGGGCAGTTGTATGACGGCTTGACCGTCCTCCAGCACCGTGGCCAGGACGCGGCGGGTATCGCCACCGCCAGCGGCAGCCGCCTGCGCGTGCAGAAGGCCACCGGCCTGGTCCGCGATGTATTCGATGCGCGCACCATGTCGACCCTGGAAGGCAGTGTCGGCATCGCCCATGTGCGTTATCCCACCGCTGGTTCGGAAGGCATGGACGAGGCACAGCCGTTCTACGTCAATTCGCCCTACGGCATTGCGCTGGCCCACAACGGCAACCTGATCAATACCGAGGCGCTGCGCCAGCAGGTGTTCGAGCAGGACCGCCGCAACGTCAACACCGATTCGGACAGCGAAGTGCTGCTGAACGTGTTTGCGTTCGAATTGGACGCACAGCGCCAGCTCAGCCCGGAAGCCGCGATCCGCGCGGTCGCCGGCGTGCACCGCCGCTGCAAGGGCGGCTACGCGGTGGTCAGCGTGGTGCTCGGCCTGGGCCTGGTCGCCTTCCGTGACCCGCATGGCATCCGCCCGCTGGTGCTGGGCAAGCGCAGCCACGCCGAGGGCGATGAGTACATCGTCGCCTCCGAGTCGGCGGCGCTGGACGTGCTGGGCTTCCAGCGCGTGCGTGACGTGCAGCCGGGCGAAGCGCTGGTGATCACCGCGCGCGGCGAGCTGTTCTCGGAGATCTGTGCCGAGCCGGCCGAGCACACCCCGTGCATCTTCGAATACGTGTATTTCGCGCGTCCGGATTCGATGATCGACAACGTCTCGGTGCACAAGGCGCGCATGCGCATGGGCATCAAGCTGGGCGAGAAGATCCTGCGCCTGCGCCCGGACCACGACATCGACACCATCATCCCGATCCCGGATACCTCGCGCGATGCCGCGCTGGAGATCTCCAACGTGCTTGGGGTGAAGTACCGCGAAGGCTTCATCAAGAACCGCTACATCGGCCGCACCTTCATCATGCCGGGGCAGGGCGAGCGGGTGAAGTCGGTGCGCCGCAAGCTCAACCCGATCCACCTGGAGTTCCGCAACCGCGTGGTGCTGCTGGTGGACGACTCGATCGTGCGTGGTACCACCAGCCAGCAGATCGTGCAGATGGCCCGCGATGCAGGTGCACGCAAGGTCTACCTGGCCAGCGCCGCGCCGCCGGTGCGCTTCCCGAACATCTACGGCATCGACATGCCGGCCGCCGAAGAACTGGTCGCGCACAACCGCACGGTGGAAGAAATCGAAGCCCACCTGGGCTGCGACTGGCTGATCTACCAGGATCTGGAAGACATGGAAGCGGCGGTGAGCGAGGGCAACCCGGCACTGCGCAACTTCGATTCGTCCTGCTTCAACGGCCATTACCCGACCGGCATCGAACCGGGCTATTTCGAGCGCATCCAGCAGCTGCGTTCGGACGACGCCAAGCACAAGCGCCGCGCCTGAGGCCCAGGCGTGATGGACGTGCCCGAGGTTGGAGGCGACCTGCTGCGCGCCGCGCAGCGGTGCCTGGCCGAAGCCGATCCGCTGCGCAAGGTCGCGCTGACCCAGGCCTGCGCCGCCGCGTTCCGTGCCGGCCGCCTGAAGGTGGCCGTTGATGCACCGCCGCCGGAGCCGATCCGCATGCCGGGCCGGCCAGCGCAGCTGCGGCTGGTGCATCCGCGTGAAGTGCCGAGGCGCGGACTGGGCGGCGTGGAGGGACGTGCCGCCTTCATCCACGCCATTGCCCACATCGAACTCAACGCGATCGACCTGGCCTGGGATGCGGTGTACCGCTTCCGCGGCCTGCCGCCGGCGTTCTACGCCGACTGGGTCAGCTGTGCCGACGACGAATCGCGGCACTTCATGCTGCTGCGTGGGCGCCTGCAGGTGCACGGTCATGACTACGCTGACTTCCCCGCGCACAACGGCCTGTGGGAAATGTGCGAGAAGACCGCGCATGATGGCCTGGCACGCATGGCGCTGGTGCCGCGCGTGCTGGAAGCGCGTGGCCTGGACGTGACCCCGGGCATGATCGAGAAGCTGCGCAATGTCGGCGATGGTGATACCGCCGATGTGCTGGAAGTGATCCTGCGCGAGGAAGTCGCGCATGTCGCAGCCGGATCGCGCTGGTACCGCTGGTACTGCGACCGCGCCGGTGTCGAGCCGCGCGCGCGTTTCAAGGAGCTGCTGCTGGAGTACGCCGGCGGCTACCTGCATGGGCCGTTCAACATCGAAGCACGCCTGCTGGCCGGCTTCGATGCCGACGAGCTCGCCAACCTGGTCGAGCAGGCCGGCTGAGAAAAAGGGGACGGAGGTAATTAAGTCGCTTATGGCACAAACGACTTAATTCCCTCCGTCCCCTTTTTCATGCGTTCGGCAGCACCACGCGCTTGCCATCCACGGTCGGCCGGTTGATGTAGAACAGGCCGGGCCCCGGTCGATACGGCAGCTCGCTGACGCCGGCGTCGGCGGCGTAGGTCAGTGCGGTATCGCCCAGGGCATCGAAATTCCAGTGTGCCGACTGCATCAGGTAGCGACGGCGCAGCAGCGCTTCCTGGGTCTGGGTCAGTGCCTGCCCGGCGACCAGGCGACGGGCGATCGGCTGTAGGGCGGATGGAAGTTCCCAGCCCTGGACCCCGGCGGCCTGCGCACGCCATTGCACGCCAGCATCGATCGCATGCTGCTGCATCATCTGCAGGGCGATCAGCTGGTAGCGCCAGTCGATGCGCCTGCGCAGCACGACCGCGGCGGTGACGTACAGCACGGGTGACAACAGCACGCTGCGGCTGCCGGCCCGGCGCTGCTGCTGCCATTGGTGCCAGACATCCACCCAGATTTCCTTGTCGCCGACGCCGAGCTGCTGCCGCCAGCGCTCGGCATCGGCCTGCGTTTCAGCGTAGGCGGTGGTGGCCTGCAGCATCGCCAGCGGCGGTATCCGGTAGTCAGCAACAGCGGGGCGACGCAGCTGCTGCCGCCGTGGCCGGCTGAGCAGCTTGGGGCCTTCCTCAAGCTGGTTGTAACCGCCCCCGATGTTGGCATGCACCCCGGGCAGGGCGATCTCGGTGAACGGCGGTGCCACGCTGGTCAGCGGGTAATGCTGGCGATGTTCGTCGCGCGCGGTGAGCTGCACGACGTGCGCGGCGATGCCACTGCGCAGGGCGAGACGTGGCTGTTCATCGGCGCGGCCGCCACTGACCGCAACCACGGTGTCGAACAGGCCGATGAAGCGCACGACCGGCACCGCGGGGGCGAAGTCGGCGGCACAGGCCAGGCCCGCCCCCTGCAGCAGCTGGCGCCAGCGTGAACCGTCCCAGCCCTGCAGCTGGTTGGCGATATCACGCGCCGCGGCAGCGCCCCGCGAAAAGCCGAACAGATCCAGCTGCACGCGGCGCAGCGGCTGTCGCCAGCGCGCGGCCAGCCCGGCAAGTGCAGCCGGCAGCAGCACCTGCAGCGCGCGCTGCACCTTCGCACGCACGCCGCTGGCACCGATACCGAAGGCCAGTCCGATCAGATCGTCGTCGGCATCATCGCGGGTGCCGACCCCTTCCACATAGATCGACAGCGAGGGCGTGGCCACGGCATCGCGGCGGCTGTCCGGATACAGCTGCTGCAGCCGGGCGATGTTGGTCTCACCGTTGTCGTAGCTGCTGGTCAGCCGGCTCTGGTAGGTCGAGTCATCATCCGCGCGCAGCTGCACCGGGCGTGGATGCGGCTGCTGCGGGCGACCGCGGGCCAGGTTGTGGGCGTTGTTGCGGGTGCCATCGAAGAACAGGCCGATCCGCAGCAAGCCGACATCTTCGTCCGTGTCCTGCGATCGTGCCATGTGCATTCCTCGTCGTGGCCGCGTCAAAGTAGCGCGAAAAATGTGTATTTGCGATGTGTAGTGACGCTTTTGACCTGACTGAACGCAGATGCGGTTGATCACAATTCCTGATTTTCATTCGCATCAACTATTGAATTCACACGACCCGCGCAGGCCATATGGCCAAACCCGGCAAACCCGGGCGTGCTGCATCAACGCTGTTCACATCATTCAAGGAGCGACGCAATGTTGTCCAGATCGATTGGCAAAGCGGCAGGTGGCCTGGTGTTGGGTTTGTCGGTGGCAGCGGCCGCGCATGCGGCACCGTTGTTCGAGCCGGTGACGGTCATCAGCCGGGCATCGGCAAACAGTGAGCCCGCGCTGGGCAAGCTGCTGGCCACCCCGTCTACTGCGACGGTGCAGGAAGTCCGGGTCGACGCAGCGGCCACTGCGCAGCCACAACTGGAGTTCGAGCTGCTTGGCCAGCGCGTGCAGGCAGTGCGCAGCAAACTCGAGGCGCTGCCCGAGGGGGGCAGCATCTGGTACGGCCAGTTCCGCTCGCCTTCGGACAAGCTGACCGCGGCAACCTCCAACGGACAGGACGATCCCGGCAACTCGCTGATCCTGGTGCGCTCGGGCAACACCATCACCGGTTCCATCCGCAAGGACGGCAAGCTGTACCGGCTGCGCCCGCTGGGCAACCGCCATGTGCTGGTGGAGGTGGATGAGTCGCGGATGCCGGCCGACCATCCGGCCGATTACAACCAGCTGCCGAAGATCCCGATGGGCGACAACGATCGCATCGGCATCGCACAGGCCTCGTCCGGCACCCCCGCGACCATCCGTGTGCTGGTGGTGGCGACCAATGCCGCGGTGGCGGCCTACGGCGGCAACATGCAGTCGCTGGTGCAGCTGGCGGTGGCCGAGTCCAACCAGGGCTACGTCAACAGCAACGTCGGCATCACCATGCAGCTGGCCGGTTACGAGACCACCAGCTACACCGAGTCGGGCAGCTTCGATACCGACCTGGCGCGCTTCCGTGGCACCAGCGATGGCTACATGGACAGCATCCATACCAGTCGCAACACCACCGCCGCCGATGTGGGCGTGCTGCTGATCAACAACACCGCCTACTGCGGCCTGGCCTCAGGTATCGGCTCGACGGCATCGACCGCGTTCGCGGCGGTGTACTGGGATTGCGCGACCGGCTACTACTCGTTCGCACACGAGATCGGTCACCTGCAGAGCGCGCGGCATGACATCGCCACCGATTCGAGCACCTCGCCCTATGCCTATGGCCATGGCTATCGCTATGAGCCGTCGACGGGCACCGGCTGGCGCACGATCATGGCCTACAACTGCACCCGCAGCTGCCCGCGCCTGAACTACTGGTCCAACCCCAACATCAGTTACAACGGTATCCCGATGGGCAATGCCAGCACCGCCGACAACCAGCGCGTGCTGGTCAACACCAAGGCCACCATCGCGGCCTTCCGCTGAGTCCAGGCGCCGACCAAGGTCGGCGTCTACCCGGGCGCGTTTACCTGCTCCGGTAGATGCCAACCTTGGTTGGCAACCTGCGATCGATCATTCGCGGGCCAGCGTATCCAGCGACCAGCCGCTGGCATCCACGCGCAGCACCGAACCCTGTTCGTACCAGTCACCCAGAACGATGCGGGTACAGCCGCGTCCACCGGCCTGCAGCGAGTGAATTGCCGGGCGGTGGGTATGGCCATGGATCATGGTGTCCACCCCGTGGCGGACGAAGGTGGCCTCGACTTCGGCAGGGGCCACGTCGGTCACCGACTCGAACTGCGCACGGTCTTCCTGCTTCATCTCGGACTGGCGCGCCTGGCTGGCGTCGCGGGCCTTCTGTGCGAAAGCGATGCGTGCCGCCAGCGGCTGTGACAGGAACTGCGCCTGGAACGCCGGGTCGCGCGTCTGCGCACGGAACTGCTGGTAGGGGATGTCATCGGTGCACAGCAGGTCACCGTGCTGCAGCAGCACCGGGCGGCCGTACAGCTCGATCATGCACGGGTCGGGCAGGATGCGCAGGCCGGCACGGCGTGCGTAGTCCTCGCCGAGCAGGAAGTCGCGGTTGCCGCGGATGAAGTACACCGGCACGCCGCTGTCGGACAGCACCTTCAGCGCATTGGCCACCGCGTCGGCGGCAGGCGAGGGCGTGTCGTCGCCGATCCAGGCTTCGAACAGGTCGCCGAGGATGTACAGAGCATCAGCGCCGGGCGCCTGCTCGCGCAGGAAGCGCAGGAACAGGTCGGTGATTTCCGGACGGCTGGGGTCCAGATGCAGGTCGGAAATGAACAGCGTGGTCATGCCTGCATTCTAGGCCATCCACGATGACGGTAGCGCCGGGCCATGCCCGGCGGCCGTCACACCGGCAGCGGCAACCAGGCCAGGCTGGCCGAGGCCAGCAGCACCGCGATGCCGGTCGCGGCCAGCACGTCGCTGGGGTAATGCAGGCCGAGCACCACCCGCGACAGCGCAACGCCAGCGGTGAACGGCACCAGCAGCGGCGCCAGCCACGGGTAGTAAGCCAGCGCGACAATGGTGAACGACACCGCGTGCAGGGTGTGGCCGGAGGGGAAGCTGAACTCGTCCAGCGGTGCCACCCAGGCGCGGATGCGCAGGTCGGCCGCGTACGGGCGCGGGCGCCGGGTCCAGCGCTTGAGGCCCTTGTACAGCAGCAGTGCGGCCAGGCCGGTGGCCGCCATGTGCACCGAGGCGCGCAGGCCGTCGAAGCCATCCAGCAGCACCAGCGCGCCCATCAGCACGTACCAGAACACGCCATCGCCGAGCCGGCTGATGACCGAGAACAGGCGACGCACGCGGCGACGCCGGCAGTAGTGGTTGGCGCGCCTGCACAGGCGCGCTTCGCGGTCGGCCAGCAATTCAAGCCGCGTGGTGCGCATGGCCGCTCCTCCGCGAGTGGGCCAGCTCGGCCAGCAGGGCATCGAATTCGGCGACCACCTGCTGTGGATGCAGGCGCTTCATCGCGCGCGCGGCGTTGCTGCCCAGCAGGTGGCGTTGCGCATCATCGGCAGCCAGCCGCACGGCGGCCTCGACGAACTGCTCATCATTGTCCACTGCTGCGCCATTCTCGCCGTTGCGCAGGTACTCGCGCGCGGCGCCATAATCGAAGGCGACGGTGGCTACACCGCTGGCCATGCTTTCCAGAGTCACGTTGCCGAAGGTCTCGCTGCGGCTGGGGAACAGGAACAGGTCACCGCTGGCGAAATGCCGTGCAAGCGCTTCGCCGCGCTGGATGCCGCAGAAGATGAAGTCAGGATTCTCGTGCGCCAGCTTTTCGCGTGCAGGACCATCGCCCACCCACACGAAGCGCGCCTTGGGGCGGATCTGCTGCAGCTTGCGGAACGCTTTTACAGCCAGGCCAAGGTTCTTTTCTGCGGCGATGCGGCCAACGTAGATCGCCACCAGGCCGTTGCCGTCCACGCCCCATTCCTCGCGCAGCGCCGGGTCGCGCCTGCCCGGATCGAACTGCTGGCTGTCGACCGCGCGTGCCAGCAGGCGCACACGCTCGAAACCCTGTTCGCCAAGGAACTGCTGCAGCTCGCGGGTCGGCACCAGGGTGGCATCGGCCTGGTTGTGGAAACGACGCATCCAGCGCATCGCGGCAGCCTGCAGCCAGGCCACGCCGTAGTCGGGCAGGTACTCGTCGAAGCGGGTGTGGAAGCCACTGGCGACCGGGATGCCGAGACGGCGTGCGGTACGCAGTGCGGACCAGCCCAGCGGGCCTTCGGTAGCGACGTAGACGGCGTCTGGACGCTGTTGCTGCCAATGGCGGCCCAGCCGGATCGGCGCCGGCAGGCCGAAGCGCAGGCCGGGGTAGCGGGGCAGCGCGGCGCCGGGAACCAGCAGCGTGCCCGGTGCCGAGTCCAGTGCTTCGCTGGCCTGGCGCGGTCGGACCAGGTCGACTTCATGGCCGGAATCACGCAGTCCCTGCTCCAGGCCCTGCACGGTGAGGGCAACGCCGTTCACTTCCGGCGGATAGGTCTCGGTGACGATGGCATAGCGCATGGCGGGCCTCCGGGTTTCCGGCATGCTCGGCTATGGCGATGTAGTGGACATGACGGCTTTGCGACCGCCAGATGACGCAGGTGCCGGCCACCGTGGGCAAGAAAAAACCACGGCCCCGAGGGGCCGTGGTTCCTGTTGCAGATGACAGCGCGATGGATCAGAAGCGCTGCTGGTACTTCATGTACATGAAGCGTCCGATGTCGTAGCCACCGTAGTAGGAGAACGACGAGTTCGGCTTGCTGTACATCACCGGGCCTTCCTTGCCGAACACGTTGTTGGCGCCCACCGACACGGTGGCGTCCCACGGCAGGTTGTAGCGGAACTGCACGTCATGGAAGGTCACTGCACCGCGCTCGTTGTAGGCGGTCGGCGCCTTCAGCCACGGCGCCAGGAAGGTCGGATCGGAGCATTCGTCCGGATACAGGCTGGCATTGGCGCAGCGCTCCTTCACGCCGGAGTAGTAGCGCGCCGTCCAGCTGACGCCGAAGTCGCCCACATCCCAGCCCAGCACCAGGTTCGAGCGCACGCGGAAGGCGAGGCTGGTGGCGGTGCCGATGGTGTTGGCAACGCCGTTGATCGGCGTGATCGCATCGCGGACATCGTTGGTGGAGCGATAGACGTTCTTGCTGACATAGGTACTGGTCCAGCCTGCGCTCAGCTTGCCGTAGCCGGTGTCGACGCGGTAGCTGACATCCAGGTCGTAACCTTCGGTCTCGGCGAAGCCGGCGTTGCGGTTGCCGAACTTCAGGCCGGTGACGATGCCGTTGGACGGGTCGCGGGTGAAGCGGCTGCAGCGTGCTTCGATGCCCTGCTCATAGCAGTCCTTCAGGATCTGGTTCGGGCTGTCACCGACGATGGTGTTGTCGATGCGGATCTTCCACCAGTCCAGCGCGACGTTGAAGTTGCTGATGAAGGTCGGGCTCCACACCACGCCCAGCGTCTTGCTGGTGGAGGTTTCCGGAACCAGCAGCGGATTGGAACCGGACACGAACGGCGTCGGGGTTGCATCCTGCGCCGTGGTCACCGGGACATTGCCCTGCTTCAGCTGGCGGAAGTTGGCGGCATCAGCGATGTCACGTGCACAGCGGGCGCGGACTTCGGCACTGCTCTTGGACGAGCCGAACTGCGTGTCGCACGGATCGCTGAACTGCGCGAAGGTTTCCGAACCGCCACCGTACAGGTCGTTGATGGTCGGGGCGCGGAAGCCTTCGGCCCAGGTACCGCGGACCAGCAGCTGGTCGATCGGCTTCCACTTGAAGCCGAACTTGCTGTTGAGGGTATTGCCGAAGGTGTTGTACTTGGAGAAGCGGGTGGCGGCATTGAAGCTCAGTTCGCGCGCGCCGGGCAGGTCGGCCAGCACCGGTACGTTGAGCTCCAGGTAGGCTTCCTTCACGTTGTAGCTGCCACCGGTCGGGCCGGCGGCCAGGTTGGTGGTGGCGCCGGTCTGGGCCAGGGCATCGGGGGTGTAGCGCCCGTCTTCCTTGCGGCTTTCCACGCCGAAGGCGAAGCCCAGGTCGCCGGCCGGCAGGGTCATGATGCTGCCGGACAGGTTGGCGAACGCGTTCTTGGTGGTGGTCCGGCCGGTGGTCCGCTCGGCCGGGAACAGCCACGCCATCAGTTCTTCATTGCCGGTCAGCCCGTTCGGATCGTTCCTGCCGTAGGGCACCAGCGGATTCCACGGCTTGCAGCCGTCGATCACCGCACCCGGGCGGCCGCACATCACCTTGCCGGTGGCCGGATCCAGGAACGACGGACCCACGGCGTCACGCACGCGCTTCTTGTGCAGGTTGCCGGTAGCGGTGGCGGTCAGCTCGTTGCGGTTGTACTGGTAGCCCACATCCCAGTCGAAGTAGCGCTGGCCGATCTCGAAGGTGCCATCCAGCGACACGACCGCACGGTAGGTCTTCAGTTCGCTGGTGCTTACACGCGGAATTTCCCAGGTACGGCGGTTCCACGCGATGTCGGTCGGCCGGGCATAGCCGTGCTGGTTGCCGAACGGGTTGAAGTAGCTGTCCTTGGACATCAGGCCGGTGGCGGTCGGGTCACCCGAGATCGACACCGAGCTGGACTGCAGGGGGTAGCCTGCGATCTGGCGCTCGGCGGAACGCTTGTTGTAGCCGAATTCGGTGCGCAGGTTGACCTGGTCGGTGATCTTGAAGCGGCCGTCGAAGTACACCGAATCACGCTTGAGCGGATACATCACGTGCATCTGCTCGTTGGCGTTGCTGACGTCGCCGGTGAACGGCGTCGCGTCGGTCAGGTGGTAATTGGCCGGGTTGGTCGGGTCAGCGCCGCGGTTGAGCGAGTAGCCGCAACCCTGGCTGGTGTTGGTGCAGCCCGGGCCACCCTTCAGGCCGGTGAACTGGCCCCACTGGCTCAGCGTGGTCCAGTTGGAGGGATCGTTCGGGTGGCGGTCGCTCACGCCGTACTTGCTGAACCAGCGGTCCTTGGCCCAGACGCTCTTTTCCTCGGAGTGTTCCAGTGCCAGGGTCAGCGACACGCGGTCATTGCTCCAGCCGCCGACCACGTCGAAGCGGTCACGGGCGCCATCGCCTTCGCTGTACTGGCCGTGGTAGACGTTGGCGGTCACGCCGTTGACGTTGGAACGGGTGATGATGTTGATCACGCCGGCCATCGCGTCGGAACCGTAGATGGCCGAAGCGCCATCCTTCAGCACTTCGATGCGCTCCACTGCCGACACCGGCAGCGACGACACGTCCTGGTAGCCGGAGGTGCTGATGCCCAGGCGCTTGCCGTTGACCAGCACCAGGGTGCGCTGTGCGCCCAGGTTGCGCATGTCGATGTAGGTGCCGCCGGTGTTCTCGCCCGCGCTCAGCGCGTTGGCGCGGCTGATGGCCGGGCTGCCCATCGCGGTGACGTTCTGCAGGATGTCGGCCACCGAGCTGAAGCCCTGGCGCTCGATCTCGACGCGGGTCAGCGCCAGCACCGGCTGGGAGGTTTCCACATCGACCTGGCGGATGCGCGAACCGGTGATCTCGATGCGATCCAGATTGGTCGGCGAGGCGCCGCCAGCATCCTGGGCGAACGCCGGCACGACGGCCAGGGCGGTGGTCGTCACCAGGGCGTGGGCAATCGCCTTGCCCAACACGGTACGTGAAGTCATTACGTTCTCTCTCTCTCAAAGACGTACGGAGATGCCCAAGGAAGGCATCCAATGGCCCAGCCGAACTGCGCCGGTGCTCCGATACTAGTCTCGGTAGTTAAGAGGTTGTAAAGAACTTATGTCGAAATATTTCCTCCCATGTCATCGACGTGATGGATATGTGAGGAAAAACGGGAACTTGCGACGGAACTGCCCGTCGCACCTGGGAAGGTGATGTTGCGGCGCAGCGCAAATTGGCGCGTGGGACGGGCGTCG
The DNA here is from genome assembly GCF_001274595.1 of Stenotrophomonas maltophilia. Classification (GTDB taxonomy): domain Bacteria; phylum Pseudomonadota; class Gammaproteobacteria; order Xanthomonadales; family Xanthomonadaceae; genus Stenotrophomonas; species Stenotrophomonas forensis. The sequence goes on from NZ_CP011010.1 coordinate 956,644, forward strand.
TCCCGGCAGGATCAGGCCACGAACGGACGGAACTGGATGCCCAGCCCGGCGATGCCGTCGGTCTCGCCGATCAGGTCGGCGCGCAGCAACGGGCGGGCATCGATGAATGCCTGCGGCACGATCAGCGACAGCCGGTTGTCGTCGGCGGTCAGTTCCAGCGCTGGCAGCGGGGCGTCCTCGTGCGCGCGGTTGAGCAGCACCGCCAGGCGCAACAGGGCGGCCAGCCGACGTGCGGTCAGCAGCAGGCGCTCGGGCAGGGCATCGAAGGCGGTCTTGGTGATGCTGCGGCGGTGGCTGCGCACGAGCGCGGCCAGCATCTGCTGTTCCTGCCGCGAGAAACCAGCGATGTCCGAGTGTTCCAGCACGTAGCTGCCGTGCACGTGGTAGCCGCTGTGCGCGATCATCAGGCCCAGCTCGTGCAGGCGTGCAGCCCAACCCAGCATGCGGGCATCGTCGGCATCCAGTTTCCAGTGTTCCTGCACCTGCTCCAGCAGTGACAGTGCGGTCTCCTGCACGCGGTCGGCCTGCGTCATGTCGATGCCATAGCGCTGGCTGAGCGCGGCCACCGATTCGTCACGCAGGTCGTTCTCGCCGGCACGGCCGACGATGTCATACAGGATGCCTTCGCGCATCGCCGCCTTGCTGACCAGCAGCTTCTGCAGGCCCAGAGCCTGGAAGGCCGCTTCCAGCACCAGGATGCCGCCGGCGATGATCGGACGTCGGTCGCTGGACAGGCCCGGCAACTGGATGTCGTCGATCTTCTTGGCTTTCAGCAGTTCGTCGCGCAGCTGTGGCAGGGCTTCGGCGGTGATCGCGCCCTTGCTCAGCTTCATCGTCGCGCAGATCTCGCTGATCGCCTTGTGCGTGCCCGAAGAACCCAGTGCTTCCTGCCAGCCCAGCGCACGGTACTTGCTGGCGAAGGGCTGGAACTCGCGGCCGATCTCGGCCAGCGCGTCCTTCCAGCGCTTCTTGCTCAGCTTGCCGCCCGGGAAGAATCGGCGGGTGCTGGCGATGCAGCCGGCCTGCAGGCTTTCGCGCTCGAGGGTCTGCATGCCCATGCCGATGATGAATTCGGTGGAGCCGCCGCCGATGTCGATCACCAGCCGGCGCTGGCCGGGCTTGGGCGGTTGTGCATGGGCGACACCGAGGTAGATCAGGCGCGCTTCTTCGCGACCGCTGACCACTTCGATGGCGTGCCCCAAAGCGGTCTCGGCCGGGACCAGGAACGACTGCGGCGAGCGCAGCTGGCGCACGGTGTTGGTGGCCAGTGCGCGCACCCGGTGCGGTGGCACGTTGCGGATGCGCTGGCCGAAGCGGGCCAGGCACTCCAGCGCGCGTTGGCGGGCCGCCGCGGAGAGTCCGCCCTTGCCATCCAGCCCGTCGGCCATCCGCACCGTCTCGCGCAGGCGGTCGATCACCCGCAGCTGGCCGAGCGTGTAGCGCGCGATGACCATGTGGAAACTATTGGAGCCAAGGTCGATGGCGGCCAGCAGGTCGCCATCCTGCAATGCGGGCGGAGTCGTGGTGGTATGCGGCATGGACGAATGTTAGCCGAAGGAGCGGTGTGCTCGTCACCGCGCGGCCTTCACATTTTGGAAGAGGAGAGTGCGGCAGGGCTGCGCCCTGCACCTGCCGAATCAACGGCAACGGCAAAAGCGGGCTATCCGTGGGATGTCGGGGTGGGTCCGGCTGCGGGGGACGGCGCAAGTACGTCCATGTAGCCTCGGTCGCGCCATCCATGGCGCTCACGCCCCCGCAACCGGACCCACCCCGCCTTCGACAGATTTCTGCGATCTGCCGGGACGGCGTTCCGCGCGGCTGTTGGTGGGTGTCGACCTGGGTCGACACACCGGGTTACAGCCCCTGCATCAATGCCATCTGCGCAGAATGCGGGGCTTCGTCGTGGGCCGGGGCACGTTTGTGGTAGATGCCCTCGGCGTCCAGTTCCCAGGCATTGAGGTTGTCATCCAGGTAGTTCTGCAGGACCTCGCGGTACACCCGCTTGACCAGTTCCGGATCGAGGATCGGGAAGCAGGTCTCGACCCGGCGCAGCAGGTTGCGCTCAAGCCAGTCGGCGCTGGCGCAGTACATTTCCGGCGCACCATCGTTGCCGAACCAGTAGACGCGGCTGTGCTCGAGGAATCGACCGACGATCGAGCGCACCCGGATGTTGTCCGAGATACCCGGCACGCCCGGGCGCAGGGTGCAGGCGCCACGGATGATCAGGTCGATCTGCACGCCGGCCTGCGAGGCGGCATACAGCGCGCGCACCACCTGCGGTTCGTTCAGTGCGTTCATCTTGGCGATGATCCGCGCCGGACGGCCCGTGGCGGCGATGCGGGTTTCGCGCTCGATGCGGCCGAGGATGCCGGTGTGCAGGGTGAAGGGCGACTGCAGCAGGCGTTTGAGCTTCATCTTCGACGCCAGGCCGGACAGCTGCTGGAACAGCAGGTGCACATCGTTGCCGATGTCCGCATCGGCGGTGATCAGGCTGATGTCGGTGTAAGCACGGGCGGTGCCGCTGTGGTAGTTGCCGGTGCCCAGGTGCACATAGCGGCGCAGCTTGCGGCCCTCGCGGCGAACGATCAGCAGCATCTTGGCGTGGGTCTTGTAGCCGACCACGCCGTACACCACCTGCACGCCGGCTTCCTGCAGGCGATCGGCCAGGCCCAGGTTGGCCTCTTCGTCGAAGCGCGCACGCAGCTCGACCACCACGGTCACATCCTTGCCGTTGCGCGCGGCCTGGATCAATGCGTCGACGATCAGCGAATCCTTGCCGGTGCGGTACAGGGTCTGCTTGATCGCCAGCACGTTCGGATCAACCGCCGCCTGCCGGATCAGGTCCAGCACTGCGGTGAAGGCATCGAAGGGGTGATGCAGCAGCAGGTCATGTCGCGCAACGGTCTCGAAGATGCCATCGCTGTCGCGCAGCGTGCGCGGGGTCATCGGCGGGTACTTCAGGTCCGGCTGTGCGATCAGGTCGTACAGCTGGATGATGCGGTTGAGATTGACCGGGCCGTCGATGCGGTACACCGCGTTCTCGGTCAGGCCGAAATTCTGCAGCAGGGTGCGCACGATGTCGCGCGGCATGTCATGGGCGATCTCCAGGCGCACCGCCGGCCGGTAGCCGCGATCGACCAGCTCGTCACGCAGTGCCAGCGCCAGGTTCTCCACTTCTTCCTCGTCCACCACCAGCTCGGAATTGCGGGTGACGCGGAACTGGTAGGCGCCCAGGACTTCCATGCCCGGGAACAGTTCATCGACGAAGGTCGACAGCACCGAAGACAGGAACACGAAGTTCTGCGGGCCGCCAAGCTTTTCGGGCAGCTGGATGATGCGCGGCAGCGAGCGTGGCGCGCGCACGATGGCCAGGTGGCCGGCGCGGCCGAACGCATCGGTGCCCTTCAGCACCACCACGATGTTCAGCGATTTGTTGAGGATCTTCGGGAACGGATGCACCGGGTCCAGGCCCAGCGGCGACAGCACCGGCATGATCTCGTTGCGGAAGTACGCGCGCAGCCAGCGCTTCTGGCGGTGGTTCCAGGACTGGCGGCCGAGCACGCCGATGCCGGCCTCCGCCAGCGCCGGGCGCAGGGTCTCGTTCCAGCAGCGGTACTGCTGGTCCACCAGCTCGGCGGCGCGGTCATGGATGGCGGTGAGGATGGTCTGCGGGCTCATGCCGTCCGGCGCCGGTGGCAGGCCGAACTCCTGCGCGTGGCGCACGGCGGCGGCGCGGATCTCGAAGAATTCATCAAGGTTGGTGCAGGAGATGCACATGAAGCGCAGGCGCTCCAGCAGCGGTACCTGCGGGTCCATGGCCTGCGCCAGCACGCGGAAGTTGAAATCCAGCTGCGACAGTTCGCGGTTGATGTAGAGCGCCGGATCACGCAGCGGATCATTGTCCGGGCTCACGGGGAGGGGGAGGGATCCGAGGCTGCTCATGGCGTCATTCTTCGATGGAAGTCAGGGGGGCGGACTCGCGCGGGCGCACGTGGTCGGCATCGAAATGGCAGGAGAACACCGAGCCCTTGCCGACCTCGCTTTCAATCTCCAGCCGCGCGTGGTGCAGGCCGAGGATGTGCTTGACGATGGACAGGCCCAGGCCGGTTCCGCCGCTTTCGCGGGAACGGCTGCTGGAGACGCGGTAGAAACGTTCGGTCAGGCGCGGCAGATGCGTGGCCGGGATGCCGTAGCCGGAATCACGCACGGCCAACACCGCGCCATCGCCTTCGCGGCGGAACTCGACGGCGATGCGGCCGCCGGCCGGGGTATAGCGCACCGCATTGGTGACCAGGTTGGAAAACGCGCTGTGCAGTTCCTTGGTCGAGCCCTGCAGGTCCACGCCAGCCAGGTCGTCGATGCTGATCTGGTGGCGGCCCTGGCTGTGTGCTTCGGCTTCGCGGCGCAGGGTGGCCAGCATCGGCTGCATGGCCACGGTCTCGTCCTCGCTGTGCTCCTGCGATTCCAGCCGCGACAGGGTCAGCAGGTCTTCCACCAGCTGGGCCATGCGCTGGCTCTGCTTGCGCATTTCCTCCAGCATCGGCCCGGTGCCGGGGAAATCGTCCGGGTCCATCATGTCCAGGTAGCCGTGGACCACGGTGAGCGGCGTGCGCAGTTCGTGCGAAACGTTGGCCACGAAGTCACGGCGGACCTGTTCCAGGCGCAGCAGCTTGCTGACGTCGCGGGCGATCAGCAGCCAGTAGTCCGACGAATAGGGAATCAGGCGCAGGTTGAGGCGGATCGCCGGATCAACCGGCGAGGGCACGTCCAGGATCGGTTCGGCATTGCGGCCACCGGCCAGCCAGTGGGCAAGCGGCATCGGCTGCAGCCGTTCGACCAGCGCTTCGCCGAGGTCACCGGGATGGTGCAGGCCAAGCAGCGCGGTGGCCGCTTCGTTGAACCACTGCACGCGCTGGCTGTTGCGGTCCAGCACCACCACCGCATCGGGCAGTGCGGCGGCTGCCGCACGGTAGCTGCGCAGCATGTCCAGCAGGCGGCGCTTGCGCACGCGCATTTCCACCTGGTTGCGGTACAGCAGGCGGTCCAGTTCGTTCCAGACGCCGGTGCCTTCGTCGGCGGTGTCCCAGCGCTGGCGCGCGGTCAGGCGGCGCAGCACGCTGCGCAGGCGCCAGTAATGCCAGGCCAGGGTAGCCAGCGCGCCCAGTGCGATGCACAGCCACAGATGGCCCGAGAACCACCCCACCAGTCCGGCGAACAGCAGTACCGCGGCGACGGTGGCCAGGGTCTTCAACCAGGCAGAGCGGATGTGGCGGGGCATTGCGATCTCGTCGTTGAGGTGCGGCGGTTCACTGGGGTGAACCGAGGGTTATAGCAGAGTTGCCGGCACCGGCACCCGCGGGTGCGCGGTGCCGGCACGACGAGGCTCAGGTTGCAGTAGAGAAGCGGTAGCCGGCGCCGCGCACGGTCTGCACCATGTTCTCGGCGTTGAACGGTTCCAGCGTCTTGCGCAGGCGGCGGATATGCACGTCGATGGTGCGCTCCTCCACGTACACGCTGCCACCCCAGACATGGTCCAGCAGCTGGGCGCGGGTGTAGACGCGCTCGGGGTGGGTCATGAAGAAGTGCAGCAGGCGGTATTCGGTCGGGCCGATCGGCACCGGCTGGTCGTTGGCGAACACGCGATGGGCGGCGCCATCGATGCGGATCGGGCCGACCGCCACGCTGCCGTCCTCGTCGTCCTCGCGCGCGCGGCGCATCACCGCACGGATGCGGGCCAGCAGTTCGCGCGCCGAGAACGGCTTGACCACGTAGTCGTCGACACCGGCTTCAAGCCCGCCGACGCGATCGTTCTCTTCGCCGCGGGCGGTCAGCATGATGATCGGCACTTCGCGGGTCAGCGTTTCCTTGCGCCAGCGGCGGGCCAGGTCCAGGCCACTGGTACCGGGCAGCATCCAGTCCAGCAGGATCAGGTCGGGCACGCGGTCGGCGATCGCGGTCTGCGCCTCGCGGGCATCGCCGGCGTGGACAGGTTCGTAGTCGCCCTTGCGCAGGGCGAAGGCGACCATTTCACGGATCGCGGGCTCGTCATCGACGATCAGGATGCGTTTCTGCACGAGGACACCGTAGGGCTCGGTTACTGGAGTGGTGCCAGTAGACTACGGTTTGATGACATGTTTGTGACTACCTGGCCGGAACCGGCCTGGATTGCCATCGGTCGGTCATGCGGCGCTCAGCGGCGGTCGAGGTCGGGGTCCTGCACGCCCTGGCGGCGCAGTTCCAGCACGGTGGGGGTGATCGCTTCGATGCGCGCGTCCACCCGTGCCCGCCCGACATAATCCAGCGCCGGGTTGCGCTTGAGCGCCTGCAACTGGATCAGCGACTGCTCCGGACGACCGCTGAGGAAGGCGGCCTCGGCATAGGCCTCGCTGGCGCGCACGCTGTCACCGGCCAGTTCGCTGGCGCGGGCGTATCGCTGCTGGAAGACCGGATCGTTACCGCTTTGCGACAACAGCGGCCGCAGCATGGCCTGCGCGCGCTGGCCGGCCTCGCGGCTGCCCTGTTCGTTCAGGATCTCGGCATAGGTCAGGGCCACCGGGCGGCTGTTGGGGTGCTCGCGCAGCAGCTGTTCGAAGCGGCTGTTGGCCTGGGCGGCCTGGCCGGCGCGCGATTCGGCCTCGCCCAGCCCCAGCGCCAGCCACAGGTTGTCCGGGCGGGTCTGCAGCAGGGTGGCCAGGGTCTGCCGGGCCTGCCCGGCACCGGCGCGGCCGCCGCGCATGACGGCCAGGGCCTGGCCATAGCGCTGGGCGTCGTTCAGGCCATCCTTCTGGCGCTTGGCCATGTCGGCGTATTCGCGCTCCAGTTCGGCGGTGGAGTCGGCGCTGAGCACCCGCAGGCGCTCGCGTGCCCAGTCGAAGTCGCCGCTGGCACCGCGGCTGAGCTGGCCGATCGGGATGCGCAGCACGCTGCTGGGCAGCAGCGGATTGTTGCCGCGCAGCAGCGGTTCGGCCAGGCTGGGGTCGGCCGGGTCCACCCGCTCCCTGCGTTCGCCGCTGGGGGTGCTGGTGGTCAGCAGCACCGTGTCCTTCTTCATCTGCTCGGCACGGGCCTTGGCTTCGCTGATGCGGGTGATGTTGACCGGGTGGGTGCGCAGGAACTCCGGCACGCTGTAGCCGCCTTCGTTGCCGCGCATCGCCGCCGCCATCCGCTCGAAGAAGCCGGCCATGGCGTCCACGTCGTAGCCGCTGCGGGCCAGGGTGCGGATGCCAAGGCGGTCGGCCTCGGATTCGTTGGACCGGGTGTAGTTGATCTGCCGCTGCTGCATCAGGCCCATGCCCGAGCTGATCGCGGCCATGGTCGCGTTGCCGGAGGAGGTGCTGTTGCTGGCCTGCGCGGCCACCACCGCGGCCAGCATGCCCAGCAGGATCGGGATCTGGTCGCGCTGGGCGCGCTCGACCCCACGCAGTACGTGCTGCTGGGTGACGTGGGCGATTTCATGCGACAGCACTGCCGCTACCTCGTCCTCGCGCTCGGCGGTCAATACCAGGCCGGCGTTGACCCCGATGTAGCCGCCCAGCGTGGCGAAGGCGTTGATCTGGCGATCCTTCATCACGAAGAACGTGTACGGCTGCCGCGGCTGGTCGCTGTTGGAGCCAAGCCGGGTACCCATGGTCTGCAGCCAGTCGTTGACCAGCGGATCGTCGAGCAGATAACCGTAGTTGCGCAGCTCGCGCAGCATCATCGCGCCATACTCGGCCTGGCGCGCCGGGGTCAGCAGTTCGCCGGCCGAGGAGCCGATGTCGGGCAGCTTCTCCTGGGCCTGGGCCAGCGGCATGGCCAGGGCCAGGGTGATGGCGGTAGTCAGCAGCAGGGCTCGCAAGCAGGAGGTCCTCGGGCAGGGCGCGCCCAGCGTGGCAGGGCAGGGGGCAACCATTCGTTAATCCACAGTGTTGCGGCCGTGGCGTGGAAATTCCAGCGCACCGGTACCATATATGGACCGTCGATCCATCGTGGAGTTTCCCGTGACAGCCCAGACCGCCGGCGGTGCCCCCGCCATCACCATCTATTCCACCGCCGTCTGCCCGTACTGCGTGGCCGCCAAGAACTTCCTGAAGAGCAAGGGCCAGCAGTGGACCGAGGTCCGCATCGACCTGGACCCGGCCGAGCGCGAGAAGATGATGGCGCTGACCCGCCGCACCAGCGTGCCGCAGATTTTTGTCGGCGACGTCCATGTCGGCGGTTACGACGACATGATGGCCCTGCACCGTGAAGGCAAGCTCGAGCCGCTGCTGGCCGGGCAGGGCCAGGCATGAGCGCGGCCGACGACGGCAGCAAGGACCGCATCGCCGAGTTCACCGACTTCCGCAAGCGCATGAACGAGCGCATCCTGGGCGAACCGAACCAGGTGGTGCGCCGCTTCTTCGCGCTGGATACGCAGACCTACCAGGCCGGCGCGCTGGACGTGAAGACCAAGGAACTGCTGGGCCTGGTGGCCTCGATGGTGCTGCGCTGCGACGACTGCATCAGCTACCACGTGGCCCAGTGCAAGGACGCCGGGGTGACCCGTGAAGAGTTCTTCGAGACCTTCTCGGTCGGCCTGGTGGTCGGCGGCTCGATCGTGATCCCGCACCTGCGCCGCGCGGTCGATTTCCTCGACCAGCTCGAAGGCGGCGCCGCCGCCCCGGCAGCGCACGAACACTGAAGGAAGTGCCGGCCCTGGCCGGCATCGCCTGAACCCGACATGGCCGAAGTTGCCGGCCAGCGGCCGGCACTACCGAGAGCGCGCGCGGGGCCTCCCCCGCGATCCAGCAGCCAAGGAGCCCCTTCTTGTTGAAGGGGCGCGCCGACAGGCGGGGGTAGAGGAAGAATGCGCGGGCAATTATGCCTTTGCCGGGGTCAGGACCATGGTCTACTTGGGTAGCCGGGCCCGGCTAAGGCATAATTGCCGGTGAAACTTCCTTTGCGCCGGCGTTTCCGGGCACGTCCGGACGGCGTTTTTCCCCCTGTTCGGAACATCGATCAATGACGCAGAAAATTACGGTCATCCGCGGCGACGGCATTGGCCCGGAAATCATGGATGCCACCCTGTTCGTGCTCGACCAGCTCAAGACTGGCCTGGAGTACGAAGACGCCGACGCCGGCCTGGTGGCCCTGGAAAAGCACGGCGACCTGATGCCGGCGGTGACCCTGGAATCGATCGCGCGCAACAAGGTGGCGCTGAAGAGCCCGCTGACCACCCCGGTCGGTGGTGGCTTCACCTCGATCAACGTCAGCCTGCGCCGCCACTTCGACCTGTACGCCAACGTGCGTCCGGCGCACACCTTCCCGAACACCAAGTCGCGTTTCGACAACGTTGACCTGATCACCGTTCGCGAGAACACCGAAGGTGCGTACCTGGCCGAAGGCCAGGAAGTGTCGGCCGATGGCGAGACCGCCTTCTCCGGCACCCGCATCACCCGCAAGGGCTCCGAGCGCATCGTGCGCTACGCCTTCGAGCTGGCCAAGAGCACCGGCCGCAAGAAGGTCACCGCCGTGCACAAGGCCAACATCATCAAGTCGACCTCGGGCCTGTTCCTGAACGTCGCCCGCGAAGTGGCCGCGCAGTACCCGGAGATCGAGTTCCAGGAAATGATCGTCGACAACTGCTGCATGCAGCTGGTGATGCGTCCGGAACAGTTCGACGTGATCGTCACCACCAACCTGTTCGGCGACATCATCTCCGACCTGTGTGCCGGTCTGGTTGGTGGCCTGGGCCTGGCCCCGGGTGCCAACATCGGCAAGGACGCGGCGATCTTCGAAGCCGTGCACGGCACCGCGCCGGACATCGCCGGCCAGGGCAAGGCCAATCCGTGCGCGCTGCTGCTGGCAGCCGCGCAGATGCTGGACCACGTCGGCCAGCCGGAAAATGCCGAGCGCCTGCGCAAGGCCATCGTGGCCACCATGGAAGCCAAGGACTCGCTGACCGGCGACCTGGGTGGCACCGGTACCACCATGAGCTTCGCCCAGGCCATCGCCAGCCGCCTGTAAGCGGTCGGCCAGCCTCGGTTGGACCCACAGCGGGGCGCCTTCGGGCGCCCCGTTGCGTTTCTGCGCTTCTGTAGCGTCGAGCCATGCTCGACGGCTTTTGCTTTCTTATGGGGCTCACGCGAAGAGCAGTCGAGCATGGCTCGACTCTACGAAAGTTATCTGTGCACCAGGCGCACAGATCATGTGCTTGTGAGCGGCTGGTTCGTGCGCCATCCGCTCCGCATCCTGTGCCCACTTTCCACCGCACAGGAGTCGTCCGATGAACCTCACCGCCTTTGGCCTGGCCAGCCTGATCGGCATGGCCGCCACCGCCCCGGTCGTCGCCGCCGAGCCGGCCCATCCCACCATCCGCCACATGGCTGGCGCCCCGGTCGCCGCTTCGCTGGATGCGGCCAAGACCGCCGTGCTGGTGATCGATTTCCAGAACGAGTACTTCGATGCCAAGGCCGCGCCTGGCTTTGCCGGTGGCCGCATGGTCATCCCCGATGGCGTGGCCGCGCTGCGCCAGACCCGCCGCCTGATCGACTTCGCCGATGCCAATGGCATCCGCGTCATCCACGTGCAGCATGTGCTGCCAGCAGGTGCGCCGCTGTTCGCGCAGGGCAGTGCCAATGCCGCCTTCCATCGCGACATGCAGCCGCGGGCCGGCGAGACCGTGGTGCAGAAGGACAACGTCAGCGTGTTCGCTGGCGGCTCTGCGGCAGTGATCGACACCGTGCTGAAGCAGGCGGGCATCGACACCCTGATCGTCACCGGCCTGCAGACCCATGCCTGCGTGGCCGGCGCCGCCCGCGATGCCGCCGCGGCACCGCGTGGCTACCGGGTGATCGTGTCGTCCGATGCAACGGCCAGCCGCGACCTGGACCTGGCCGGTGGCCAGCACATCGGCCATCGCGCGCTGCACGAGGCCGCGCTGGCCCAGATCGAGGACACATTCGGCGATGTCATGACCACTGACGCGATCCTGGCGCTGCCGGTGCGCAAGGCCGGCGGCGGCGCTTGATAAGCTGGCAGGGCCCGCACATCGCGGGTCCTGCCAACCGGAGCCGCCCGCTGATGGATCAATTCGCCGCCCTGCGCGCGCTGCGTGCCATCGTCGATGCGGGCAGCTTCACCGCTGCCGCCGAGCGATTGGGGACGACCCATTCGGCCATGTCGCGGCAACTGCGGCAGCTGGAAGAACACCTGCAGGTACGCCTGCTGGACCGCAACAGCCGCCGGCTGTCACTGACCGAAGCCGGACGTGGCTACTACCGCCAGGCGGCATCATTGCTCGATCGCCTGCAGGAAGCGGATGACCAGGCACGTGCCGGACAGGCTCAACCCAGTGGCATCGTACGCATCAGCGTGCCGCAGGTGGTGGCCAGCCAGGAGTTGCCGCATTGGCTGCCGTCGTTCCTGCAGCGCTACCCGCAGGTGGCGCTGGATCTTTCCGCCGATGATCAGCTGGTCGATGTGGTGGGCGGTGGTTTCGATCTTGCGCTGCGCATCGCACCGTCATTGCCGGACAGCCAGCTGGTTGCACGCGAGTTGGCCAGCTGCCCGCGCATCCTAGTGGCCGCGCCTGGCTATCTGGCGCGCCACGGACTGCCTCGGCAGGCGTCGGATCTCGCGCAGCACCTGTTGCTGGGTTTCAGTCCCACACCGGCGTTGCCGCCCTGGCAACTGCACGGACCGCGCGGTGCCACCGCGAGCATCGAGGCCGGGCAGCGCCTGCGCGTGGATGCCACGCCGGCGCTGTACGCCGCCGCGCTGGGCAGCATGGGCATCAGTCTGTTCACTGCGCTGACCGTGCAGGAGGACCTGCGCGCCGGTCGTTTGATCCGGGTGCTGCCGGCCTGGCACGCCGGACAGCGCCGCTACTTCGCGCTGTATCCGCATGCGCGTGCACTGGCGCCGAAGGTGCGTGCGCTGGTCGAGCATCTCGCAGCGCACTACGCTGCGCAGAGTGGCGCGGCTGGGTAGCCGTGCAACCGCAACCGAGGTGGTGATGGAGTCGGTCTATCTGCTGGTTGCGCTCGGCGCGATCGTCGCCGGATTCGTGCAGGGCCTGTCGGGTTTCGCGTTCGGCATGGTGGCGATGTCGTTCTGGGCGTGGGGGCTGGAGCCGCGACTGGCGGCGACGCTGTCGGTATTCGGCGCGCTGGTCGGCCAGCTGGTCGCGGTGTTCACCGTGCGCCGCGGATTCAACCTGCGTCTGCTGCTGCCATTCGTGCTGGGCGGTCTGGCGGGCATCCCGCTGGGCGTGATGGTGCTGCCACAGCTGGACATGGAGTGGTTCAAGGCGCTGCTGGGGGGCTTCCTGGCGCTGTGGTGCCCGGTGATGCTGATGGCACGGTCGTTGCCGCCGATCCGCGTCGGCGGTCGCCTGGGTGACGCGATCGCCGGCATGGCCGGTGGTGTGCTCAGCGGCATCGGTGGATTCGCCGGGCCCGTGCCGACGTTGTGGAGCACGCTGCGTGGTTTCGGCAAGGATGAGCAGCGCGCGGTCATCCAGAACTTCAACCTGGCGATGCTGGCGGTGACCATGGCCACCTATGTCGGCAGTGGCCTGGTGAACCGGCAGATGCTGCCGTATTTCGCCATCGTGGCGCCGGCCATGCTGGTGCCGGCCCTGCTCGGTGCGCGGGTCTACATCGGCATCAGCGAGGCGCGCTTCCGCCAGCTCGTGCTGAGTCTGCTGACCGCGTCGGGCATCGCGCTGCTGGCCTCATCGCTTCCGGCGCTGCTGGCGCGCTGATGCGTCAAAGGAAAAGGGCGCCACCCGGGCGCCCTTTGTCGTTTACGGCATGGCGTGGCTCAGCGCTGCTGGATCTTCGACAGCAGGCGCAGGAATTCGATGTACAGCCAGACCAGGGTCACCATCAGGCCGAATGCGCCATACCACTCCATGTACTTCGGCGCGCGCTGGGCCACGCCCGTCTCGATGAAGTCGAAGTCCAGCACCAGGTTCAGTGCTGCGACCACCACCACGAACAGGCTGAAGGCGATGCCCAGCCAGCTGGAGTCGTGGATCACCGGGACGTTGATGTTGAAGAAGCCCAGTACGAACGAGGCCAGGTAGAGCAGGGCGATGCCGCCGGTGGCAGCCACCACGCCCATCTTGAAGTTCTCGGTGGCCTTGATCACGCCGCTGCGGTACGCGAACAGCAGCGCGGCCAGCGTGCCGAAGGTCAGCAGCACGGCCTGGAACACGATGCCCGGGTACTTCATGTTGAACAGCGCCGAGACGGCGCCCAGGAACAGGCCCTCGACCAGCGCGTACATCGGTGCGGTGACCGGCGACCATTCCTTCTTGAAGATGGTGATCAGCGCCAGCACCAGCCCGCCGATCGCGCCGCCCATGGCATACAGCTTGGCTGCGCCCATGACCTCGCCGTACTCGTTGACGGACTGGTTCCAGGCAAAGGCTGCGGTCAGCACGGCCAGCAGCAGCAGGATGCCGGTCTTGTTGGCGGTGCCGTTGAGGGTCATCACCTGGCCGGGGCTGGTCACCACCGAGCCGCTGGCGAGGTCGAGGAAGGTCGACTCGGAAAGAGCCGGGTTGCCGCTGCGCATGCGTGTTCTCCGTGCGAATGAGGGTCGGGACGGCCATCCGGCCGATGTCCGCGAGCATAGCCGATGGACATGCAGGGCGCCGTGGCGGATTCATGATCGGTCGCGCCTGCGTTGACAGTTCGCGATGCGCTTGGCGACAATGAACGACTCCCCGGGTCTGGCCCGAGGGGATTGCAAGACCGGGGTATAGCGCAGTCTGGTAGCGCGCCTGCTTTGGGAGCAGGATGTCGGGGGTTCGAATCCCTCTACCCCGACCAATCCCACGCCACGTCGGATTGGACATCGTTCCGGTTCGGGCGCCCGTAGCTCAACTGGATAGAGCACCGGCCTTCTAAGCCGGCGGTTACAGGTTCGATTCCTGTCGGGCGCGCCATTGGCGAGGCACCGGGGTCGTATCGGCAGATGTGAAGAAGTGCTTGCAAAAGCCCACAGACTCCACCAGAATATCGGACTCGCTTCGGCGGACCGGAACTTCGGTGACAGTCTCCAGGCAAAGGTTTGAGTTCCAGCGTCAGTGGTATCGGCGAGGGAGCAAAAGTTTCAGTGGTGGCTGTAGCTCAGTTGGTTAGAGTACCGGATTGTGATTCCGGTGGTCGGGGGTTCGAATCCCCTCAGCCACCCCACTGTTTTCTTACTACCGTCGCTAAGTTACTGAAAAGTAAGCTGGCGACGGTCAGTTTTGGTACTACAATCCCTCGTTGGCAATCAATCCCTGTCTCGGAACGTCACCTGTGGGCGTCACCTGCGGCGCAGCCCGCAATTGCTCCAGCGCAGACTTGCCGATGAGCGCCTGTTCGGCCAGCACCTTCGCGTAGGTCTCCGACGTGGTGCGGATGTCCCGATGCCCCAGCCACTCCTGCACGAGCTTGATGTTGCCGGTCGCCAGCAGCAGCCGGGTGGCGCAGGTGTGCCGCAGCGAGTGGATCACGCACTCCTTCTCCTTGGCGAGATGCGTCCCCTTTCGCGCACGATTCCAGAGCTTGTTGGCGCGGGTCTTGTTGAGCGTGGAGAAGGGGCCGGTCTGCTCCTTGCCTGCCGCCCTGCGCCGCCGCTGGACCACTTCCGAGGCGCGGGAGGTCAACGGGATGGTGCGCTGCCGGCCGCCTTTCAGTTCCCCGTGACGCCAGAAGCGAACGGCGGTCGGCGGGGTTCCCACCAGGTCGCTCCAGCGCAGGTTGAATGCCTGGCTCAGGCGGCAGCCCACGTCGGCCAGGAACACGAACAGGTCGTGGTAGTCCTTACCGTCGCGCGTCCGCGGCCGACCGCCGTACTCGGGGTCGGGCAGGATGTCCCACGCGAGCACGCGGGAGAGGATCAGCTCCTCGTCCTCAATGGTCAGGGTGAACTGGCGCGCGTTGTCGCGCTCGTCGCTCGGCCGGTACTCCGGGATGGCGGCCAGCATGCGCCCGGCCTTCGCCTCGCGGCGCAGGACGGCCATCAGGGCGTGCATCTTGCGGTTGATGGTCGCCGGAGCAGCTCCCTCGGCCTCCATCTTGGTCACCATCGCGTCCACTGCGGCCTGGGTGATGTCGTTGATGGGCGTGTCCTCGCCCAGGAAGCCCTGGACGATCTTGCAGTTGGTGCGGACGGTCTCGATGGACTTGAGCTTGCCCCAAAAGTTGCGGTCGTCCAGGGCGTCATCCATCGCGTCCTTGAGGGTGCGCTGCCGGGCCTTGGCTTTCGCCACGGCCATCTGCGCCGACCGGGACTTGCCCCGGATGAGTTCGCGCAGCACGTCCTCGGAAACGTCGGGGTCGTCGCGCAGGGCGTCGAGGACCGCCTGCTCCTTGCGCTCGGCTGCCACGCGGTCGCGGGTGCCGGTGGACAAGCGCACGCGCCGGTATCCCTCCTGCACGTCGAGCATGTAGTAGCGCTTATCGGGCGCACCCGGCTTGGGCGCGGTCCCTTTGAGGCGAAGGGCCATGTGTATCTCCAAAAATGAAAAGGCCCGCACTAGGCGGGCCTCGGGGCACAACGGGGTGTTGGGGGTTAGGCGGCTGCGACGCGCGCCGTCACCTTGCGGTTGACACGTTCTGCGAGCGAAGCCAGCCAGTGCAGCGCCTTGGTCGTCGGGAAGATCAGGTTGCGCTTGCGGTAGGCGGGATCAGGGCGCTGCTCCAGGAAGTCAGGCCCCGGCTCGCGGTTACGCTTGATAGACGACAGGTCGAGCACATTGCGGCTCACTGCGGAGGGAGAGAGTCCGCCGAGGACGCGCTCAAGGTCCACCTGCTGAATGCCCGGCTCGTCCACAACGGCGAGTAGGGTGAGGATGCGGGTGGCGGTGATGTCCTCGTCGATCTCTTCCCGGAAGGCTGACAGTGCGGTTGTGAGAATGGCCGTCAGTTCTTTCTGCGAGAGATTCATGGTGCGCTCATTTTCCGTAAGGGGATGGTTCCCCCTTGGGAAACCATCAGGGTCTATCTTGGAGCCGCAATGTAAGGATTACAAGGCCCAAGCCAATGTTGATGGCATTCTTGCCAATTTTGTCCATCCAGAAACCACGCTGCCAGGGCGTGGGGGAGGGGTCGATTCCGATCTCATATCCAAAGGCTTTCACGAACAGGTCCAGGTACTTCTGCCCTGCGAAGGGGCCGTCCTGTCCCCTGCTCACGGCGTTGTAATGCGCCGCCACCCCCGGCTGCGCTCCACAAAAAGGTCTTACGTTTCAGTGTTTTAAGAACGGTAGTGCCAGCATCGCCGCCAGGGTCACAATGGCCCCGACCACGGATGCAAAAAACAGTCCTTGCCCTACGCGGACTACCGCGCTGGCTATTGTCCGTCTCACCGTACTCATAGACTGAGAACGCCCCCCTGGTCGTCTGCGGATGCGCAGCCCGACAGCATGACGCTGCCGTCGGGCAGACTACAGGCCACAATGATGGCGCGTCCGTAGGAATCAAGTACCACGGGAGAGATTGATCCCGACTGGTGCAGTGAAGTCATGGCCGCGGGGTCTCCGTTGGGGCCGCGGGTGGGACCGGATACGACACCCGCCAGCCACAGTCCTCGGGGACGACCGAGAACTGGACGCGCTCGTTGAGTAGGCCGAGCATCGCGCGGAGAGCGCCGCGCTTCTCGTTATGGTCGAAATTGATGGTCCGAATCATTCGGGCACCTCGTAGGTCCGTTCATGCAGGACCAAAACCTCCCGCTCGAATACCAAGAACGGGCCGAACTGGTGGACGCGGAGGGCCACGTTGACGATCACCAGGGTCGAGTTTGCGGTGAAATCTGCGTTACGCATATGTAAGTCTCCTGTTATGCAAGTGCTACAAATGGAACAATGAGTGCCAAATATCGAGATTGGCCTTATGATTAGGGCTGAAGGGCGTGATCGCCACTCCCGACCCCAAGGACCATTCGATGATTGACCCCCGCGTAGAAGTCGCCATTACGGCCCTTCACCTAGTCGTATGGGTGTGGACTAGCTCGGTGCCGGCGCATCGCACATACCTGTATTGGCGCAGGGTCTTGCGGAAGCGGCGTTAGCGGCTCCAGAAGTAGAAGCCGCTCACCTCAAACGCGTCACCGTTGAGCCGAATGTCGCGGCCATAGCTCTCGTAGTCGAAGTAGCGGGAGAGGGCGTCGGGCACGTCGTGAAGAAGCCTCGATTCGTCCACATAGTTCTCGGCAAAGTCGGCCCAGCTATCGAACTGGCCCGCGTAGGCTTCGTGGAACTGCTCCACGGTCACATCGTCGAGGCCCTCGTGGTCGCAGAAGGCCGTGTAGGCGGCGCGTTCGGTGTCGTTGTGCAACTCGTCCAGCCGCTCTTGCAATGCGCACAGCTTGTCCAGGTCGGGGTGCTCGCCCCAGGTATCCCCGAACACGTCGTCGTAGTCGTGGACGGCCCACTCCTCGGCGCTGGCGACCTTGCCGCTTCCGCCACACGCCGTGCATTCCGCCCCGCCGAATACTCGGGGGACGTATGTGGTTCCAGTACCGCCGCAATCCGGGCAATCAACGGTCACGTTCGGGTGCGGCGACTCGCGCAGGATGCGGGCAATCTCATCGCGCACGTCGTCGGCGTCGCGTCCCTCCAAGTTGATCCACTCGCCGTGCAGGACGCCAGCGTTATATGAGGCAAGGCAGGCAACGTATATTTGCATGGTGTGCTCCAGAAATGCGAAGGCCCGCACTAGGCGGGCCTCGGGATCAGCGGTGGTTGTCGGTCAGTGCGCCCAATCGGGCTTGACGTTCAGCAGGTAGGCGGCGGCCACTGCGCGGGCGGTGTCTTCGTCGGCCACGTCGGCAATCCACCACCAGCGGTCCTTACCAGCCCAGCGGTAGACGCCCCAAAACTGCGCGGCCATCGGTGCGCAAGGCTCGACGCTTCCATCGAACTCTTGGCGGGGACCGTAGGAGACCGATCGGTCGCCCAGGGTGACCAGCTTGTCACCGGCAGGTACAGCCAGCTCGTTGTCGTTGCTCATTGCGACAGGCCCTTTGCGTGCTCAATGGCGCGATCCAGCGCGCCGGGGATGTTGTGAAAAATGCCGTGGCGTGTCGAGTGCGTGAGGCCGATTTTGTAGACCTCAAAATGGTTCGGCCCCTTGCGCAGCACCCACGCTTTTTCGGTCTCGAACATGATGTCCTCCTCGCGGTAGCTCATGCGAAGCGGCCCATCTCGGCTTGGATCATTTCGCGTGCCTGCCGCTCAGCATCGGCGAGTTCGCAGCGATTCTTGGGGCGTTCGGCAAGCCACGCACCCAACGGTTCCGCGATCTCGTAGCCAAAGACGCCGGGATAGCCGTCAGGGGTGCAAAGCTCCTCGAACAGCTTGTGAAGCATCCGGGCCACATTGGTCAGGAACTCGCCCACTTCGATGGTCACAGGCACGTCAGCCAACTGCCACCCTGCCGCAAGCAACGCAAGGTCGATGGGGTCGAAGTCGGTATCCCTGATTGCCCGGTTGACCACGGTGGCGAACTCCTCGGCTTGCTGCGGCGTCATCGCGGTCGCCGCCAGTTGTTCGTGATAGCGCCCCGGCTGTGCCAGGAACACGTTGCGGGTTCCGTAGGTGCGCAGTTCCATCACAGCACTCCCAGCCCGCGCAGCACCGGCATCACCAGCGCGTTGGTCTCGTCGTTGTCGCTCCAGTCGCTCGCGGCGTCGTTCCCGTTCTCCCAAATCAGGAGCACAAACCCCGCCTTTGTTGCGTCCGGGCGGTAGAACCGCAGGTGATCGTGGTCGGTAGAGGCGAGGGCCTCCAACACTTCTTGCCGGTCGCGGCTGTGCCGCACCGTGGTTTCTTCGCCGTCGTAGACGCCGAGCGAGTAACCAGCGGCGAGGGCGGCATCCACCAGCGCCACGGCTATGCGCTTCGCGCTCTCAGGGGCGTACTTGTCGAGGTTCATGGCTTTCTCCGGGCAACAAAAAAGCCGCCTAGCGGCGGCTAATGGGTTCGGGTTAAGCGCGGAGCGCGTCGCTGCACAGGGCTTCCGGGTATGACGAGTCGCGCATTGGCATGACGATCAAAGACGCGCACCTGATGCTCGGATCGGTGATGCCGCCAATACCGAACATGGCCGCCACGTCGCCGCCAGTCACCGGAATCAGTGAAGTGGCCTTGCCGCCGAATGCCTTGCGAATTACACCGGCCGCCTTCACTACGCCTTCGAGGACGGCAGGCGCGAATCCGGACAGCTTGAGTTCGTTCGGCTTGGACACCGCAGCACGCCAGTCCGGGTAGGTTCCATCAACGGCAGCAAACTCAATGGCCTGGCCTCCGCGCTCCGCCTTGAACCGGCTGGCATCGCCCACGGCGCTGAAATAGACATCGCCCTTCATCTTGGCGACCAGCTCGCACGCATTGCGCGGCACGATGATCTTGCCAATGTCCCACGGCAGGCTGGTACGCACCACAAGCATGCGGTGGCCGTCTGTAGCAACGATGATCGCACCATCGGCGTGCGACTCAATCAGCACGCCATTCAAGTAGAAGCGAACGTCATTCTTGGGTGCCACATGCAGAGCGGCGGCGATCAGGGCGGAAGGAATTTTGTTCATAGCTTTCTCCGGGCAACAAAAAAGCCGCCTTGCGGCGGCTTCGGTGGATTGGGATAGGGCGCTGTTAGAGGAACAGCTTGGTCAGCGTGACGATGCCAGCCACAAAGGCCGTGGCGACCACCAACGGATACCACCGGGTCTCCATCATCAGCTTGTCGCTCTCGCGGTTGATCTTGCGAATCTCAGCGGTGAGCTTGCGCACTTGCAAGTCCTCCAGTGGTCCATTGGTGCTCATGGTAGCTCCAAAAAAGACCCGCCGTCACACGTCGGCGGGGTGTGGAAAACCGGGTTGACGAAAGGGGATCAGATGACAACGGGGGAGGGACAAGGCGCAACTTGGGTGCGGTTCCTGTTCGCCTGGCGCTCCCGCTCGTTGAGTCGGGCGCGGTGCTCGCGGATGCCGCGGCGGATGCAACCGGCCACGTAGTAGTCGCGGGCGGTCATATCAAACGGGATCATCGTCATGGGTTGCTCTCCAGTGAATCGGACCACCAAAACGCCCCATCACAACGGTAGGGACGCTTTGGCGGTCAGACTCATGCTTGTAAGGCATGGAATCTGACCGTCGCCAGCTTCCGGGAGCGCCTCCAGCTCGCCTAGGAATCCCGTACAGATGGCCCCGCTCTTTCTGGCGGTGACCCGGTATCCGTGGCGGCCTTCATCGGCCCTTACACTTCCCGGCGCGGCTAGTGTTCCCAGCTCCCCGCGTTCTGCCGTGGGCGGCGCTCCTGCCTGCCCCTTTCCTACTGTCCCGACCGCACCCTGCGACCGTTGTTCGATGGTGGGCATTATGCCCGTTTGTTCCCGGTTTGTCAATCACTCCCGGTAGTGGGAGGATTGAGCCGGACGTTACCTGCGGTGCGCTCAGGGGCCTTTGGGGCTAGTCCTCAGTGCTGGCGGGATAAGCTCTAGGTGCTGTCGATCCATCGGTCGCACGTCTGTCGCCGCCTTTTCCGCTGCCGCCGTGCTGCTGGCGACGGGTATAGATTAGATCAATCCCCGCATGGCTGGCAATACCCCGATGGCAACGATTTTTGGATGGTCGCAGGGAGCGCCTAGCGCGCGCGTGGGGAGCTTCTATAGGCGGGGCGGTAGGGATGCCCGTGGCGGGCCTTGCGTGGGCCGTGGCGGCGCATTGGCTGGCCGTGGTGGGCGGCAGGTGGGCATAGGCTGGGGCAGGGTGCGCCGAGGTGGTAGGCAGGTGTGCCGAGGTGGTGCCGAGGTGGACGCGTGGCGGTCAGGGCAAAAAGACAGATAGGGACAGACAGAGGCGCGAACATTTGAGCGCGGATGTCCGCAGGTTGCCCAGGTATCGCATGGGATTGCCTAGGCACTGGATACCTAATCCGGTGGTTCACCTTTGGAATCAGTAGGTTAGCCGAGGTGGTGACGCCGCAGGTGACGCGAAGGGGGCGCATCGTGCCTTACGCTACAGGGGGCGACCCCCTACGGGGGGTGATCGCGCCGTTCCAAGTAGTTGGATACTCCTTCGGAAATTTGCCGCAAACCTTTCGACCACCTCTGTCACTTCGAGGAGACGTTATGTACGCCCGCCGATACACGATAAGAACCGCTACCGCGATCACCGTCCTGGCCTTAGTGCTCGCAGGACTCCCTGCCGCGTACTTTCAGACCGGCGTAAGGAGCGCTGAGGAGTTGCGTTCCTGGAACGAGCAGATCATCGAGAACGACGCCTCGCCGCAGGTGTTGGTTGATGAGGCGGTGCGGACGTTTGACGCCGCGACGAATGACCTCATCAGCAACCGCAATTCCCGCAACCTGTTTCTCCAGCTCGCTTTGGGCATCCCGGCGCTCGCTTGGATTGGTGCGGGCGTGGTGCTATGGGTCATCAAGGATGGGACGGAGGTCTAGTCCGCCGCAGTGGCACCCAAGGAGGACAGAGGAACACCCCAGGAGTGCATAGGAGAACTGTAGCTCTACTTGATGGTGAATACCAATGAATAGAACTCTATAGTCCTGCTAGAGTAATACTTAGGTCTTACTATGATAGCACCCTTGTCAAGCCCTCCCAGTGCTCCGTGGTCGAATAAACTTAGCGGTTGGCATAGACATTACAACGAGCATCTATGGCATCGCTCAATACCCTCCTCATTCGCTTGGCGGCGCTGGTCACTGTCCTCTCGCTGGTCTGTGCTGGAGTGCCCGCCGCATATCAGCACGCGAAGCTTCGAGCAGCACGGGAGCTGGTCGAACGTACCCGCGAGGTCATAAACGATGACACGACCGCGTACAGCGTGGTGGCCGATGCGGTGCCAATTCTGGATTCTGCACTGACTGAGGCCGCGCAGCACGAGCACATGAGAGGCCTACTCGTGGAATTCACGATTGGCGTCCCGCTGATCGTTTGGTTTGTCGTCTTGGCTGTAATGTGGTGGTTCAAGGATGAAGAATTGGCGTGATAGCTGAACTGTTCACTTTCAGGTAGAGTCGTTTCCTGTCTTTTAACTGGCCGTCGTGTACGGTACGAACCGTTTGGGGAACGTAGGCGTGGGAGAACGCGCGATGGCTACGGATGCATACAGCCAGGGTCGGCTCGGCTCGTTGTTGGTCATGGAAGATGATCCTGACCTCTCAGGGATGTTGAAGGAAATCCTGGCGATGCAGGGTTACGAGGTCGATGTGGTCGCCTCCGCTGCCGATGCATTCGACCGCATAGAGGCGAAAGCATTTCACGCGGCGATCTTAGACATCCAGACGCAGGACGGAGCATCAATGTCCGTCGCCGATTACCTGCTGTCGCACCGAATTCCCTACATGTTCGCGTCCGGGGTGCCGAACCCGCAGCTCCCTGACGCTCACCAGTGGGCGACCTTTCTCCCGAAGCCGTACCGCATCAAAGAACTCATGAGCGCCCTTGATAGGACTCGCCAAATCGGCATTCCTGTTTAGGCGCGTCCATGCGCCAGTAGTTCAGGTCCGGCGTTTTAGGAAACGCTTTGTAACCGTGTCGTAGGTCTGCACCGGAGGACCGCTGTAGAGGTCCGTCGAGCAGGCCATGAGGACTGCTTCGGTCGCGTTGTGGCCTGCCTTCATGGCGGCCAGGGCAATCGCACCACCACTACCGGCGACGAGGAAGTCGCGCCGGAGGTCGAGAGGGAGACCGTCGTGGTAGAAGGCCACCGGGTTGTCCCGCAGGCCGACCACGAGGATCGTGTACTCGCCCTTGGTCAGTTCGTCGAATCCCTCCGACAGCTCGCGCACGGCTCGCTGGATGTGGGAAGTGGTGCCCGCGCCGAACACCACCAGGTCGCGCCCGGTGGTGTCGGTGGTGCGGTAGAACTTCTCCTCCTCGTACCGCAGATCACCAGCGGTGACCTGCGAGTCGATAGCAACGAGCCGGCCGTCAAAGGCCAGCGTGGTCACTGCTTGATGTGCTCCCGCCAGTAGCTCGGGGTGAACGCAGCCCACTCGATGTCGTTCACGTCATCCCACAGGCGCTCCGCGGCATTCCGCAGGTGCTCCCACAGGCCGCCGAGGACGACGTAGGGAAGCGCCAGGAACACGGCGACGAACAGCCAGCCGGTGTAGGTGCGACGGGAGGTCTCGCGCAGGCGCTCCAGGAGCCATTGCGAGGCGAGGGCAATGCGCAGCGCTACGTACCCCTTAGCGCGCTCGTAGGCGCGCACCAGGCGCTCGCTGGCGCGGTTGTAGATGGTCTTGATGGTCACTTGGAGTTCCAGAGTTTGACTTCCGCCTCGCGGCGGTCGATGAGGCCGGGCAGGTCCGTCAGCACGCCCTTGACGCGACCCTTGGTCCATCGGCGGAGCTGTGCGGGCACCGCCGCGTAGTCGCCCGCGTTGAGCACGCGGAGCAGGGTGGAGCTGGCGAAGTTGCCCTCGCCGAGGTTGAACACGAAGTCGATCAGGGCGGCTTCCTGCGGCGCGCTGAGGGGCACGCGCACGTATCGACGGACGACCGTAGCGGCCTTGGAGAGGTCAGCCTCCAGCAGCTCCACAGCGCGTTCCTCGGTGATGCGGAGGCCAGGCTTCACGTCACTGCCGGTGTGGCCGTAGCCGATGGTCCACTTGTCTGCGGGGCACAGGTAGGCCACCAGGCGCAGACCCTCCGACTTCATCGTCAGAGGGCGCGCGAGCTGGACAGCCTGGCTCACACCGGGGCGTAGGGGTTCGACTGGCCGCCCTGGGTGTGGCAGCAGGGAGCGTGGTTGCAGTCGCACGGCGTTACCGGCGCGGGTGCGCTCGGGCCGTCGTTGTCGTCGTCGTTCTTGCGGCGCAGGAACAGGTACAGCAGGGCAGCGGCGGCGAGCGCCATCAGCCACGCAGCGAGCGTGTCGGACATTGGGTCTCCTACAGGATGTCGAGGTAGTTGTCGGGTGACGGCACGCGGCCGGTCACGGACTGGATGAAGGAGGCGTACTCGCGGTCGAGCAGCTCCTCCAGG
The DNA here is from genome assembly GCF_001274595.1 of Stenotrophomonas maltophilia. Classification (GTDB taxonomy): domain Bacteria; phylum Pseudomonadota; class Gammaproteobacteria; order Xanthomonadales; family Xanthomonadaceae; genus Stenotrophomonas; species Stenotrophomonas forensis. Next base: position 980,614 of record NZ_CP011010.1, read on the forward strand.
TAGCGCTGCTCCTCCTTGGACACGTCTCGGGAGAGCTGGTCGGCCCAATACTTCACGGCCATCGCCAGCGCTTCGAGGCGGTCGTCGTGGCGCAGTGCGCCGCGGTCGCGCGTGATGCGCGTGAGCTGGTAGAACAGTTGGTACTTCTGTTCGGACTTCTGATCGGCGCGGATGATCGAGGCATCGACCACCAAGCGATGCTGGTTCAGCACAGGCTCCAGCACGTCGATGATTCGGTTCTCCTTCGAGGTGCCGTAGTGCTTCACCTCCTCGATGGAGCACGGGTACACGCGCGCCAGGACGCCGGAGAGCATCTTGGCGAACATGCCGTCACCGAAGTTGGCCTCAATGAGGACTGCGGAGACCTTCTCGGCGCGCGCGATGTGCGCCAGGGTCTCTAGCGTGTCGTCGTCGTAGCCGCCCTTGGTCGCACCAGCCCGGCGCGCGTAGAGCATGCCGCGAAGCATGCCGACGACCGCGTAGCCGGTTTCGTCGCCGCCTCGGCCCGAGGGGTCGATGGCGAGCACCTTGCCGGTGAACTCCTCCATTTCCGAGGCGAGGTACATGGGCCGGTACAGGCGGTCGCCCGTGAAGCCCACGGACGCGATGTCACTGACGATGTACTCCGGGCCGCTGCTGTAGACCACGCGGATCGGAGCGACCTCTCGGTCCACGTCCATCACGATCAGGTCGGACAGCTTGAGCGGGTACTTCTCGGCGTCGGACAGCGACGCATCGAGCATGAACTGGAGCATGAAGCCGGAGCGTCCATAGGACGCCTCGCGCTCCATCAAGTCCTCGTCGGAGAACCGGACGGACTCGCAGTTCTTCCAGGCGAGCTTGGGGTTCGCATCGAACGCATCGGCGATCATCGGGGCGAGCCGGTCGCCGTACACCTGGCGGTGCTTGGTGTCCTTCGGGTAGCGCGCGGGCCAGATGCGGATGACGTAGCCGCGCTCGGGGAGCTTGTTGTAGAGCGACTCCTCGGTCTGCGGAGTGCCGAGGTAGATGATCTCGCCGCCCGGCTTGAGCACCGCGTCGAACTCCTTGACCAGCTCGGCCAGCTTCTCGCGCTGTACGACGGTCATGGAGTTCTTTGGGACTTCGATGTCGTCCGCGATGATGGTGTCAGCGCGGGAGCCGGTGAGCTGGCCGTTGATACCGACCGACTTCACCGAGGGCGACTGATCCGGCTGCGCGGGACCAACGTCGAACGCCAGGTTCGAGTTGCGCTGGTCGGGGCGCGGACGGAGGTGTTGCAGTTCGGGCAGGGTTTCGATCAGGCGCTTGACGAACACCGAGAACGCATCGGCGCGTTCCTTCGATGCCGAGACAACCATGATCTTGTGCTGGGGGTCTTTCCAGAGGAGCCAGCAGACGTAGGCGGCCGTCACCCAGGACTTGCCGACGCCGCGGTACGCCATGATGACGCGACGGCGCGGGCCGGTTTTCAGGAACTCGCAGATGTCGTACTGGATCGGAGTGGGGCTTGGTAGCCCCAGCTCCTTCCAGACGTACCAGGCGAAGTTGCGGAAGTCCTCGAAAGGGTGACTAACGTGGAGGCTCGTCATGCCCTCCATCAGTTCAGCCGCCCGTCCTCAGCGGGATCGAACGGGAACTCGGACACCTTGTCCGCCAGCTTGCCCAGCGGAGAGCCGGGCGGCGTGGCAGCAACGTCGATGCCGTTGTCCTTGAGAAACTGCCGGGCCACGTTGAGGATCGAGGCCAGGCCCTTCGCGTCCGACTCCATCGTGTCGATGGTGTCGGCGAGCTTGTCCGCGACTGCGGCGTGCAGTCGCTCCAAGGCATCCTTGGGGGCGGTCACTTGTTGACGACGCGGTTCAGTACGGTCTCCAGCGCGGACGTGCCGAGCGACGCCAGGATGCACGCGAGCGCGACCTGGGCGACGAAGGAGACGCCGGGGATGAAAATGACGATGGCACCAGCGGCAAGGCCGGTAGCGCCGGAGAGGATTGCGCGGCCGAGCGCCTGCTTCCAGGTGATCGGGTCGTTCGACGTGAGCATCTTTGCGATGCCCACGATGAGGCCGACGCCCGCGAGAGCGCCGACCAGCTTCACTTCATCGTGCATTAGGTCTCTTGTAGGTGGTAAGGGCGTTAGATCGGAACGCCGAAGCTGTACTCGTAGCTGCCGCTCAAAGTGATCTGCGTTACGCCGTCGGTGACGGCTACGGTGAAAGTGCCCATGCGGCTAGTGTTGCGGCCAGATGCGGTCACGGTTCCGCCGAGGCCGCTGCCGGAGATCGAAGCGCCACCGTCCACCGTGCGAGAGATCACCGAGTAGTTGCCGGTGCCGCCCGAACAGCTAACGGTGAACGATCTGCTGATCGTGCCGCTGGTGTTCTGCGGCCAGCTCCCCATCAGCCAGCTCGGCGACAACGACGCTTGGAACGGCGTCGCCTTGACCGCGTTGTAGAACTGCGAGGCGTAGAGCGGGCCGCTCGTGGGTACGCCGTAGTTGGCAGGAACGTCGGGCACCAATCCAGCGCCCCGGTAATACTGGTGCGCGTAGATCGGATACCCGCCGCCGAACTCGGCACGGATCATTTCCCAGGAGATCGCACCGGAGCCAGGGAGGGCCATCAGGCACCTCCCCGCAGCTCTGCGACTTCCTTACGGAGCGCCTGCACCTCGGCAATCAGGAACGGCACGGCCTTGTCCCACAGGATCGTCTTGATCCCGTTATGCTCGGACTCGTAGACCATGTACGGCAGAACCTCCTCGACTTCCTGCGCGATTGCGCCGTACTCGTGCTTGGCCGAGTAGGTGAAGCCGGGGTTCAGCTCCTTGATCCGTTCGTCGTTCCAATCGAACTCCCGCACTCGGAACTTCGAGAAGAAGTCGTCGACCGCAGTTCGCGCGATGGGCGCGATGTTCTCCTTGAGACGGGCGTCCGAAGCGTAGGAAATGCTGTTGCTCTGACACTGCCAGTCGTTGTTATTGTTGCGGAAGCAGGCCCAGGCGAAACTGTTAGACGCGAGGAAGCCCAGGTTGTTGTCGTTACAGTGGAGCCAGTGAGTCGTTCCGAGATCGGTGTCGTAGAAGGTAATGGTCGGGGAGGTGCTTTCCAGGCGGAGGTCGCCGTCCGCACCGCCGCCCGACGAGATCAACACGCGCTTGCTGCCGTAGCTGCGGATGTACGAATTGTCTTGCATGAACCAGCCGCCGCCATGCGGCTCCGAGTACCAGCCGGTGCCGGATTGCTGCGAGCGGAACCAGCCCGCGTTGAGGTAAATCTGATCGCCAGCCGTCAGGCGGCCCGCGATATTCGCAGCGCCGTTCCAGTACAGGTTGTACCAGCTGTTCGTGTTCACGCGGGTGATCGAGCAGACGTCATCGCCAGCGCCGTTCGTTCCGTGGATGTACACGGTTCCCGCTGCACCCATGCCGGTCAACCGCAGAGGCGCGGAGTAGGCCAGAGTGACCTGTCCGGTGAAGGTTGCGCCGCCCAGGCTCGCCTTGCCGTCGAGCGCAGCTTGGAGGCCCGTGACGTTGGCAATGGTGTGCGTGTGGCTCACGTCTGCCTTGCTGGCGGGGTTGAAGGTGCCCGAGTGCCAAACAGCGTTGCCGTTGATCTTGATCGCGGCCTTGGCCGGATCGATCTCGATCACGTTGTTGGTCTGCGCCGCTGCGATCTGGAACCTCTTGGCACCAGTGTTGTCATACAGCTGGAGAACGGTCTCAGCGGCCGTGCCCACCTGCTTAAACGACCACGAGCGTTCGCTGTTGAACGTGAGTAGGTCGTTGCCGTCCCCCGCAGAACCAACGCCGACAGGTCCAGTGAAGTTCGCCCCGGACAGGTTCGCCTTCGCGTCCAGCGCCGCTTGCAGGCCCGTGACGTTGGCGATGGTGTGCGAGTGCGACGCCGCGGCCTTACCGTCGAGCGCAGCCTGGAGGCCGGTCACGTTGGCGATGGAGTGCGTGTGCGACGCCGCCGCCTTGCCGTCGAGCGCCGCCTGCGTCGCGGTGCTGATCGGCTTGTCGAGGTCGGCGGTGTTGTCCACCTTGTCGAGGCCGACCTGCGCCTTGGTGTGCGTGTGGGTGCTCGGCGGGTAGGTCGTCGGCTTGCCGGTGACGTGGGTGTTGAAGTCCACGTCGTTGCGGGTCGCCAGCGCGCCCAGCCCGCCGATGTCGCCAGCCACGAGGGTCACGTCGCCCTGCTTCCCGGCGACGCTGGTTACCTGATCGGTGTTGTCGATCTTCTCCCAGGTAGCGCCGTAGAGCGCCTGGTCGCCGACTCGCCAGTGGATGTCCCCCACGGTGCCTTCGCCGACGACCTTGTAGAAGTGACCCTTCACGGGGTTCGCCGGGAATGCCCCGGTGCTCGCGTCCCACGACCCCATGTAGATCAGGGAGCCGGTAGCCGCAGCCTGAGCCTGGGCGGCCCAATGCTTCGCCGAGAACTCGCCCGGCGAAACCTCGGTGCCCTGGGGAGCGTTCGCGTACAGGTTCGCCTTGTCGCGGGCAGCCTCGGCAGCGGTCTTGGCCGACGATGCGGTCTGCGCTGAGGTGGAGGCGGCCGACGCCGAGCCGGACGCTGCGGAGGCATGGCCGGCCGCGGTTACCGCCGAACCAGCCGCTTCGCTGGCCTTGGTGGTGGCGATGGACGCCTGGGCTTCCGCCCGGTTGGCCTGGGAGGTTGCGCTGGTCACCGAGGCGGCAGCAGCGGTTGCGCTGCCAGCTGCGGCGGTCTTGGAGGCGGCGGCCGACTGCGCGTCTGCCTCCACCAGGTCTGCCAGGTCCGTCATTTCCACCAGCACGGCCGCCGAAGCGGCGCGCGAAGCGTCAGCAGCGTTCGCCGCCGCCCTAGCCTGCGACATCGAGTCACCGGCCGAGGCGGCAGAGGCCGACGCTGCCTGCGAGGATGCTGCGGCATCAACGGCCGAAGCACCGGCCTCGGCTGCCTTGGTTGCCGCCGCAGACGCCGATGCGCTTGCTTCGCCAGCCTTTGCGACAGCGGTAGCCGCCGCTTCGGCCGAGGCGATAACGTCGTCCTCGATGCTGGCAGCAGATTCCGCAGCCCGCACGGCGGACGCCTCGGCGGCGTCGGAGAAGCCCAGGGCTTCACTGGCAGACTCGGCCGCTGCGTTCGCCATGCCGGTTGCCACGGACACCAGGTCGCGTACCTGCACGACCGAGCCGGTCAGCTCGTCGGTCATTGCCGTCACGTCCTTCTGGAGCTGCGGGAACGACGGTAGCGTGTGGTTGACGCCGAGGCCGTCCGTGACAACGACAGTGCCTTCGTCCTGCGTCAGCAGCGAGATCATCTGATTCTCGCGGGTATTCCAGCGGTCAACTACTTTCGACAGGCGAGAGGCCAGTTCCGAGTTGGAGACGTAACCGGGATTGTTGCTCATGCGTTTGAGGATTTTCTATGTTGGTTAGCGAATGCCGAATACGTAGCCGCGAACCGAGCGGACGATTCCGTTCTTACGCAGGCTGTCGAGGTCTTGAACAATCAGAAGGCGAAACTCGGACTCGGAGCCGGTCTGATAACCGGCGCCGCTGATCTGCCCGTAGCGGCCCATAGGGATCGCGGTCGATCCGGACGAGTAGATGCCGTCCATGCCCGCGCGGGTGACGTCGAGCCAGACGGAGCCGACACGCTGCTGTAGTACGTACACAGGGCAGTAGGCTTGGTCGTGGACGATACTGAGGTTGATTGCCGGGATGTGCTGCTCCCCGGCAAGCAGCGGCGCAGGAAGCCAGAAGCGCATCACCTCGACTTCCTCGCGCGGGCCACCAAGGTTGACTGCACCAGACCAAGTGATTGCTGCGGCGGCCTGGAACTGACCGACGACATTGGGCGCGTTGACCTTGCCCCGGAAGAATGCACCACCGCCTCGATCCACATAGAAGACAGCATTGTTGGCGGTCTTCACGCCGGAGCCGATCCAGAGGGGCCAGTCGCCCAGGTTGGAGATTTCGACCCGGAACTCAGCCGCGTTAATGACGTTGCCGTTTCCGTCGAGCGAGTGGGTCTTGAAGGTGCCGCCGTTAATCGTGCCAGCGTTCGCGGTGAGTGCCGACAGGCTGTTCACTCTGAGCTTGTCCGCAGTGATGGTTCCATCCACGACGAGGGCGCCTTGGATGCCTACGGTGGACTGGCCGCCCACGCTGCCAATCACGAACGGGTACTTCACGCTCGCCAGGTTGCCGCCCTGAGTGTACTGCGGGTGGACGAAGGCGAAGCGGTCGGCCGTGACGATGAAGTCGCTGCCCGTCGCAGGATTCGCTGACAGGGCAATACCTGCTACGACAGGGACGCCGTTGACAGTGCCTGCGTTGATCTTGACCGAGTAGTTCGCCTGCCACTGCCCGTACATGCCAGCGTGTTCGCCTGCGACGACGGAGAAGTTCTGCTGGAGCGTGGCGAATGCGCCGTCCTTGAACGCCTGCACCTGGGTGCTTGCGATGGACTGTGCCTGCTCTGCGGTGATCTTGGTGGACTGGAGCTGCTGCACCAGCGCACCGGTCGGTGACGTGGTGTCGATGTCGGCCTTGCGCCAGCTCGTGCCGTCCCAAACGTGGGTCAGGTACGCGCCGGTCTGACCGGTCTTGATCCAGAACGTCGGGACCTTGAAGCCGCCAGCGGGAGCCGTGGGCTGCGTCTCGGAGAAGATCGTCGGTGCGGTGGTCGTCTGGAGCGTGGACACCTGGGTTGCCAGGGCCTCGCGCGCGGACGCCTCAGTGTCGATGCGCTGCTCGAAAGCAGCCGACACGGCGGCCACCTGGCCGTCGATCTCGTTGGCGATGCCCTGCGGGACGTTCGCCCCGTAGCTGGCCGCCATCTGCTGCCGGAATGCCGTGTTGGCACCCTCGGCGGTCGTCAGGGCTTCCGTGGTCTGCGCCAGGCCAGCGATGTTCTCGCCGTGCTGGACCACTGCGGTCTCCACGTCGGAGACGCGCGCCTTCGTGGCGTCCACCTCGACCATCACGGCGTCGCGCATTTGCACCACGCTGTCGTCGATCTGTGCGCCGAGGCGTTGCTCGGTGGCCGCGCGGGCTTCCTCGGTGGTGGATTCCACCTCGTCGATCCGCTGGTTGAGCGCTGCGGACACGACCTCGCCGTTCTGGACGATCTGAGCTTGCAGCTCGGTCAGCGCCTCGACACGCGCCGAGGTCTCGTCTGCGATGGCCCGGTTGACCTCCAGGAACTGAGCCTGGTTGCTCCGCTCGCTGGTATCGACACGCGCGAACAGGTCGATGACCTGCTGGGCGATGACGCGGTTGCCCTCGGTCAGCAGCCCGATCTCGTGGGTTGCCGTGCTGATCTTGTCGCCGTAGTCGCGCTGCACGTCGAAGAACTCGTGCGAGCGCATGATCTCCTCCAGGATCGCCTCGGCGTTCATGTCGATCAGCTCGATGCGCGTCAGGAGGTCCTGGAGTGCGGGAGAGCGGAGGAGCTGCTCGATGATTGCGTTGAGGTCCGAGGAGCCACCGCCGTTGCCGGGGGTGCCACCGGGGAGGCCGCTACCGCCACCGAACTCGGCGAGTTCTTGGTGTGCGTACAGCAGTTGGCGGAACGACTTGGACAAGTCGCGCGCCGGGAGGTTTGCGCCTTCCTTGTAGTTGACCAGGAGGGCGTCAATCGGCGTGAATCGCCGGATGGTCACAGTGTAGGGTGCGTCGAGCACGCCATCCTGCGACGGAATCTCGATGGTGCTGGCGTCCACCCACGACACGGAGACAGCGCGGGCCGCGTCCGGTTCACCGACGAACGCCCGGATGTGTTCGCGGGCGATGTACGGGAACGGCACGGTGAACCGCGTAGGGCCTCCCTCGTAGGTGTAGAGCACGAAGGAAAGGCCGCGCGATAGTTCGATCATGCGTTCTCAAAAAGGTGGAGGCCCCGAAGGGCCTCCTGGTTACGGTCGATCAGTCCCGTCCTTGCGGTCTGGGAACTGCTGTAGGGCTTGATCCGCGATGTTGCGGACGCCCGTCATGTTGTTGAACCACCAAATCTTCCAGAAGTCTCGCATCTGCTTCTCGGTGATCTCCTCGTCGTCGCGGATGGCCGAGCCGATCATCCGCGTGCTGCCGTAGACCTTGTTGAACAGGTCGATGGACGGGATGCCCATCACGCCGTTCTCCAGGCCGGTCGAGCGGTTGTTGGCGAACACCGGGTCGTTGCCCAAGGCGTCCGCCCACACTGCGTCGGTGACGGCGGGGATCACGTTCGACCAGCTCGATTGCGCGACAGCGTTCTTGTAGAAGTTCTCCTGTGTCAGCTGCTTCTTTCGCTGTTCGGGGTTGCCCGCAGTGTTGATGTACGTGCGAGCCGCCCAGCCCATGCCTGCTGCCGAGGTGGACAGCACGACCATTGCGTAGGTGCGCCAGTCGTCGTAGTGGTGGACGGAGTTCAGGAAGTGGCGGGTGTAGCTGTTGACCATGAAGCTGCGGAACTGCGTGACGATGCGGCCGGTGGTGGAGTGCATCAGCTCGATGCTGTCCGAGGCGTCACCTTCGAGAACCTGGTGTCGCGTCACGCGGAACAGGAAGGCCGCCATCCGCTCGCGCGTCTGGAACGGCAGCTTGTCCGGGTCGATCTGCTCGATCTGCCGTTTGCCTTTGAGGTAGCCGAACACGTCGGCCTGGGCCTTCTCGTCGAGGCCCCAGGTGCGCAGGCGGGCCACTTCGGCGTCCGACAGCTTCTTGGCGTTCGCCATGTCCAGCAGCCGCAGCAGCGTGGCGCGACCGGCGATGCGTTGGAGCATCGTGTTGATCGGGGCCATGCCGGATGCGACCGAGGTGACGTGCGTCGCCATGTTCATCGCGTTGTCGATCTTCTCGCCGTGCTTGACGTTGAACGTCTGCGGCACGAGCGCGTCCTCGTCCAGACGCAGGAACGGCGGGTTGCGCAGCCAGTCGGTGCCGGGTGCGAACAGCCGCTCCATCACGCGCGCCTCCTGCGAGGACAGCTTGCCGTCAGCACCACGCACCAGGAAGTCGCGTGCGGCACCCACGGAGTTCCAGAAGTTGCGGAGACCGGCATGCGCGATGGTCGGGCCAAGCTCGGCGAACAGCGAGAAGCCGACCTGGTTCATCACGCGGGCGAAGTTCCAGTTGCGCAGGAACCGCGCGTAGCGTGCGCCACGGCTGGCGGGATCGAGTTCGGTGCTGCGGCCGAAGGTGGACTTGAGGCCGATGTCGATCAGGCGCTCGATGTCCTTCACGTCGTCGCCGGACTTGCGGGCGTCGCTCTTGAGCTTTGACACGAAGCGGTCCAGCTGTGCTCGGTTCTTGATGCCAGCCTTAGACGACAGCGCCGACCAGCCGGTGATCTCGCGCATGTAGCGGGTCATCACCGAGTCCACGTCGTTGTCGAACAGGTCGGCCATCGAGACCTGCACGTCCTCGCCAGCTTCGTTGCGGATGGTGGTGGAGTAGGTCTCGTCGAGGTCGATGCGCTTCTTCGCGCGGTCGAGCTTGCCCGACTCGTAGGTCTTGCGGTCCAGCTTGGACAGCAGCTCTTGCGACCGCACGGGCGAGACGCCCGCCTCGGTCAGCATATTGCCGATCTCCTCGACCGAATCGCTGTCCAGCGGGCGGACCAGCAGGTCCATCCCGTCGCCCTCGAAGTTCGCCTGAGCGCGCTTGAGGTAGGAGCGTGCAACCGCACCGAGCAGCTCGTCGTCGATCTCGTCGCCTTCGTCGGCGACGGCCTCCCATGCGCGTCGCATGGCGGGCTTGATGAGCTGGTCGATCACGTCGTCCTGGTGGAGCTGCATTTCGCCGAACAGGCGCTTGAAGCCCTTGCCGCTCCAGTAGCGCGGCAGGTAGTTGCCGTTCTGCGCCACGTTGGCGAAGCCGTCGAGGTTGCTGTCCTGCGCCAGCTTGAGCGCATCCCGCATCGCCTTGGCGACGCTTCCAGCAGCCTTGGCGGCTTCCGGTGGCACGTCCGGCGCGCCGCGCACGGCACGGCCGACCTCCTCGTTGAACTTGGCGCGCTCGGAGAAGTTCCACCAATGCGTGCCCGTCCGCTGCTTGTAGGCGTCCCACGCGGCGTTCACTCCGCTCCGCCATTCCGTCTCCATGACGGCCAGGTGGCGCTTGGCGAACTCGGTGGTGGACTCCTGGACCGCGACGGAGCGATCGGTGTAGCCGACGCCATCACGGAACAGCAGGCGGCCCGCCTCGCGCACCAGCGGCGACTTTGCGCTACCCATGCGGGCAGCAAGGTCGCGGCGGACGGTGGCGAAGTGGGGCGTGATGTGCGCGTTGACCAGCGCCTTGTCGGTGAACTCCTGCTCGAATGCGCTTTCGTTGCGCAGCGGGAGGACGCCTGGCGTCGGATCGATGGCGGCGGTGCCTGCCACGCGGGCGGCGGACAGTGAGTCGTCACCGGCCAGCCGCTTCACCACGTCAGGCTTCACCTCGCCGTCGAACAGGGCACCCCGGCGAGCGCCAAGGGCACCACCGAACGCGAACGACAGGGCGGCGCTCTGCACGCCATCCGCGAGCGTCTGCTCGGGGTCGTAGGTGGAGGTTGCGGCCGACATCAGCGCGGAGGTGCCCGCAGCCTGTAGACCGGATCGCACCGCGTTGGCGAGGCGTCCGGCCTTGGCTGCGTACCCCAGGCCGCCCGTGGCGAGATCGAGGCCGGTTGCCACCGGGTCGGTGAAGCCGAGGGCGATCTGTCCGCCCAGGCCAAACTGCGCCAGGTCGTCGTCCGCCATCTGATTCATGAAGGCCACGGATTCCAGATAGGAGAGGTGCTCGTCGGACGTGGCCCGACCGAACAGCTCCCACTGCTCGGGGCGCAGGCCCATCGACTCCCAGCGCTTGCGCGCGTCTGCGGGAATGCGATAGCCCTGCTGCGGCTCGTAGCCCAGCTCGGTGATGAAGCGGTCGATGAAGCCGATGCCGCCCTTTGCCTGGGCAGCGCCCCATCCGTCCCATACGGTCGTCTGATCCTTCCGGCGCTGCGCGGCCTCTCGCTGCTCCTTGCGCTCGCGCACGGCTTGCACGATGGGCTGCTGGGTTGCCGGCTTGACGATGTTCTCGTCTGCGCCGGGTAGGGATTCAAACATGCGGTCTTACTTCCTCGTCAGGTACTCCAGGAAGTCCTCGGGGACTGCTGGGGTGGTGGTGGTTTGCTTGGTGCCCGCGTTGGGGACCAGCGGCTTGGTGAGGTCGAACTTCGGCAGCTCGAAGGCGGGAGCCTCGGCGGCGTTGGCGTCGCGCTTGGCGATGGCCGCGGGGACTTCCGTGGTCGCCGACTGCGAGCGCAGGTCGCGGATGTTCCGGGACTGATCCGCCCAGGTGGTGCGCTGCTCGACCCGACGCCGCGCCTGGGATTCCGCAAGGTCTCCCTTCCAGCGCTGGTGCTGTGCCGCGATGGCGCGCGGGTCGAAACCGATAGCGCGGCCGGTGTCCGGGTCAGGGATCAGCCAGTTGTCGGGGCCGACGATCTGCCACTGCCCCGGATTGCGGGGATTGGGCAGGGCCGACAGCTCATCCGGGTCGCGGCCGAGCTTGCGCGCGACCGTTTGGATCAGCTCGTCTACCGCTGGCTCGGCACCCTGCGGCATGCCGATGTTCGGCACGCGACGGCCATTGACGGTCGTGCGCTGGGCGTCGATCTGACCGACCGCCGCACGGATGGCAGCTTCGCCGGACACGCCCCCGCGAGAGGCGATGCGCTCGGCTTCCTGGCGGATGCGGTGCAGCTCACGCGGGTCGCGCGGCTTGCCGTCGATCTCCAGGTAGTCCTTGATACCGGACTTCCAGGTGTCGTTGATGACCGAGCGGGCCTCCTCGACTTCGCGCTTCGGTTGCGTCAGGACGCGAGCGGCCTCCTGGTGCGACTGACCGCTGCGCCGGGTGTCGTAGAGGTACTGGTCCAGCATCGCCGCAGCCTCGCCGCCAGCGACCGTATCAGCGTACTTGGGCGAGACCTTGCGGAGCTGTTCGTACAGCGTCGCGGCGTTCTGGAAGTTCTCCTGGAACGCCGGGTCGGCGCGCTTGAGGATGCGTTCGAGCTGAGGGATGACGATGCCCTGCCGTGCCCACTTCTGGAGCACCTGGCCGCGTGCGGCCTGCGGGGTTTCCTCCCACTCCTTACCGGCCTGCTTCTTGAGATCGGCGTCGCTGATCTCGTAGGGATTGCCTCCGGCGACCAGCTTGCGGATGCGCTCCTCGCGGGCGCGCTCCTTCGCTTCCTGCTCCCAGCGGCGAAGCGTCTGCTCCTGCTGGTTGTTCCAGTATCGCTTGAAGGACTGGAGGTCGCCACCGCTCAGGCCGAATTTACTGGCCCAGGTGTCGATGGTCTTGTGGGTGAGCTGGCCGCGATCCGCGAGGCCCTGGAGCGTCCACTCTGCCTCGGCCATCGCCTGCTTGCGTGCCTCGTCCTCGCGGTGTGCGATCACGCGGGCACCAGCGGCAGCCGCCGCGCGCAGCTCGTCGCCGTGCTCGGTGTTCATCAAGCCGGGCTGGCCGTCGCCGCGGTCCTGCTCCAGGAACGCCAGGATCGACTGAGGATCGCGGTTGCCTGCGGCCAGCTCCTCCTTGGCGGCCTCGACGTAGAGTTCGTCCACGTCGCGCTTGTTGAGATAGGCGTACTCCTCCTGGTCCAGCATCGCGTACAGGCCGTTCATGCCCTCGGAAGTGAGGAACGTGCCGCCCTTGATGCCGTCGCGGATGATCGCGGTCAGCGACTCCTTCTGCCGGACCAGCATTTCCCGCATCGAGTCGGCCTGCCACTGCTGGCGGACCTGCTGCGCGGCGCGCATGGCGACCGGCATCAGGGCCTTGCGGACCTGCGGGTCTTGGAACTCGGGGTTCTGCGTCAGCGCAGCCATCCGCTCCTTGATGAGCGGCTCGATGTCGGTGCCGGGTTCGGCCTTGGCGATCTCTTTGGCCGCTTCGATCTGCCAGTCGCGGACGCGGATGATGCCGTCTGCCTTGAGGTAGCCGCGACGCCATGACTCCGACTGCTGGGCAACGAAGTCCTCGGCCTGCCGGGGCGTACCCTCGGCGTCCTCCTGCATACGTTGGGTCGCCGCGGCGCTGTACTGCTCGCGGCTGTTTGAGATCATCTGCGAGTTGACGGAATCCGAGACGCGCGTCAGCACCGCAGCGGCGGTGCGAGAGAGGACACCGGCACCAGCGGAGGACGCTTGGTCAGCCTGCACCGCCAGAACGGGGCGCTCGGCGAGACGCTGCGGCACCTGCGCGCGGCGGATGATCTCTTGGGGTTTCGTGCGAGCCACGGGTTACTCGTCTCCGGGAATGGAATAGCGCTTGTAGGTTTGGATGTTGCTGTAGGCATTCGCGCCTGACTGCATCACGCCGCCCAGCGCCTCGGCATTGCCGGTGCGGATACGAGCGCGTGCTTCGGAGCCGCTTTCGACGACTCCGTTCCTGCGGTTCTTCTCGATGAGGGCCACGTCACGGCCAGCCTGGGCCATGATGTCGTTCGCCAGCAGCTCGACCGAGTTGCCGGACACTGCCGCTTCTGCTGCGGAGGCGCGCATCGCGGATCGCAGTGCGCGGGCCTCCTCCATGCGCTGTTGGGTGCGCTCGGCGGCCTGGTCGTTGATCTGCTCCTGCTGACGCTCCGCGGCTTCCTCGATGGCCTTGTTGTTCTGATTCTGGCCGTACATGGTCGCCATCGCGCTGACTGCGGCGATACCGACCTGGACTGCTACGGGGTTGCACATGGGGTCTTGGTTACTCGGACGAAGGGTGTCTTGGCGAAGCCGTAGGCGGACTCGACGCCGCTCTCGCGGAAGCCAAGCCAGCCGAGCCATCGCCGCGTGGTGACGGCGTGGACATCGACGAAGTTGAAGATGGTGCCGAAGGTGGCCGACCACTCGTCGCTGATCCGCCGAGCTTCTCGGAGGAACGTGCGGCAGAACGTGGGAGCCACCAGGGCGTCGGTGCCCAGCAGCCAAACCGAGGCGATACCCTCGGCGTGCTGGCTGAAGCCGAAGATGCACACGGGGGAACCGTCGTGCATCGCGGCGAAACTGCGGTCGCTCGCGGTCACTGCAAATGCGAGCGCCTGGAGCGGGGTGTGACCATGCGAAGCCGCCACCTCCAGGATGTCCTCCTGCCGCATGTTCTCGGCGACGTGGAGGATGTCGCTGGCGGTGGGGCTTCGATAGGTCAGGGTCATACTCGGCTGCGGGAGACGAACATGCCGCGCCACTGTGCTGACTGGAACCAGCACTGGAACGGCAGGCGGTTGACGAGGTGCATGCGGACGCTGTTGGCGTCGCCCAGCACGGGGAACCGGCGAGAGCCGGAGTGGAACGTCGGGGCGCTGGTGCGGAACACCGAGTCGTTGAGGACGCGCGCGGTGTACGCACCGGAGTGCGACGCCACGTAGGTCTCGACGCGGCCATTGCCGTGCTGCTCGACCTCCAGCTCGAAGTACGCGCCATCCTTGTAGGCGACCTCGATGTCACGCACCTGCGTGCGGCCCACCAGCACGGCCTGGTTCTGCCCACCGCGAACGATGGGCTTGGTCAGGGTGAGGCGGTGCTCGTAGTCCATGCCGACGACCACGCGGCCCTCGGTGTGGTTACCGGGGAGCGCAAGGCGGGTGCGGGCGTTGTCCCAGCGCGCCTTGGTGATGTCCAGGTACGCGCCGGGGTCTTGCCAGTCGTCCGTCTTGAGGACGGTGACCGTCATGCCATCGGGCACGATGTAGGGCAGGTCGATCCAGGTCTCGTTGCCGAACTGCTGATAGGTGGGCTGCACCACCAGCATGCGGTCGAGCAGGAAGTTGTAGTCGCCCGTGGCATCCGTGTCGTGCTGGTTGAGCACCATGCGGAACTTGAGCAGCTCGCAGCCGCCGCCTGGGGCTTCCGCGACGGCGTACAGCACGTCGTTGATGGCGTGCATGTGGACGATGCGACCGACGCCGGAGATTGACCAGCGCGTCCATGCGGACTGCTGCTTCTCGTCGCCGATCCAGCGGACGAAGTAGACGTAGAGCTGCGCGTCGGTCGGCTCGTCAGGAGCGAAGAACACGCAGTCGGCACCACTTGCGCTCGCCATCGCTCGCATGCGGCCCGGCATCAGCTTGGGCACATGCGCCGTCACGTCGGCGGCGTCGCCGGTCACCGACAGGTCGTCGATGAAGTATTCGCGCACGCTGGCGTATGCGCCGCTGTCCTCGGTGAAGTACAGCGACTCGCCCATCAGCTTCGGCCGGATGTACGGCGAGCTGCTGTAGCTGTTGACCGGATCGCTCTTGACGTTCTTGGCGGCCAGGTACGGCTCGGCGGTCAGGAGGAACTGGCCGCCCGCAGCGGCAAGGAACAGGGCCGACTGGAACGGGACTGCGTGGTAGAGCGTGGTGACGCCGTTAGACCCGCTGACGCTCACGTCGATGGGGTCGGCGTCGAGCACCTGGGTCACCGAAGTGCGCCAGAGGTTGAACGGATCGGAGACCTCGGACATCAGCACGTTCTCCCCGGCCAGGAAGCCTAGGCGGTCCCGGTGCTTGAACACCTCGCGGATGCGCTGGCCGTCGATGGACGGGAACGGGTTGCTTTGCTCGTCACCCGCGAGCCGCGCGGTCCACTCCGGTCCACCGAAGGAGAACCAAAAGCCGTCCGCATGCACCGGATCGGGGATGCGCTTGAGGATGTGGGGCATCGTCTTGGCATCGAAGCGGTGCTTGATGCCTGGCCGGGCGACCTCCAAGTAGACCGAGGAGGACTGCTTCTGGACGTAGTAGTCGTCGAACTGCGACTCGGACGAGCCGATGATGTTGTAGATCGCGCCGGTCGGCACAACGGCCGAGCCTTTGTCACCGGGCTTCGGCAGGTCCGACATCGTTTGCGCCGATCCGTACAGCGAACCGGGCGACAGCTCATCGCTCTGCTTCACGTCTACCAGCCGGTTGACGATGAAGGTGGTGTCGGAGAACGTCGCCAGCGCAAAGCACGACCACGCACGCTGTCCCTGGGTGTCCAAATAATCGAGCGCGTCGCCCGTGGCGTTGACGGTGTATTCCTTGCCGGTCTCGTGGTCGAACACGCGGATGCTGCGGTGACCCACGGCGACGATGTAGCGCTCGTTCTCATCGCGGACGATGGAGTGGAAGGCGCAGTCGTGATCGAGGGTGACGCCAAGGCCAGCAACGAACTCGGCGGGCGGGCGCTTGCCAGCGCCCATTGCGGCATGCAGCCAGGCGTTGATCGCCTTAGTGAGCTGGTTCGGCGAGCGGACGGTATCGTCCTGCTGCGACTCGCCTCCCAGGAACGAGGGGTAGTCCCCCGTGATTAGCGGCATCAGCGGTCCCAAATATCAGACACGTCCGTCGATCCACTGAGGAAGTTGTGGCCGCGGGCGTAGGTGAAGTCGGCGTGCTCCTGGGCGAAGATGAGGTATGCCTCCTCCTCGTGCTTCTCGGTGAACACGTAGAGCTGGTCGCTGCCCAGCACGCTCGTCTGGAACAGACGCGCAGCGCGCACGGCGATGTAGCGACGGGCCGACTCGGGCAGCTCCTCGTAGGCGAGGAACCAGGTCACGAAGTCGGCGGTGGGTGCCGACGAGAAGGTGTCGGCGAGGGTGAGCGGGTTGATGAGGCGCGTGCCTCGGATCACCAGTGGCTCGCTTCCGCGTGCGGGGACGAGCTTGAGGATCGACTGCGGCGGCAGCACCTTGCCTTCCGCGTTGAGCGTGAAGGTGAACGACTCGCTGGTGTTGAACCACCAGCCAGCGGTTTGGACCTCGCGGCTCACCGCGCGGAGGGTGTCGCGCGCCTGCGAGGCGTACAGGTTGCCGAGCGCTTCGAGGTCGCTGATCGGCGCTTCGCCGATAGCACCGAGCAGCACGTTGACGGCTTCGAGTTCCGTGGTCGGAGTGAGTTCGAGGTTCATGGATTCGGGGCAAAAAAACGGGGGACACCCGTATGGATGTCCCCCGTAGATGGAGAGAGATTGGAGTTGGGACGGGAGCCGACTTGACGATCTAGGTCTGCGGTGCCAGCTACACGACCGGGTACTCTATGAGTCCCGTCCCGGTGGAACTTACGCGGCCTTCGACAGCTCGATGGCACCGCGCGGAGCCAGGATGCCGTGACCCAGCGCGTACTTCGCCAGCATCAGGGTGCCCTGCTTCTCGCCCTGGTACACGTCCTCCAGGGACAGGTCCAGCAGCTTGAGGGTGCCGACAGCCGAGCGGTGGAAGATCACGCCTACGGTGTCCGCGAAGTTGCCGCGGTACTTGGCCGGGATCGAGGCCAGGGCCGACTCATCGACACGCGGCATCGCGTTGATCTTCACCAGCGGGATGCGAGCGACCGAGGAAATGATCGCCTGGCCGTAGGAGCCGTTCGATTCCGCGTTGATGTCGCGGTCGATCAAGTCCTTGTTCTCGGTCAGCAGATACCACTGAGCCGGGGCCAGTGCGCCAGTGAACTCCTGCGGGTTGTCCGGCAGCAGCTTCTCGTCGAACAGCATGCGGGCGTTGCGGAACGCATCGGCCAGCACGGTCGCATCGGAGGCCATCGTGGCGGCCTTGATGATGGCACCACCTGGCTGGCCTTCGACCTTGCCTTCGGTGGTACGCGCGGCCAGGATCGCGCAGCGCAGCTCGTTCTGCATGCGCTTGAGCGCCAGCTCCGCACCCTGCTGACGGGTGTACTCGGAACGCACATCGTAGTGGTTCATCGCCTCGTCGATGTTGGCGATGAAGGCGTGCGAGATCAGCATCGGATCGAGGGTGATGATGGTCTCGTTGTGCTCGACCACCAGGCCCTTGATCTCGGTGCCCGGCACATGGTACTCGGAGCCGATGGTGCCGACGTTCGGGAACGAGGCGGACTTGCCGCTCTCGATGTTGCGCACCGACACGCGGCCGTCCAGCTTGTAGTTCTCGACGAAGCTGGTGATGGTTTCAGCAGTGTAGTTCTGCTTGAACAGCGCCCAGGCGTCGCCGTTGGCCTGGGCTTGACCCAGGCGGGAGGGGATTGCGTCCGACATTTAGTCCTTGCTTGAGGTTGAGTGGATTACTTGAACAGCGGCGACACGGCCAGGCGGGCGGAGACTTCCGCGCGGTAAGCCGGATCACGGTGGTAGCGCACATCGCGCATCGCTTCGACGACCTGCGCCTGCGACTGGAACGGCTTGGGGCCTGCATCGGCGTTCGATGCGGTCTTGCCATTCAGAAGGCGGCCGTTGCCGCCACGGAGGGCGACGAGGCCCTGGACTGCCAGCGCTGCGCGGCCGGCGTCGCCGGACTGCACCGCTTCGTTGAACGCCCGCTTCTGCTCGGCGCTCAGGTTGGTCTTAGCCCACTGGACCAGGCCGTCGTAACCGGCCTTGCCACCTGCGGGCGAGTAGACGGCGTTCTCGTAGGTCTGCACGCGAGCGCGCAGGCCATCGACGTACACGTCCACCAGCTCCTTCGGATAGCCCGCGTCCTGGAGCTTCTTGTAGCTCTCCTCGGACAGCGCGCCGTTCGAGTTGAACTCGGTGGCGAAGTCGTCCAGGTTCAGGCCAGCCCGCGCCAGGGCGTCACGCGCGTCATCCGCGGTGGCGTCGTCGATGGTCGCGGGGCCGCCCTTGCCACCCTTGTCGTCGGCTGGCGTGCTCAGTTGTGCGTAGGCGGCTTCCAGCTCCTCCACGGTCTTGTACTTGCCGCCGTACAGGCGCTCGCCATCGGTGCCGCCCTGCGCGCCCGGTGCGGGCTGCTGGGTGTCTTGGGAGTTCTGCGGCGGCTGCTGACCTGGGGTCGGCTGGCCGTTGATGCCGTCAAGGTTGACGGTCACTTCGGACTTGCCCGGCTGCGACATTACTTGTCCTCGGGCTTGTAGTTGACGATGACCAGGCCGTTCGCCTTGCGGGTGATCTCGGCCTTGCCCTTACGCTCGACGCTCGGAGCCTTCGGGGCTTCCTTGGTCGGCTTGGCGGGCTTCTCGGTGGTTTCGTTCGACATTGCGTCCTTCTCGGGGTTACGGGGTTTGGGTCATCGCTGAGGCGATATTCGGAGCGGCACGGACCATCGCCTCCTGCGCCGAGGCGTCCTGCTGCTCGGCAGCAAGCTCGTCGTCGGAGCGGATCAGGCCCTTGGTGGAAATGTCGGAAGCGGCGGCCAGCCGGGAGATCGCCTCGCCACTGTTGAGGCGGCGTGCCTTCTCCTCTGCGCCGACAAGCGCATCCACTGCCTGACCGAACTCGATCAGCTTGTTCAGGTCGTGGCCGCGGCCGAGGGCAGCGATGCCAACGGTGATGCGCGGCTTGATGAGTTCCTGCGGCAGCTCGGGCAGGCGACCCTGCTTCTGGAGCTTGTGCAGGCGGCGGCGGATCAGTGGGAGCAAGAGCTGCTCGCCCGACATCGCCATGAAGCCGCTGAGGGCGTCGTCGAGTTCCTGGGTGAGCACCCGGATTTCGTAGGCGGTGACACGCTCGCCGGGGCGCTGCACGGCGGACTTCACGCCGAAGATCAGCTCCAGCGAGTTCGCTAGCGCCTCGGCCTCCTGACGCACGAAGTTCAGGTCGTAGGCTTTCTGGAGCTGGAGCGTGGTCACGTCGCTGGCGTCGCCACGCAGCACCGCGCCGGATTCGGCCTCGGTGAGCTGGCGCTCGCGGATCGTCGAGGTCGGCTTGAGGAACATGATGATCTTCGCCAGCGCGGCGGCACCCTTGCGGATCGCCTTACGCAGCGCCTCCAGCGACTCGAACGCGCCCACGTAGTCGTAGACCAGGCCCTCGCCGTAGTCGTCCACGAGGGACGGCGGGGCGCACAGGGGAATCCACGGG